>JAWKTX010000002.1:0-328202 GCA_041398825.1 Planctomycetaceae bacterium | reverse complement strand
GACGCTGGTATCAGCAGAATGGCGGCCAGCTATTGTTGCAGCAGGGAATCGTACTCGCAGAGAAAGGATTGACGAGTCCTGACGAAGTGCTGCGTGTCGCTGCAACCGACTGAAGGCAATGGATAACCAGGAAACGCACTCACACGCCCCATGGCACAGCCCACGGCGGAGTATTCTTCCGGTCACGCGTTGAAAAAGACTCCCGGGAATCAGGCATTGCTCAGCGTCTCGTGAAACGCCCTTCAAACTGTTCCTCGCCAACGTGTCGAATGACTCTTCGTTTGGTCTCCAGCGGGCCGCAAGGTTAACAGCGTGTTGAAAAATGGGACTGGCTCGAGCAGGAGACACCAAAACACAACGGTTTACAGCCATCCTGCTTGTGCCTGTCCCGATTTTTCAACAGACAGCTAGTGCCGACTCACAAAGCGAATCATGAATGCGTCATCAAAACCGATCGCGCTGGGTTGCGTTCGGGTCCGCAGGTGGCGATCAAAAATGTAACCAAATTCGATGGCGGACAAATCTCCGTCGCTGTCCATTCGCTCGAAACCCAGCATAAGTCGATAGTCTCGAATCGTCACAACGTCATCCGATTCATCCGGGTATTCCATGTCCCATGTTCCACCACCCAGCGCTCCGGCGAGGTAGACTCGTTTGGCATTGTCCAACTCATATTCGATTCGAGGACGAGGAAAGACCAGATCCATACGCAGCGACGGAGACATCACATCCCGAATTGAAAGACCAAAGACCGGGAGTATCCGAATATCGTCTCGGTCGAGATAGTCGACGCCAAATACAACATCGGTGGTGAGATTCACATGCAGCATTCCGACCGCGTGCGCAGGAAAGCGAATCCCCTCTCTTGCGCTCCCTTCGAAATCACTGTAGGCACCTACCTGAGCAGAAAGATCGTAACTGAGCAACGGAGAGAATGAATCGCGATGCTGAAATCCCAGGCAGAAGTCGTAGACGCGAGAGGGAATGTCGGGCGAAATCGGACCGTTAAACCAGTGGACGTTGAAGGCGGTGCTGAACCCCGTATTTCTCTGGCTCTTCAGGTATGGATCCGACTGCCAGTCGATGAGTCCGAAGTTTTCGCCTGACGACGGAATCCAGCTCAGCTCTGTCGAATGTGATCGATACACCGTGTACGGCTGTCGAAAGTTGCCAAACAGACTCTTGTCGTTGTCCTTATCGTCGTCATCAATATTGATGCGAAACTCATTGCTGCAGGATTCGCCGGTTGCTGAAATTTCGGCGGTGGATTTATCGTCGGGCCGAATGGGACTCTGCGAGTGGGGGACCAGAATATCTGACGTCTGTGAGTCGATGAGGCCGGGTAGAATTGTCTCTGAAGGATCCGAAGGGATTTCGGGCAGCGAGTCAGCCGAGTGGTGAAAGCCGTTGAAGTCCGGAATTGAGATCGTTCCGACCTCATCCCCGTGAGCATGGTCCAGAGGAGTTGCTGCGGTCTGAAGAACTAACGTTAGCGAAGCCAGGAGGCTGAGGAATGACCGAGGCTGTTCAGTCAGTGACATCCGTTTGTTTTTAACCGTAGTCTCACCGGACGTTTGCGACATGAAATTCATCCAGTTGATTCAGGGACGAAGCAATTGACAGCCATTGTGCAGTGGGATTTTGCCCTGGACTTCATCATTCAATCAAGGTCGCTTACGATCCGGGTGAACGGCAGAAAACGCCGAAAATCGATAGGTTACGGGAGTCATGCAAATGAATGAGTGGCATCAATCGGAGGTTGTGCTTCCTGCGTTTCGTCGCGGTTGCCATTTAATCACTCCGCATGTGTTGCAGGCCGTTCCGCAACTTCGATCGTGTCGGGTTGGGCTCATGCACGTGTTTATCAGGCATACTTCGGCGGCCCTCTGTATCAACGAAAATGCCGACCCGGATGTTCCGGTTGATCTGGCCATGGCACTCGATCGGATCGCTCCGGAATCCTGGCCTTACGATCATACCTGTGAGGGGCCGGACGATATGCCAGCACATGTAAAGGCAGCTATCACTGGCAGTTCTATTACAATTCCTGTCGCCCATGGACAGATACAAACAGGTACCTGGCAGGGAATCTACCTGTGCGAATATCGCAACCACGGGGGGCGTCGACATCTGATTGTCACAATCAACGGAGATTTTGAAGAAAACGGAGCGTAACGGACATCCTTTGCGAATCGCTGTGACTGTAAGAGGGTTAGCAATGATGGCAGACTGAAAGTCTTCCGTAGTGAAATCAGCGACCCAATCGATTGTAAATTCAGGCTGAAAAGGGATCCGGAGATGAATCTGAAAATGCGACAGTTCGTGTCTCGATCTTTGACCTTCGGTTGTGCCTCGATTGCAGCAGTGTCCTGCTCTGCTCTCTTCGCGGCACCCTCTCCGGACGACGAGGTTTCCCAGGCAGCCGAAAAGACGCTGTTCGAGAAACTTGATCGAAATGCTGATGGGAAGATTACAGCAGATGAAGTCAGTGATTCGCAGATGCCATTCTTCAGGCGTTCACTACGCGTCGCAGATCACAACAAGGACGGTGACCTGACACTGGAGGAATTTCAGGCATCAGTTTCAGAAGCTCCAACCGTCACTTCAGAAGTGCAATCGAATCAGGGACGCAGAGGACGATTTGCCAATGCAGGGCGTCCGGGGCTGGCTGATATGTTGAAACGGAGCGATCGCAATGGGGATGGGCAGCTCACTGCGGACGAGATCCCTCAGGCACTGAGATCGCGATTTGAGGAGATTCTTGACCGTGCAGGGCAGTCCAGTCTTTCCATCGAACGTGTTCAGCAAATGGCTGGTCAATTCGCCCGACAGCCGGGCGATCTCTCACGCAGATCACCTGCAGCCGGGTCCAAATCCCGGCCTGTCACATCTGTGGATATGACGCCCGAACGAAGGGAAACGTCAGCATCGGAGCAAATGTCCCCTCAGGACATCGTAGCACGACTGATTCGTAGTTTTGATCGAGCCGATGTGAATGGAGATCAGGGACTGGATCGGGAGGAGTTGATTCGTGCCTTGCAGATGGCCGAACGCGGCGCCCGGGCCAGGTAATCCGGCGGCAGAATCTTTCAGCGGCTATGTCCGTTTCTTATGTCCGTTTCTTATGTCTCAATGGCAGGTCGAGGAAGCAGGAGGGGGAATATCGCAGCCAGCAATGCGATGCCCGCCAACCAGGAGTATGAGTCGCGATAATTATCAAATGTCCCGACAAACCACGGTCCCACTGCTCCTAATCCAAAACCCATCATTGCGCTGAATCCGTACCAGGTACTTCGCTTTCCAGGTGGAACGAATTCCGGAAGCAGGCTGTTGTACAGTGGCTGATTCATGAAATGCACGAAGGCCAGCAGGCAGGCAGCGACAAGACGTTCCAGTCCCTGCGCGACGGACATCCACAGCAGAAAGGGAATGTTTGCGGCGTAAACCGCGGCAAGCATGAAGCGAAGATGTCGAGGATGTGCCATGCGTCCCGCCAGAAACTGCCCCGCTGCACCGCATGAGAGTGCCAATGCTGAGCAGAATCTGGCGCTGGCGGTTCCGGTAAACCCAAAACTGGCAGCCAGTCGTTCTACCTGCGGAACTTCGGTCAGGTATCGAGTGAGAAAATGCAGAAATCCACCGTAGACAATTCCACACAAAGCAGCGGATGTCACCATTAACGCAAACGGTCGTTTCTGCAGCCGATCCAGTGGAACAGGCATGGCCGGGAGCTTCACGGTGTTCGTTTCAGTTTCGCTCTTATTGCCGTTGTGACCGCCTTCAGGCTGAGCAACCTGTTCCGGTGGAACGGGTTTCAACATAGTCAGCAACATCCAGGTCAGGATTGCGCAGCAGACGGCGATGACCGCATAAAATGTTTTCCAGGTGGCTCCGGAGACGGACAATGTCAATCCGGCGATGAGCGGCGCGGACATGATTCCCGTTGAGCCGAGTACTCCGTGCAGCCCCAGTGCCCGGGGACGCTCATAGGGAGTCGTACTGTTCGCCAAAAGTGCTAGCCCGGCAGGATGATAGATACTGGCGAAGCATCCGAGACAAAACAGCGATATGTACAACATTGTTGAAGAGGGACTGAGCATGACTGCCAGGCAAATGCATGCAGAGGCTCCTAGATAGATTGCGAGAATCCGGCGAGCTCCGATCCGATCAGCGAGCATGCCGGCAAGTAACGCTCCGAATCCATACGGGATTCGGAAGGACGTACTCAGCAATCCGGATTGTTCAGAATTCAGTTGAAATTCGCTGGAAACATCCAGTTCGACACTCGCAATAGACTGTTCAAGCAGATGTACAGTGGCATGTGAGAAGGAAACAAGCAGGACAAGGCGAAGCAATAGCGAGTTACGATTCACGGACAATCTCTGTAGAGTGGTTCTTCGATGCGTATAAGAATCATGTTCGGCGGTCCAGCGATTGCTCCGGGTGATGGATGAAGCACCAAATAGAAAAGCCCGGCTTCTGGGGGAAAGCCGGGCCATTCGGATTCGAATCTGCGTCATCAGAGGAATCGCACGATCATCGTCGGGCTATTCGGTCTTTTTCTTTCCTTTGCCTTTACCCTGTCGGGCTTCAAAGCCTTTCTTGAACGCGTCGTCTGAAAACACCATTGCGAGTTGATCGTCGCCAGTTGCGGCTTCAGCTTTGCCTTTGCATTTCTCGCAGCAGAACTGAACATTGACGCCCTTCATCTTGACGGCCTGTTCTTTGTTCATATCGCCGCCGGAAAATGGGCACTTGGTCTGTCGGAACTGTCGTGTCTGAACCAGCTGATGGTTTGCCTTGACTGCATACTTGGTGTTGTCAGCTTCGAAGGCAGCTTTGCATTTCTCGCAACAGAAGTAAGTCTTCTTGTTCTTGTAAGCGGTGAATTGCTCTTTGTCGGCATCAGCACCGGATACAGGGCACTTGGCCGTGAATTTGACTTCCGCTTTCTGGACAGGCTTCTCCTGCTTTGGCTTTTCATCTGCAATAACTGTCAATGAAACGCCCGTGCACAGTAACAACGCCAGAATGCGAAGTGACTTTTTCATGTTCAATCTCCTTTGGTGGGTTGGTGAAAAGACTATTCGGACGGAATCCGATCGTCACACAACCAGGTGACATCGTCACGAATTTGACCATGGTTTGCCTGACACTGTCAACCCAAAGCCGTGATTGCCTGTCCGGCATCGATGCCCCTGACGGTTTCTACATGCCCCATGGCTGAAGGAAGAATGAAACGAAGTTCGCGTCCTTCCGTCTTCTTGTCCAGCATCATGCATCGGACAATTTCGTCGGTTCGCCCCGCAAGATCGGCGGGGACATGAACCGGCAGAGACAACGCCTGCAACAGGGAAATCTGTCGCTGAGTATCCTGGTTTGATATGCGTCCCAGACTTTCCGCCAGTCGACTGGCACAGACCATTCCTATTGATACTGCCTCACCATGCAGCAGGGTGCCGTAGCCTGCCAGTGCTTCAAAGGCGTGCGCAAACGTATGCCCGTAGTTCAGGATCGCTCGAAGCCCGGTCGTTTCGAATTCATCTTCTTCGACAACCTGAGCCTTTAGTTGGCAACTGCGAGCAACGACATGGCCCATAACCTCGTCACGTCGTTCATTCAACCCGGTGATATTCTGTTCAAGATACTGCAGAAACGGTTCGTCCATGATGACACCGTATTTGACAATCTCCGCCAGACCGGACCGATATTCGCGATCCGGCAGCGTTTTCAGCAGTTCGGTGTCGATCAGGACGCCCGATGGCTGATGGAAAGCACCAATCAGATTCTTGCCCTTCGGGTGATTGATGCCGGTTTTTCCTCCCACAGAACTGTCAACCATCGCCAGCAGTGTGGTTGGAATCTGAACGAACCGGAGCCCCCGCGCGTAGGTTGCAGCCACGAATCCTGCGAGGTCGCCCACAACGCCTCCTCCCATCGCGATGACGATTGTTTTTCGGTCGGCTGCCATATCGACCAGAGTGTCGTATAACCGCTGAACCTGCTGGTAAGACTTGGATGTTTCTCCCGACGGAACGGTTTGGCTGATCGATTCAATTCCCGCGCCGGCGAGACTGTCCATGACCGTCGAGCCGTGCAGTTTCCAGACGACATCATCAGAGATCACCAACGCCCTCAGCAGTTGTGATGACGCATCGGACAGCCAGGTCCCCGCCGTGGCACCAGCATGGCGAAGGCACCCCTTTTGAATATGAATCTCGTAACTTCGAGCTGCCAGATTAACGTGCACTTTTTCAATGGTCATATTTGAGTGATCAGAGAGAGACAAATGCGAATGAGCGGGCACTTTGGCAGGGAGTCGCGAAGTGCACCTGAACGACCCAGCATAGCCGGAAACGCACCCTGAAGCCATCTGCCACCGGACGCTTCGAAATGAAACGACGGCATTTGTACGCGTGGAAATCCGCCGAATCGAGTCCTCAATTTCTGAGAAACCGTGACGCGTTGTTGTGATAAATGTCCTGCAATTGCGTCAGATCGAGTTGGTTGGATTCATGGACCCGAATCAGTGCGGCTTCCGGGATCAGAAATGGTGCGTGTGAGCCAAACAGGAGCCGTTGCTTCGGCAATTTTGAGCAGAGTTCAGGGATTGAATCTGTCCCCTCAAGGCGTGCCGTATCGAAATAGACACCCGGGTGATCTGATAACCTGCTCAGCAAGGGATCTCGCAGTTTATGATTGAGAATCTGCAGGCGAGCTGTCGGGAGACTGGCGATGACATCGGGCAGTGCCGTCAGATCGGCATCCGGAATCCTCAGCATTTCCGGTTGAGTCCGGGTGTCTTCGATGGAAACGACGATCTGGATGAACACATTGAAAGCAGTTGCCATCTCCAGCAACTGACCGACAGAAGTCGCATCGAAAGCATAGCCGTGATATCCGGGAAACAATCGGATTCCGGACATGCGGTGATGACGAACACATCGCTCGAGATCGAACTTCCATCCTGGCAGCATTGGATTGATGGTTCCAACGGGACGGAACTCCTGAAATGGCAGACATTCTGCAGCGAGACGATCATTGGCAGACGTGAGATCACGGTGAAAAATGCCTTCAAAACTTCCCGCCCATGCTTCAGTGATATTCAGTTGCCGAAGTTTTGCTGCAAGCACTGCAGTCGGTTCGAGTGGAAGTCGACGAAAGGGCCATTGAAAGAGGCTCACGTTGGTGTCGATGACTGTGATAGAATCGTCCTGACTCACGAAGCACTGAGCAGTTGGCTGGGCCAGAGCTGCCGTTAATGATGGTGAAATGATGCCCGCTTTCGCCAAACTGCAAATCAGTTCACGTCGGTTGATGGGTGCGTCCATTTCACTGAGCTCGCGCTGGAATCATCGGTAAGCAAATCCCAATGTCCAGTGTACCGACTGCAGGTTTGCTGGGACAGCAGGAATATCCGGAGCTAGCCGATTTCGCATGTTGCATGCAATCCGACAGTGGTGTCACGAAAAGATCTGTTGGACTTCGGCCATCTCGGCAATCAGAAAGTCACGAATACGCTCCATTGAATCGCGGTTCAGTCGTAGCTCATCGAGGACATCATCGGAGACGTCCAGCGTTGGCAAGTCGACTCGGAATGATTCCGGTAACGAAGCGCTGATGCGGTCGGCGATGTGAACGACCGCGGCCAGTTTACGATGTTCTTCTTCAGCCGTCAGTGGTTCGTGGTGGGAACCAGCAGCAACGGCAATGGGTTTCGGAAAATTCCATTCTTCGCAAGCCGTGCAACCGCTTTGTTCGTGGTCAGCTCCGAAAGCTGCCATTTCAAATGTCCTCAGATCTTTAACCGGAACGCCGTTGGAGTCTACGATCGTCTGATCGACACAATCTGCCAGCAATTCGTGGGACCAGTACAGCTCAGCCATGATGCCAATATCATGAGTCAACCCGGCAAGAAAATACTCATTCGGATCGCCGTGATGGATTTCCTGACACAGCAGTCGTGACGCGCTGGCTGTGGCGGTCGAATGCGTCCACAGTGTCTTCATATTGAATCGTGTATTCGAAAGTCGCCCCGTTGCATTGAACACTTTGGCCATCGAAGCAGCAATGGTGATATTGCGGACTGCATTTCTGCCCAGAACGACAACGGCGCGTTCGATACTTGAGATCTGCCGTGGCAGTCCGTAAAAGACCGAATTCACAACTTTCAGGATGCGAGCGGATAGTGCAACGTCCGATGTGATCAGCCTGGACAGTTCCCCTGGCCGAATATCCGGATCCTTAAGCGCAGACATGATGCGACTGGTCACTTCGGGCAATGCCGGCAGATTTCCGAATCGATTTATCTGAAGGCCAGAAGCGTCAACTGCTTCCACTGCAGTATCACTCATTGCTACACGATCCTAAGATTGAGCCGGAGCGGCTCGCAAGACTTACACGGAGGAGTCAACAGTGCGATTTCTCAGTCATCAAACCTGTGATTCGATTCAGGAATGGAATCAGCGAAACAGAACGGCTAACCTGTTATGGATAGCCTAGCACGCTTAAAAACAGGTGGCGGCAAGCAACCTGCCCGCTTGCTCTTTTCATGAAGAATCGAAGTGTTCCGACGCGGTTTTGATGGCAGTGTCCAGTGTCTTTTGGACAGAAAAACACTGCCGAATCAGAAAGTCCTGATGTCTCATGGGGACATTCACCCACTGACCTTCGATAGAATCAGGCGATGAGATTTTCTCAAACAGAGAGGGCGGCACCTGGTTGCCGTCTCCCATAAACTGACACTTTCTACTTCACTCAGACGTCTTCAGAAATCGGGGCGGGCTGAAGTTGCGAGATTTATCCGATGATCATTCAAAAAGACTACAAATTCTACGCCGCACATCGAAACGAAACGCTCAGGGACAAGTGCAGCAATATTCATGGTCATCGCTATGGAGTTCACTGCCATTTTGAAGTTGAACGTGAAGGAGATATCAGCACCTTATTTGGCGCGTTCGATGAGAAACTGGAGCCCTGGCTGAAACAGAATTACGACCACGGCATGTTGATTAATGTCAACGACCCACTGTACGAAACACTTCAGGATCACTCTCGACGTACGGGTGAGAAGTTCAGGCTGAAACTGTTCAATGGCCCAACCAGCGTGGAAAACCTCGCCTGGATGATGTTCTCCGAGATTACGGAAATGGGCTTCCGCCTCAGTAAAATTGAGATTCGCGAAACGGATACCTCCGTGATCGTCTACACCTGCGAAGACTGGAAACGAGATAACCTTCACTTCGAAAATTCTCGAAGTCCGGCGGTGTCCGCAGAAATTGCCTTGCAGGCATGCCAGTCATAATGCGAAAGTCGAATTACGACGGACACCTCAACTTTGCCTGGCGTGAGCGCTTTTCCTGATCCAGGTTCAGCTTGAGTTTGGGTGATTGCGTGATGTCTTCTGACTTTCTGAGTCCGTTGAAATGATCAGGGATTCTGAAAAGTCAGTGTCTGGCAGCGTGCGGCTGACTGTTCTTCGTGCAGCTGACCGCCAATTTTTGCAAGGGAAAGACTTTGTCGAATCGCAAGTCCATCGACCAGTTGTATACCGAAGTGACACAAGCGGCCTCGCTTGGTTTGGTGGTCAATCTGGTCCTTGGGGGAGTGAAACTGGCGGGGGGCATCATCGGCCAATCGTTTGCTCTGATTGCAGACGCAGTCAACTCCATTGGCGACGTTGTGACCACCGTGGTGGTGCTTTACGCACTTCGTGTGGCTCAGCGGCCTGCAGATGAAGAGCATCCCTATGGGCACACCCGCGCGGAAGGAATTGCCGCCTCAAATGTCGCTCTGCTGGTCATTGTCTCAGCTGTATTTATTTGCTGGGAGGCGATCCAGCGCATCAATTTGCCACAGTCAATACCGCCCTGGTGGACATTGGGAATTGCTGCGATCAACATTGTCATCAAGGAAAGCCTGTACCACTACAAGGTGCAGGTTGGTCGGCGGACGGGGTCAGCTGCAATCATTGCAAATGCGTGGGACCATCGAAGCGATGCGCTTTGTGCATTGGCCGTTCTGATTGGACTGGCATCTGTTCGTCTGGGCGGTGACGGCTTCTACTGGGCCGACGAAGCGGCATCCATCGTTGTTGCAATTGCCATTATTCGCTCCGGTGTGCATCTGTTTCGATCAAGTGCGAGCGATCTGATGGATGTTCAGGCGAATGCTGATTTTGTGAATCGTATACGTGCGTCTGCAGAGCAGGTAACCGGCGTTGAAGTCGTAGAAAAACTCTGGGTTCGTAAGTCCGGACTGGAATACTTCGCAGACATCCATATTGAAGTGGATCAGCATATGACGGTCGCCGACGGACACAGGATTGGGCACCTGGTGAAAGCCAGACTGCTGGAAGAATTCACAAGCTTGCGAGATGTGCTGGTACATCTCGAACCGTTTCCGCATGAGCCGGCCGGACATGAACAAATGAATGCCGGAAACCGTTAATGCCAGTGTTCAGATATTGGTTCGGGCCACTGCTCTGGTTGTGACTCCGGTTAAATCTCCAGCGGAGGTTGACAGGTCTGCCACATGGCCGCCGGTCAGCGACTGACTTCGTCGGGGGATTCGGGTTCACCTGAATCAGGCTGAGACGGACTGGTTTCCGTATCTGCCAGACTTTCCATAGCGGCGCGGGCAGCCTGCTGCTCAGCCTCTTTCTTGCTGCGTCCCCAGGCAGAACTATAGGTTGTGTTCCCAATCCGGACAGCCACACAGAATTCGCGTGCGTGATCTGGTCCGCGCTCCTCTGTTACAACGTACTCCGGTGTCACGTTGCTGACTCGTTGTGTGTGCTCCTGCAGCTGACTTTTGTAGTTGTCTGTTTCCTGCAGCTGGCAGTCGGTGAGTTCGTCTTCGAATCCGCGAAGAATAAACTCGCGTGCTTCTGCGAGCCCTCCGTCGATGTAAATTCCAGCAATCAGCGATTCGACCACTGCCGCCAGAATGGAATTCGGAATGGAATTCAGCCCGCGTCCGACCAGAATAAACTCCCGCAACTCAAGCTTTGCCGCCACGCGAGCACATACCGCACGGCTCACAAGTTGAGATTTCATCTGTGTGAGTTGTCCCTCCCGGAGGTCAGGAAACGACTGGAAGAGGTAATCGCAAATCACCAAACCCAGAATGGAATCCCCGAGAAACTCAAGCCGCTCATTCGAATCGAGACGAGTCTCGGCAGACGAACTGTGCGTGAGGCAGCGGCGCAGCAGGCGGCTGTCGCGAAATCTGTAGCCGATCGATTTCTCGCATCGTACCAGCAGCTCCTCTAAATCGGCCAAGGATCGTTCTGGAAAAGGATTTCCGTTTTCAGGGCCAACCACAACTCGTGTTCCGTTCTCTTGTCATCGGGGGAATGTCTATTCGGCGGTAGGCCAGACCGCCAAACTCTGCCTGAGTTCGTTGGAATTACACAGCGGAAGCATAATCGATGCAGGCAGTTTCAGGTCACACCCTTGTGCGTGAACTCAAAAAAGAGATTTCCAACCACCCCACGAAGGAATCCCCGCCCCCAGGGAACAAATAAAGAACACTCCCGTGGAAGGATTTTCCGTGTCATGAGGCAGACGCTGGCAGGAATTCGACTCCCTTCCGCGCAGGCCTCAGATGCACGTGTTCAGCTCTCGGAATGCTTTGGAAAGTCCTGATGGAAGTCCGTCGATTCGACGCATAGTCACTCTATAATCGAGTTTCACACTTCTCATCATTGGCAGCAAACGGCCGCTGACAATCCCCGTTTTGCCGCATCTTTGAACGAAACACCAAATCCCATGCCGAATCGCCCCGAACTTCTCGCGCCAGCCGGTGACTGGGACTGCGTTCGTGCGGCTGTCGAAAACGGGGCCGATGCCATTTATCTTGGACTGGACGATGGGTTCAACGCCCGTGCGCGCGCTGTCAATTTCGTGCTGGAACAAATCCCGGACCTGATGGAGTACCTGCATCGCCGAGGTGTCAGGGGCTATGTCACACTGAACACACTGGCCTTTTCAGACGAACTGGTCACGGTGGAACGAATTGCGAGGCAACTTGCTCTGTCATCTGTGGATGCAGTGCTCGTTCAGGATCTAGGTGTTGCGCGACTCATCAAATCTGCTTGTCCCGATTTATCTCTCCACGCGTCCACCCAGATGACACTCACCAGCGCGGAATGTATTGAAGTCGCTGAAGAGCTTGGTATCGAACGAGTGGTTCTTCCGCGAGAAACCTCCATCGATGAAATTCGTGTAATTCGCAGAACCACGTCGATGCCACTGGAAGTTTTTATTCACGGCGCACTTTGTGTCGCGTACTCCGGCCAGTGCCTGACCAGCGAATCGCTGGGAGGCCGCAGTGCAAATCGCGGTCAGTGTGCTCAGGCGTGTCGATTGCCCTACGAACTGGTCTGTGACGGTGAGCTGATGGATTTGGGCGATCAGAAATATCTGCTGAGTCCTCAGGATCTGGCGGCCTGGGAACTCACCAGCGATCTGATCGACGCCGGCATCTGCAGTTTCAAAATCGAAGGACGTTTGAAGACACCGGAGTACGTTGCGAATATCACTCGCAGCTATCGTCAGGCAATTGACGTTGCATTAGAAAACAAGGCTGTCGAATTCAGTCGGCGCCAGGTTCAGGAAATGGAGCAATCGTTCTCGCGAGGATTTAGTCCCGGGTGGCTGAAGGGTTGTGATCACAAGATGCTGGTGCCTGCGACCAGCAGCAGTAAACGTGGCGTTCTGCTGGGGACAGTCCTGCAGGTCGACGGCGATCGAGTCCGGGTTCGGCTTCAGTATTCCATTGCGGCAGGTGATGGAGTTGTCTTTGAAGGGGATCGCGCAGCGGGCACTGAGCAGGGGGGGCGGGTTTATCAGGTTTTTCAGCATGGAATCCCTCAAGCGGGCTCCATCGAAAATGGCATTGTTGATCTGGCATTCGATCGAAAGGCAATTGACACACGCAAACTACGTCCGGGCCTGACGATCTGGAAAACAGATGATCCCAGACTCAACCAGCAGTTGCGAAAAACGTTTGAATCCGCGGACCCCCAACGCCGCGTGCCGCTGAATGTCCAGGTGATTGCTGAAGTCGGAAAGCGGCTGCGGATCGTTGGCGAAACAAGAACCGGGTGTCATTGCGATGTTTCATCTGACCAGGTGCTCGAAGCCGCTCGCAAACACGCCCTGACGGCCGAGGTGCTCAGAGAACAGCTCGGCAGGCTCGGCGGAACGATCTACCAGTTAGTTGGTCTGGATGCCCGTATTTCCGGCCAGCCCATGGTCCCGCACAGTGTACTGGGGCAAATGCGGCGATTGATGATTGAGCAACTGGATGCCAGTCTTCCCCATAGCAATCAGCGCCTCATGCCGGAGAATCAGCTGGAGCAACTGAGAAGGACATTCCCTGCCCGCACCGTGGAATCTGAACAACTGAATCTCAGCATTCTTGTGCGAACGATATCTCAGCTGCAATCGTTGATTCAGGTTCTGGCCCAATCGGAAGACTGACGGCGGCATGCCGAAATCCGACATGAGGTATTTGCAGACTTCGCTGATCTGAGAGAATACGGCCATGCCATACAGCTTGCGAAGGCTGCTGAGTTGCCGATTTTTACCGCGACGCCGCGCATTCAGAAGCCTGGCGAGATGGGCATCTTCCGGCTGATGCATAAGCAACAACCTGATGGTGTGCTGGTTCGTAACCTGAGCGGAATGAAGTTCTTTGGCGACAACGGCGTCCCAATGGTTGGTGACTTCTCACTGAATGTTACCAACGAACTCTCTGCACAATGGCTGATGTCAAAACAACTTCGTCGCGTGACCGCCAGTTATGACATGAATCGCGATCAGCTCCTTGCGCTGGTTGATGTGATTCCGCCGCAATGGCTTGAAGTTGTCATTCATCAGCATATGCCCATGTTTCACATGGAACACTGTGTCTTTTGTTCCGTTCTGTCTCCGGGGACGAACAAGACAAACTGCGGTCGCCCCTGCGATGTTCATCAGGTGGAACTGCGTGATCGACTTGGCATCGACCATCCGTTGGCCGCCGACGTCGGCTGCCGGAACACGCTTTTTAATGCGGTGCCGCAGAGTTCCGCCGAGATCACTCAGCAACTGGTCAATCGGGGAGTACGCAGTTTTCGAGTTGAAGTTCTCCGCGAAGATAACGATGACCTGGCCAGTGTCCTGAACCTGTATCGCGATCTGCTGATGGATCGCATCTCCGGCCGTGAAGTCTGGCAATCCTTGAACGCAACGAATCAGGTTGGGATCACGCGTGGAACGCTCGAGCCTCGTCGAAATCCACTGGCATTACTGTAACCAGGCAAAGCCTTTGTCAGAAAACGACGCTTTCGTACGCTTCTGCAACACCGGACAGTCGCTTGAGCCGATCAATTATCATTGACGAACAAAGTGAATCTCTCGCCGACGCTGTTGTAATCGGATAGCCCGGAGCAGGCGTTGAGAGAAGCTTGCCTGGTGTCTCAGGTTCTTTCACAGTCTTGAGCTTTCTTCCTAACGGATGAAGCCTCTGGTTTTCTGTGGCTTTCAGGTCGTCGCGTCGCCGACGGAGCCAGTTTAACGGGCTTAGCAGGACGGTGCACCCGTCCAGTGCGGAAAGCAGTTGGCGTTCAGGTTTGTCGAGTGGCCGGATTGAGCTGAATACCTCGACCCAATTCTGAATTCTGCCGATGTTTGATCCAAACCACGAACGCTGAAGACGCGACAAGTCACAGCAAATGCTGTCGGTGTCACTGGCGTCCAGGTCAATGATGCCGGTGACGTCCGATCCAGTAAAAAGAACATGGGCGGACCAGACATCTTTCAGCACAGGCTGCAGGCGGAACTCACGGGCAGCCAATTCACAACACTGTTCGTAGAGTCGCCTGATGTGCCGAGACAGGGCGGCGCAAATGGTTCGGGCGAGGTGGCGGAATGTCGTGTCCGGATCCGCTTCCATCGTCTTCAGCAACTCTTCAAGTTCTCCGTTCAGTAAAGAACGAAGGATCTCAATTCGTGTTTTCAGGGCGTTTGAGCGATTGAACTCAATCCGGTAACGCTCATTGCCTCCGGTTCTGAGCACTGTGTCAGAGAATGCCGTGTAGATCTCGTTCAGAGCATGCGAAGCGTTGGTCAGATGCCGATCGCTGATTGCTGAAGCATCAGCCGGATACCCCGGCAGCCACGGTTCGGCTGTCCAGAGCGTGCTGCTGAGGGAATCAAAAGCAAGATGTGAAGAATGCAGCCGAATGTCCCCGGTCGCCGCGGATAGCGGTTGAGGCAAAGGGACTGATCTCAGCATTACAGCACTATTAATCAGTTCGTGCTGCCATCGGAGTCTCTGCAGAGACCGGGGACTTGGGTCCTGGACCTGCTTCAGAGCGTATCGCTGGTTATCTGCGGTTTGCACGCAGTAGACGGCGGCGCCACTGAATCCTCCGGAGGCGGCGACGACAGACTCCGCCGTCACACCAAACAGGCATGCAACGCGAGCGACGACGGCCGTTTCACCATCTTCTGCTGAAGGCGGTATTACGAACGAGTCGTTCACATTCGTGTGCCTTGTTCCGGCTTATGCCGCTTTGCGCAACTGCCCAACAATGCGTTCGAAATCGTCGTTGCCACCGAAGTGGATCACGATTTGTCCTGCATCATTCTTCTTCAGTTTGATGTCAATTCTGGCACCCAACTGTTCACGAAGATGGTCCTGCAGAGACAAGACGTGATTCGACGGTTGAGGCTTTTCGGCAGGCGGGGCTGCATTCTGATCTGAGGGAAGTGCGGCGGCACCCGACTTCAGAATCTCGCGAACAATCTCTTCGGTCCTGCGAACCGAGAGTTGCTCCTGTTCAATCTGCCGTGCAAGTTCGATCTGCTGTTGCTCTGATAACGGAAGCAGCGCTTTTGCGTGCCCGCCGGTAAGCTTGTCTTCGCGAAGCATGATCTGAACAGTGTCCGGCAATTCCAGCAAACGCATCATGTTGCTGACCGTTGCTCGATTCATGCTGAGCTGTCGGCCAAGGTCTTCGATCGTTCCACCAAAGCGGTCCAGGTAAGCTTTGAAAGCCTGCGCTTTCTCAAGAACATTCAGGTCCTGACGCTTGAGATTCTCTTCAAGTGCAGCTTCAGAAACCTGCTGGTCCTGAAAGTCGAGGACACGGCATGGAACTGTGTCCAGACCAACCTGCTGAGCTGCCCGCCAGCGACGCTCGCCGGCGACAATCTGATAACCGGCTTCGCCGCTCGGCTTGGGGCGAACAAGCAGCGGCTGAAGAACACCGTGCCTTCGCAGACTGTCGGCGAGTTCATCAATGGATGCCTGATCGAAATCGCGGCGCGGCTGAAATGGATTGCGTTCAATCAGTTCGACGGCAATTTCGTCCGAAGCAATCGTGTGATTACCCGGGGTTGGCAGATGGGCAGTGTCTGACTGACCGCCATCCATTTCGCCGCCGCTGCCAAGAAGTGCGTTCAGGCCGCGCCCGAGGCGCCGCTTAAGATTTGTTTGAGGGCTGTTTTCGTCGTGAGGCTGATTGTCCATCGCACCAATCCGTTGCCTGAATTTCGAGTCGCGTTTTTTCGATCGAGGCTGGCAGCCTGCGACCTCACCGGCCGTTAGGATGGCAGACAGTCCAACAACGACTGCCCGCACTTCATCCAACGGTGTTTGGCTATCACACCTCTCATCGGCATAACCGGTCCAATCGGTACAGTCCGACCGCTGGAAATTCAAATCCGGTAAGTGGTCGTCTACCCTTGATGACCAGCGTGCGGAGGTTTTTCGCTGGCAGAAGATTCTGCCCCCAACAGCCTGTTGAAAAACGGGACTGGCTCGAACAGGAGACCTGCGAACACGACGGTTGACAGCCGGCCAGCGTGCCTGTCCCGATTTTTCAATGGACAACTAACAGCCACCTGTTCAGAACCAGCGTTCAAAACTGGCATCCGGTGCCAGGAGGCGGGCACAGCGTCGAACACCGTCAGCAACTGCCGTTCGGCAGAAACGGCCGATCGATCGCGACTAATTGACTTGTGGTTTATTCCACAGAACCAGTTTCACTTCCTTCACCTGCTTAAGCGGTGTGCCTGGACCGGGGACCATCGATTCGACTTTGTAGACGTCATCGGCACGCCTTGCGACGGGTCCTGGTTGAAGCAGGACCTGCTTGGGTTTGTCGTTCTGGTCATAGTTCAGGCCCAGTTTCTGGAGCTCGGCAACTGCTTCCTTGTAAGAACGATTGGTCAGGTCAGGCAGAACAACCTCCACCGGCTGGGGAACTGGGTCTGCTCCGACCAGAATTACATTCCAGTCTCGCAAATCGGGAGTGAACAGCTTTTCTGCCGATGCATTAATCCACGACAAATTGAACCAATTGCGTTCATTTATCTTCATGTTGGTGAAGCTGTAGGTCGCGATTTCTTCACGTGTCTTCTGAATTCGAACGGCTGTCGGAAGGAATGACTTCAAGTCCAGTTTGATGTCAGCACGCTCCCAGTTGCGGGCGTCTTCCTGCTTACGTGGCAGGGCTGTAATCATTGCAAAGCCGCTCGAGGGATCGAAAGTGCCGGTGAAGCTCAGCCGAAATCGTTCCCTGGCTTTTTCAGGAGGCATCCCAAAAAGGAAGGGCAGTGGACTGTTCATGATATTGGTCCCCTGCATTTGCGGCGGGAGTTGAGCGATGTGAGCCTGCTTCTCCGGGACGTTCATTTCATAAACGCGAACGCCATCGCAAATCCACTTTTCCGGTTTGTCTGCTTCGAGTTTGAACATCTCCCCTTTTTCGTTCTTCGGGGCGGCAATCTGACCGGCATTGCGAGCGCGATGGAGGTCGGCCATGAGCTTGTCGTCGGCTGGGGAGATGTCAATTCGTCCCTTGTCCGGCGATTCATAAAAGAATTTGCCAACAGAGATTTTCTCGACCTGAAAAGTATAGTCATACACTCGCCGCGTATGCTCACCTTCCAGACGCTGGATGCGACTGCTCGCGTCAGCCCACATTCGCAGGACCTTTTCGAGATCCGGAGGGAGCGGTTCTTCATCATTGATTCTGGCGCGTCCGGAAGGGGCCTCCTGAGCAAGACACGCCGGAGAACCAGGGCCAGTAAACGCTGCGAACGAAACGAAAAGAACTGAAGTTGCAAAAATGAATCGCAACATCGGACTCCCTTCCGATGATTTGGGTATTCGAACTACCTGGCCAGCATTGATGGTCAGGTATCTCACAAATGTCGCAGGGGCTCGGGAACTCCTGAGATCCTGCAGCGAGTCTCCCTTCGCATCCCAGCAAACAGGAGACCTGGTCTCTGCCACAAACCGGCTACACCGCGCGCAGGGGCGCTTCGCAGCAGAGGAGAGGCTTATAGTTGTTTTGAAAAACTGATGCCAGACCTGTTTCAGTTCGGGTGATCGATCATCCGCGGGGCGCGCAATTGCACGGTCATTCACGCACAGTCCTGAAATTGGCAGGGCGAAGGAAGGTGCAATGAAAAGGGGAGAATCGCCTGACGTCAGGCAGTCCTCCCCCGATCGAATCCCCGTGTCCGGCCTCCGGTGGTTAGCTTAGCAGCCTACTGAAAAACGGGACTGGCTCGAGCAGGAGACCTGAAAACACGATGGTTGCCAGTCCTCCTGCGTGCCGCCCGGATTTTTCAAAGGACAGTTAGACCCGGTGATTGGTTTTCGCCTTTGCATCCAATCACAACATTGGGAAAACCCGCCTTACGCAGACACCCCATTTAACCCGGCCAAAGATTACTCGTCGAGTTCCACGTTCCAGTAGGCTTCGCTGACGAATTTCGACCAGCTTTGGATTCTCGCACCATGCGGAGCGTAAAGGGGATTCCAGAGCGGACGGGTTGGAGTTTTCCTCAATGGCATATTTGCCTGTTCTGGTGTGCGATTTCCCTTCCGGGAATTGCACTCGATACAGGCGAGTACGCAGTTGGTCCATGACGATATACCGCCCCGGGATCGAGGGATCACGTGGTCAATGGTTAGTTCTTCGCTACCTGGGCGGCAGCCACAGTACTGGCACGTGAACCCGTCCCGCTTGAACACATTCCTGCGACTGAAGGCCACAATCTTGACAGGAAGGCGGTCATAGCGTGTCAGGGTAATCACCTCCGGTACCTTTAGCTGAAGCCACTGAGTCTGAATGACATCGTCACCATCTTCTGGTTTCAATCGAGACCAGTCTTCCCAGTCGTACTGCTGGTAGTCGGCTGGGTCGACGATCCGTGCCGACTCGTTCCAGACCTTCACCAGGGCTCGGGCAACGGTTGATACGGCAACCGGCTGCCAGCTTCGATTGAGCACCAAAGTGGGTCTCTGCAGAACACTGCTGGACATCAACACTCTCCTGATGTGCCGGAAAGAAATCGCACACGGATCGGTCTCTGGATTACGCGCGAGAAGTCTTCCCCGCCAGTCTCAAACACTTGCGTGACTGCTCAGCATACGTTGTCAGGCAAGTTGATTACTAACGAGTTACTGGTTGAGTAAACAGTTTTTTCACACCAATGGCTTCAGCAAGCCTGTCCTCGGACATACAAAAAGTCGCCGACGCCAGCCTGAAATCAACGGCTGTCCGGCCAGCAAACCTTCGCTGAAACGAAGTTGGGTACCGTCGTCGTCGACATGAAAATCCACAAAGTCGCTGGCAAAAATTCGGATCTGTGCTTCGGACAGTTGGTGTTGAGCGAAACGAAGTCGCAGTTCTCTTGCCACGCGCTGCCATGGTTTGCCTGTCCGCTCATTCAGAAAATGAAAAAGCGGACCGAAAAGCCCGTATTCGCCGACTGTCTGGCAGCCGCCGTGGGCGGTATTCGTCAGAGCGTCCTGCAGTGCAGCCGGATTTCGACCGTTCCGGTAATGAATGTGCGTGTTGGCTGCTGCTGCGCCGAAAAACGCCGGCTTGTTCCGGTGGCTTCGAGAGGCGGATGTCCTGAGAAATTGCCGCTTCGCCGATTGCTGCTTCATCGTGGATGTCGTCATGGTCACGTGTCCTGTATTCGTGTTCGCCTGCAAAATGGATTGAGTGCAGCGACCCTTGAGTTAATTCAGACACGTCGTATTCACCTTTGGTTACGCTCCGGGGGGTGAAAGTCCACGGTTTCGGTACGGGTCAGTGCGAGCGTCGCTTGCCAAAGACCCGGGAATGCCGCCATCATTCGGGGAACGCAGCGACCTGGAGAACACCAACCGAACAAGAGCAATCATGTCGGAAAACATCGTCGAATTCAGAAACGTCACGAAGACATACAATGTAGGACAACCGGATGCCTTTACGGCGATTCGGGATATCACGTTTCAGATTGAAGATCTGCACGGACACGGCGAATTCATTTCTGTGCTGGGGCCCAGTGGATCCGGGAAAAGTACGATCCTGCGGTTGCTGGCAGGTCTGGAGCCACAGCATCCAGCAACTTCCGGCAAGGTTCTGGTCGCCGGCAAGCCTGTTATGGGGCCTGGGGCCGATCGCGGAATGGTGTTCCAGGATTACACCAGTTTTGACAACCGGACCGTTCTGGATAACGTAGCATTCGGTCTGGAATGCCGTGGCGTTTCCAGGTCGGAGAGGCATGCGAAAGCCCGAGACTGGATCGCTCGTGTCGGCCTGAACGTGGACACAGATGCCGGGAAATATCCACATGAACTTTCCGGCGGCATGCGACAACGCGTGGCGATTGCCCGCACGTTGATTCTGCACCCGAGGATCATCCTGATGGATGAACCGTTTGGTGCGCTTGATCCTCACAATCGGTACCAAATGCAGGATCTTCTGGTCACATTATGGCGGGAAGTGGAAGCCACTGTCTTTTTTGTGACCCATTCCATTGAAGAGGCCGTTTACCTGGGTGACCGTGTCTTCATTCTAAGCCGTTCTCCCGGTACGCTTCTGCATCAAATCGCTGTTCCCGCGCCAGATCGACCGGCGGCAGTGATGCAGCGCGAACCTGAATTTCAGGAGAAGGTTTTCCAAATCCGTGACATCCTGGAAGAACTCGAATCTCCGCGTGACAAGTCCGTCGCATCATCATCGTGAAGCAATTGGATCGTGAAACTTTTTCGCTACATTAAAAAAGCATTTGCCAACCACTGGAATCTGCTGGGACTGTTTGGGGGTATTGGCTTCGCCGTCCTTTCCGGGCAGCCCGAAGTGGGACTCCCGCTTGTCGCGGCAGCAGAAGTTGCCTGGCTTGGCTTTGTAGGGACGCACCCGAAGTTTCAACGCTTCGTCGATATGCAGGACCATTCCCTGGCGATGGCCCGCGATGCCGAGGCATCCGAAATTCGAATGAGACGAATGCTGGCGACCCTGCCACGCGGCGCACAAATGCGGTTTCAGGAATTAATGTCGCAGTGCATGGAACTTGGCCAGATTACTCGCCAGTTTCAGTCAGCTCAGGGCAGTAATAACGGACTGAGCCTCGGAAATGTCCAGCTCGATCAACTTGATAAACTGATGTGGCTGTTTCTGAAACTTCTTTACACCGAACATTCACTGAATCGATTCTTCGAAACAACAACGATTGAGCAAATCAAGCGTGACTTAAAGGATGTGAGCAGTCGGCTGGATCGTGAACGTGAACGTCCACAAGATGAACAACGGAATCGAATCATTGCAACCCTGGAAGACAGCCTCGCGACATGTCATCAGCGACTGAAGAATTTTGAACAGGCCCGCGACAGCTTCGAACTTGTGAAGGCCGAGCAACAGCGGCTGGAAAGTCGCATTCGATCGCTGGCAGAAATGGGGATTAGTCGGACGGACCCGGCGACATTTTCAACGCAGGTCGACAACGTCGCTGGAAGCATCGTACAGACCGAACAAACGCTGCAGGACCTGGAATTCATTACCGGCTTCTCTGAAACCGATGAATCCGTTCCGGAGATTCTTTCACGCAGGACGATCACGAACTGATTCACCGTCACGAAACGATCAGGCGTCTGCAATTGATCCACCGTCGCCAGCTGTCACACAGTTGACGCTCTGAAAGCCCACTTCCCAAGTCATTATGATCAGTGAAGGTCTGTATCATGCTGGACAGAGTCCCTTCGGAACCAGAAGACGATTCGCCCCTGAAACGTTTTATGACGGCTGATGAATTTGCCGCCCGCAGAATGGATTTTCCGGAAGGTGGTCGATGGGTTGAATTGCACGAGGGCTTTCCGGTACTTCTGCAGGCCCCGGACGATGCGCATGGGAATGTCGTTTTGAATATCTCCCGCGAATTCGCAGTCTGGTTTCAGGCTCAGGGGGCCGCTTCGCCCGACTACGCTGGGTACGATCTTGGGTTGCACGTTTCGACAGACCCCGACACGATCTATTTCCCTGCCATCAGTTGTTTCAACAAGGGCCCACGTTTCGAACAGAACGATTTGCTGATTGCCTCGCAAAGGCCGCATCTGGTGGTTGATATCGCGTCGTCAAATGACCGGCGTCGCGACATGCGATTGCGAACCCTGGCCTATCTGAAAATGGGAGTCGAAACTATCTGGATACCAGATCCGTTCAAACGTGAGGTTCAGGTTGTCAGAAAGAACCAGACCACGGTTTCACTTGGTGACTGGCAGATTCTGGAGGGAGGTCAGGCGCTTCCAGGTTTCAGTCTTGCGGTCAAAACCATCTTTGCCCAGCCATCCTGGTGGACGGGAACAAAACGATAGCGAGTCGCAAATGATCCGTCGTCGACTACTTCCCGCGCTTCTTTTTCCGGCGTGAATCGTCCTTATTGGTTTTTTCTGCCTGTTCGCGTGCTTCCTGTGCCATGTCGATGAATTTCTGCATGAAACCCGGCACGCGATTCTTATCCGCCGAATCCTTATCCGGTTTCGCAACACGCACTGACGGTTTTTGACCGTCGGTCTCTTCTTCTTCGCTGTTTGATGTCTCGTCATTCAGGCTCGTTGCTGCAGTTCCCAGCATTTTGCGTTCGGCAATCCCCCACAGACTCGAAGCAATAAAGTAAAGACAAAGTCCAGCGGGCTGATGCCAGAACATGGCTCCCATCATGATAGTGAAGAAATTCATCATCTTCTGCTGAGCTTCGGCCTGTTCATCGACCGCAGGCGGCATGAACAGTTTTTGCTGCACAAGGAACAGAACGACGGTCACACACGGCAACAGGTTGAAGTCGTTGCCAAGAAACGGCAGCGCGAAAGGAAGCTTCGCCAGTGAATCCGGAGCGGCCAGATTGTCGATCCAGAGGAACTTCGCCAACCGCAAATCGATGGCCGTATTCAGCGCGGTGTACAGTCCAACGAAGACCGGCAACTGAAAGAAAAGCGGAAGGCATCCACCGGCCGGATTGATTTTGTGTTTTCGCCAGAGCTCAAATTGTGCGCGTGCCAGCTTTTCACGGTCTTCGCCAAACTTCTCTTTTAGCTCGTTGAGTTTAGGCTGAAGAGCCTTCATCTTGGCTGCGCTGATGGCCTGCTTGCGAGAAATCGGAAACATGCAGCCGCGGACCAGAATTGTCAGGGTGATAATGGCGAGGAAATATGGCAGTCCAAGACCATACAGGGTGTCGAGAACGCCGTGCATAAACCGGGCGACAAAGCCGAAATAGGTCCCGTAATCCAGCACTCGGGATGCAGCCATTGGCAGGGGATCCAGAAGTTCTCGACGCTTGGGCCCCGCAAAGAATGCATACTTGTGAACGACTGTCGCTGCCTCTCCCTCGGCCGCAAGATTGATATCTGTGGAAGCCATTCGGAAGCTGATGTCGCTCTTCTGAGGGCTCACGGTATCGCGTTGCACAAGCATCGGGAACGTGCGATCGAGACGCTTATTTGCCGTCTGTTCTTCTTCCGAACGTTCATCCAGTGGTGCGATCAGCGCGGCAAAGAACTGAACATCGACGCCTGCATATCGAAACGGTGTGGTCCACTTATCTTTTTCGCGATGTTCTGCGAGCAGTTCATCACTGGACATCACGCGCCCCGCTTGTGTCTCGTGGGCCTCGACATCGCTTACTGTTTCTTTTGCCGATTTAACGACGGGCTTGCTGCCCGCAAGAAATTCGATCTTGATATCGCGGAACTTGCTCGTATGGGCTTCGTTTTCCAGTAGCACTCCGACGGGGCCCTGCATTTCGTACGCAAGCGTCTGAGCTTTGCCAGAGAGATTGATGAGTTCGATTGCAACTTCCAGAATGTGCCCTGTCGGATCCCTCCGGAATGCCTCTCTGAGTGGCTGTCCGTCAAGAAACATCCTTAGCTTCGGGAGACGGAATGACTTCCGAATCCGAATGGATCCATCCGGTGCGTCGTAGGAAAAAACCGCCTTTGCGCCGGTTTTATCTTCTGACTTTTCCTCCAGCTTCCAGTGGATTCTTTCCAGCGATGGCTGACGAAGCTTCTTCAGCTGGGCGTCAACAATGTTCACTCCGGTCGTCAGAGTCTTGTCGCTGGTCAGGTTGTTTCCAAGGATCGTCGCCTGTTTGGTTTCGTCCTGCAGACTCCCAAACTGAGGCGATGTGAGTTGAATGGTTTCAATCGCCGCTCCTGCAGACGTCAGCTTTACCTGAAGGGCATATCCACTTTCGGCATCCAGTGACCCCAGAAGGACTTCTGTTTCCGGATGCTCAACCAGAGCTACATCCCCCGCAGCGTCGGAGGTTTCGGTCTCGACGTCCGGACCGGCTTCCGGCTCTCCCGTGATCCCCGGTTGACTTCCTGCATCAGATACAGGGTCGTCCTTATCTCCTTTCGGAGCGTCAAGTGCTGCCAAACCGTCCTCGCCGGCCGCATCAGCGGCTTTTTGAGGTGGTGGAGCTAGTTTGGGAGCTACAAAGGTTCCCCAAAGTACCAGCGTCATCGAAGAGAGGAGCAGGAAGGTGAAGAGTCTTCGGTTTTCCATGAGAGAACGAATTCCGTTCAGTAATATTTGCGCTGGAGGACTATCGGGTTTGCACTCTGGCAGGAGGGCTCGCGCGAGACTCACACTCGCGGCAGCAGCCTCAGTTTTGACCAGCGCAACGTCAATGCTGAGCAGCCGGCTCAAAGGAAAGTGAGCCATTCAGCGACGGTCAGGATACCGGAACGAAACAGCGGGGAAAAATGTCCCTGTCCTGGTTCTCGTTTTTCCTGAAGATTCACCGACCTTCGCGAAGACGGTCACCCAGGAAATTGTCCAGATCGGGGATGTCGTAGATTTTGGCAATTGTGGTCTCAAAATCGTACGACACACGATGGAATTGAACGACGCCGTCATCGATGGTCACATAAGACGAACGCGGATCGTTATTTCGGGGCTGTCCGACCGAACCGACGTTGATCATGACCTTCTGACTTCCCAGCTTGTACTGAAAGTCAATCTCCTCCGGGGCGAAAAACTCAAGACTGTCTGTGAAGACACCCGGGATATGGGTGTGCCCCTGAAAGCAGTACTGGTCGATCAACGCGAAAATCTTCTCCATTTTCACCTGATTGTAGACATCGTCCGGAAAAACGTACTCGTTCAGCGGATTGCGGGCTGAACCGTGCACGAACATCATCCCGGCTGCTTCGTCTTTGTAGCGACGAGAGAGTTCCCCCAGGAAATCCCAGCGGCGCTCGGCATTTGAGCTGGTATCTCGCTCGAGAACGGATCGCGTCCAGAAAATGGCTCGCTCTGCTCCGGCGTTAAACCCATCCGGGTCAAACAGCGCCGCCTGGTCGTGGTTCCCCAGAAGGCACATATCCAGGTCCATGACGTGATCGATGCATTCGGCTGGGTTGGGTCCGTAGCCGACGACATCGCCAAGACAGAAAATTTCAGTCACACCCTTTGCTCTTATGTCCGCCAGGACCGCCTGCAGGGCCTCCAGATTTCCGTGAATATCGCTAATCAGGGCTCTCAATGTGAATCCTCGGTCACAAGGGTGGGTTTGATTGACCGGTAAAATTGCCAATAAACACGTGAAAAGGATGGCCCAAACTGCATGAGCTTTGCCATTCCATTGAAAATCGACTTAAAACTCGGCCAACGTGATGGATGTTGTTCAGCCCGGAAACGATTCGGTACAGGGAAACTCACCTGCTTACTCTTCAATTTGCTAACATACCGAATCGGAAGAGTCTATTTTTACTGCATAAGCGCCACAAGAGACGGATGTCGGCGAAATTTCCCCTAATCATTCTCAGATAAGAATTTTGTCGACAATTCTGGAACGTCAACACTTGAATGCTTCGAACACCAATCTGCCGGATTCGAATGCAAATGCTGCCATTTGTCCCCAATTGAATGAACTTTCCCCATCCAGTGCTGATTCTCTGTCAGGAACCGGGAGACATCCGTTGCAAAACGACGTCAATTCAAATCGGTTGACGGGAATTCGCAGGTATCTGGCGATTGCCGGAGCCTTCCTTTGTCTGACATTGGCACTTTTGGGCGTTGTCATTCCCGGGCTTCCAACGACGCCCTTCGTGCTGCTCGCCAGCGGCCTTTTCCTGCGAAGTTCTCCGGGCCTTCATCGAATGCTGCGCCGTAATCGGATCTTCGGCCGGGTGATTGATGACTGGGAATGTCGCCGAGCTGTCAGGATGCATGTCAAAGTCCTTGCGCTCGCGATCGTGGTGGTGTGTCTGGGATGCACCCTGACCATGGCTCCGGTGACCACGGGTGTCCGAACGGCGGTAGCTGCGATGGGCTGTGTCGGAATCATCGTCATTGGCCGTATCCCACAGTACTGATTCTGATGCTCCGTGAGATAACCGTGTGGCATCAGGTGGCCCCAAGGCGTGACGCCACAAACTCATCAGAGAGTCTATAGTCCCCGAGAATTGATCGGTGAACCCTGGCTTTGCGAAAGACTAGGGGGGCTTGATGCAGGCGGAGGAAGCCAGGAGTTCGCCTGATCTCAAAGCCATTATTCAGGGACGTGAGTGAATGTCGCATCTCGCCAGCTCCTCTCTGGAGGCCGAATCTTGACATGCATTCATCACCAATTACCCATCACCCGACGTCAGTAACTACGGGGGGTTGGCCTGGCCTGGCAGCCTGCTGAAAAACGGGACTGGCTCGTGCAGGAGACCTTAAAACACGACGGTTTCCGGTCGTCATGCGTGCCTGTCCGGGTTTTTCAACGGACAGCCTGCCTTCGGTGAAACACGATTCAGCCGGGAATCTACTGTCACTTTGCTCGGCGGATCCGCGTGATCATTACACCGCCGGCCATGATCAGTCCCGCGCCAAGATAATACGGAAGCGAAGTCGATACGCCGAGCAATTGAATGCCCGTGTATGGACCCAGAATTCGCGCGAGTGCAGAGAGGCTCTGGCTGGTACCAAGAACGGATCCCTGCTGGTCGCTCGGTGCTGCCTGGGACAGCAGCGACTGAAGGGACGGTGTGACGGCAGAGAAGCCGATGACCACCACAGGTAAGATGTACCAGAGTGATACGGCCGGCAGCACTTTGTCTCCCGTCAAGCCGATCAGCAGAAATCCCGTAGTCATCAGCGTGACGCCAATCAGGGCCATTCGATACTCACCGATACGCGGCAGAAAGCGACGCACAAGCAGGCCCTGCCCCAGAGAAAGAATGACTCCCACATAAGCATATAACAGGAAGTTGCTCTGCTGCCCAAATGCGAACTCACGCGTCAGAAGTGACAACGTGCTTTCGAACTGTGCAAAACCAAAGGTCGTGATGAACACGGAAAGCAGGATGGCCGACAGGCTTGCCTGCGCGAGATAGGTGCTCAGGAGACGCAAGTTAAGCCACGACCTCCGTCCATGCGCAGATACTGGTTTTTCAGCATCTGCCTCAGTCAATGTTTCCGGGGGCCTTCTTGTCTCTTTCAGACGCCATGCGGCTATCAGAAGCGCGCACCCGGAAAGAATAGAGGCAACGTATCCAGGCCACGGTGTAGGCGGTTCCAGCAGGTGAAGCTTGACTTCCACTCGGGGCATCGGCGCATTGAGTTGGCGTCGAATGGCCTGTTCATCCGCTGACGGCACTTTCCCGCTTCCGCCAAGCTCTTCCAGCAACTGATCGGCGGTAATCAGATCCGTAACCTCATCCCATTGCTGTACCTGAGCATACTGCTGGTCGTTGAGGGCTACGGTGAGTCGATCTGAGGTACAGGCTGCTCCGATGAGTGGGCCAAATGTGAATCCAAGCCCGAACGCAGCCCCGATCATCGCCATCCCACGGCCACGGTTTTCAACACCCGTGCAATCCGCAATGACAGCCTGTGCTGTGGAGATGGTCGCACCCGCGATTCCTGCTCCAATGCGGGCGGTGAACAGCAGTGCCAGAGCACCGAGTCCAAGAAAATGGCCTTCCCGTCCAAGCGACGATGCATAGCCAAACAGGGCATAGGAGAATGTGGAACCAAGGAGCCCCAGCATCAGAATCGGTCGCCGCCCAACGCGATCCGAAAGGGCTCCCCACATGGGAGCAAACAGAAACTGCATCGCAGAAAAAGATGCCATGAGCAGACCGAGCTGTGCTTTGCTGGCATTAAAGCACGCACCGTAGCGCGGCAACAACGGCATGACGATGCCGAATCCAAGCAGATCGATGAAGACAGTCAGAAAAACGATGAACAGTGTCGACTTGTGGCTGGTCGCAGGGGTGCTCACATTAACCTCGGACAAACAGATGGCAAAGATATGCCAACAGTGGAAGCAGCACGAAAATCAGCAGCAATGCGGTAATGTTCGAACGACTGTTATCGGGCCAGCGCGCCATGCTGGAGACTCATCTGAACAGGAGCTGAGTGAAACAGGAGCTGAGCAGGGACAAACTGAAGCCCGGCAACACAGCGGGCCGGGCTTCATCAAGTCAACTTCTTTCAGGCCGTTGTGACTTGCTCGTCGGTTTCCGGAACCGCGTCACTGGCTGGATCGAACCATTCGTCCTTGAAGACAATTCGCTTCTTATGCTTCATGGCAAGGTTGGCGGTCATCGCCATGATGGCATCCGCCATCGCAACCCGGCCATTGCATCGCAATTTGTTTTCGCCGGTGCTGATGCAGTAACAGAAGTGTTCCATCTCTTCGCGGTAACCACGACTGATCTTTGGACCCATACCGGCGTCAGCGTTTGCTGCCGCGCTGGGAGCTCCGGTTTCGTAGCTGTCCAGCGCCGGGCCGTCACCCTGACTGTTCACAACCCAGATGCGTTGTTCAACTCCGCCCGGACTGTTGCGGCTCGGCTCTTTGTACAGCAACGCTTCCTTTTCCGTCTTCATGACGATGGTTCCTCGGCTGCCGAAAATCGCTTCGCCGTATGGTTCCCAGCTGTTGGTATTCATTGAGGAGTAAGTCACAACGGAAATGTCGTTCTGATTCTTCTCGTAGAGTTTGCCTGGAAATTCGAAGGTCACAAAGATCTGATCATCAATTTCCCGGTCATCCGTCCATTTGTCCTTCGGCCCGAGACCTTCAATCCCGTAGAAGTTCTTGCCACCGTAACCCTGTACGGCCACGGGATGAACTTTACCCAGAAAGATGCTGGCTGCATCCATCTGGTGGCTGCCGAGTTCCGCCATCAGTCCACCACCGGTGGAGTTGTACAAACGCCAGTCGACCAGTTGCCTCGCTGAATCGTATCCAAGCTCTTTCAATTCACCGGATTTTTCCAGCTCTTCCAGGTACTTGTGGTCCTGCCTGGCATAGCCATCGTACTGCCACTTTCGCCATGCATCGGCATCGGGAAAACTATTGTTGCGGTGCCACTGCGCGCGGATGAATTTGATGTCTCCCAGGAGTCCCTGCTTTGTAAGAAAGGCCGCGTTTTCGTAAAGAACGCTGTAGTGCCTCTGATGTCCGACCGCCAGCATCAGACCTTTGTCTTCCGCGACTTTGATCATTCGTTTGCAGTCGGTGATATTCTGTGCCATCAGTTTTTCGCATAGCACATGCAATCCCGCCTCCAGACATTCAATGGCAATCGGTGCGTGCTGATTCAGCGGGACAGCGATGACAACTGCTTCCAGGCCAAGTTCATCTTTCTTTGCCAGCAGCTCTTTGTGGCTCTTGAAGGTCTTCACTTCCGAAGCTTTCGCCTGTCCCAGGACTGCGTTCAGTCCGCGGCGAGCTTCAGGATGGCTTCCTGTGAAAGTCCGCTTGAGGTTCGCCGGACGAATGTCGGCGATAGCCACAATTTCCATGTAGTCGGTTGGATGTTCGCTGATCAGGACGTTGCCTTCATCGCCCGTTCCGATAAACGCCGTGCGAATCGGCTTGCCCTTCAGCTTACTATATCCAAAATAAGCCGCGCCGAGCCCGGTACCAGCCGCGGCCACGTCTTTCAGGAAGTCGCGGCGGGTGACGCCAACCGCCTCTTTGAAGTTGTCGTTGCCAATCTTCTGCTGTTCTGGTGTGAGTAACATTTTCGAAATTCCTTATTGATCTGAACTGCAGGTATGCAGTCGTTTGATTTTTGATGGGTTTGGTCAGGTGCCTTCACGAGCCTCGAGCCCGATCACCTTTGACGAGGTGCCATGAGTATTCTGCTGGTGCCAGGCCATCGTGGCCGTCGAGTTTGATCAGCCCGCCGCAGGAGCTGGAGCGGCCTGAGCGCCGGGGTCAGCCTGACCGGCCTTCGCAGGAGCGGTGCTCCGGGAGGCCAGCCACCTTTTCATCAGTGAATCCAGTCCAAACCAATATCCCGTCGGAAGTGCGGCAAGACCGCAGAGTGCGATAACTTCGATGAGATTCTTGTTGATAATGAAGCTGTGTTCCGGGCCCGGAGCTTCGGGGACGCCCGGCCAGGGCGGCATTGCCATATAAAAGTTGAACAGCATGAATGCAGCCATGATGCAGGCCAAACGAGTTCCCAGTCCCAAAAGCAACATCACCCCGAGGATGGTCAAACCGGCAATCGTCAGAATGTCGGTCACCCGAAGCAGAGTCCAGGGTTCGGAAACAGATCCCTGTTGGAGTTGCCCGACTGAAAGCATCTTCTGAGCCTTCTCCTGAAGCTCAGCTTCCAGGGCTTTGACAGGACTGGTCAATTCCGTCCGGAGCGTCTGTAGTTTTCCCCATTCGTAGTTCAAATGGTCCCACTGGAATGAAGATTTCGCTTCTTCGCGAGCCTTTTGATAGTGAGCCAGTTGAGACTGATACTGTTCAAGCTTTCCAAGTAATTGCCAGTCTTCGTTTCCAACGAGTTCCGGGTCGCCACGCAGCGTTCCGGCCAGTTTCGAGTAGTAACCCATTCCGCGTTTTTGATTTTCGTAGACTGTGTCGACGGCTGTAAGAAACAATCGCGACTCGGCGTCTTCGCGGCCTTTCACCAGGGACTCCAGGCGAGCTTTTTCCTGAGGCGTAAGAAATCGCTGAGCGCTCACGAAAAGCTTCTGTGCATTCGCGTCAAACCATGCAATCTTTTCGTTGACGTTAAGTTTCTCGATCCCGTTCGGCAATTTGGCAAGCTTTGCTGAGAACACTTCCTGATCGCCAACTTTTTCCACCGAACCGTTGAGCATTCGATTTAATGAATCGATCTGCGCACTACTCAGGTTGTAGTGTGACTGAAAGCGTTCGCTCCAGTCTTTCCAGCGATTCGCAACAGTCCCATAATCCAGCCATCCCAGTTCGTCCGGATCGCCAGCCATCGACCGGAAGACATCGCGCAAGGGACCTTCGGAGTTCTTCAGGTATCCGGCAGAAGTCCAGGGACGTGGCGTGCTGTAAGTGTCTATCTTCCAGAGCCCTTCGTACAGCAACTGCCATCCGATCGCGAGGCGCAACCCGACGAGCAGGACAATCGCTGTCAGAGAGTATCGTCGTATTTCGGGCACGAATCAAAAACTCCAGTGCAGGAAAAATCAGGCGGCGGTAAACAGTCAGGGAGAGACGTCAGGAGGGAACGGGGGCGTCGCGGAAATTCTGCCATCGTCAGAGATATTCAGGAGCCACGACCTGGTCAGGATCCCAGAAAATCTGATCGGCGGGGATTCCGACGACAACCGGTTCGATCTTTCGACCTTTAACCGGAAAGGGCATCAGAATAACACCAACGCCGTTGAGATTCTCACAACATTGCACCGCTTTTTCGACCCCCAGCACGAAAAACGCAGTGGAGACGGCATCTGCCAATGCGGCAGAACCGGCAACTACGGTCACCGACAGCATTCCCTCGACAGGCCAACCTGTCCTGGGATCAAGAATGTGTCCGTACCGCTGCCCCTCGTAGCGGTAGAACTGAATATTGGAGCCACTGGTGGACATTGCCTCATCTCGCAGAAGCACAGTTGCGAGTCGTTTTTCGGTGAAAAGTGGGTTTCCAATTCCGACTGGCCATCCGTCCAGACCGTTGTGATGACCGCGTCCAATCAAACTGCTGTGTCCACCGTGGAGGAGGTAGTTTGCGGGGGCCTCCTCGGTTTGATTCAGCCACTTCGCGACTTCATCCAGGGCATAGCCTTTGCCGATAGCACCGGGATCGAGTGCCATCCCGGCAACCTCAAACTGAACGCTGCAGCTCTCTTCATGCAGTGACAGATGCTGGCTGCCAACGCTTTGCATCGCCAACCTCACATCATCGGTCGTGGGAATCTTTTTCTGTGCCCGAGCTGCTCGCCAGAGCTTGATGAGAGGTCCCGCCGTGATATCAAACGCTCCGTTGGTTCGAGAATGAATTTCTTTCGACATGACAAGCAGTTCGAACAGAGATCGCCTCACATGCATCGGCTTTTCAGACGCCTGACGATTCAAAACCGACAGCTCACTGTTGTCCTGATAAGCACTCAGCCACAGTTCGATATCGTGCACAAGATTCAACAAGTCTCCGGCTGCCGTCAGATGCTCCGGCGAACCGGGATTCAGGATCACACCAAATTCACACGCCATCGCTCGGCTGGCAATTCGAATGGTGTCGCCACAAACCGGCGCGACTAAACCGGAGACAGCGTCGGTACGAGACTGGCTTTCGGGCAGGATCGGGCGACTTGCAGCCAGCGAACGCACTGCGTTCATCAGGTCTCGGCGGGTGTGTTTTTCAGTCATATTCGAAATTCAGGAGGTAGCGGTCCTTTGCCGGTCCGGTAAGACGGCACAGCAGCGTCTGATTAACGGTTCACGATCGCACCCTACGAGAGCAGCTCCTATCGATCTGTGAAACCATACGGACACGATGACAGCTTCAGGGATGGTTTTTGGCGTTTTCTGTCAGAATTTTCCTGTCTGGTTTGCGCTCTCCCCTTCAAAAGAAACCCGAAAGTCGAAACCTGACACTGGATTTGGCTGTGCCGTTTTGAGATACGGACGAAATCAGTACAATCCCCGCCTTTGATTCGGAAATTCCCTTCTGGAGCTCTCAGGCGATGGCATCCGAACCCATCTGCGACTTGTCTCAACTGGATTTCAGCCAACCGATCTTCGGGTTGGAAGAAATCCGGAACACAAATCCTCAACGCTTCGAAATGGAGCAGTTGACGGCCGTTGTGCATGTCGATCAATCGCAGCATTTGATTGTCGGCTACAAAGACGTCACGGAAAACGAATTCTGGGCACGGGGGCATATGCCCGGATTCCCGCTGATGCCGGGCGTTGTTCAGTGCGAAAGTGCTGCTCAGCTGGGGGGATTTTATGCCCGCCGTTATGACCTGATCGGCGGTGATTATCTGGGATTTGGAGGGATGGATAATGTACGTTTCCGTAAGCCCATCTTCCCGAACTGTCGACTGATCCTGATTGCCAAAGTCACACGAGTCATGGCCCGAAAACTGGCTCAGTTCAACTTTCAGGGATTCGTGGAAGGTGAGCTCATGTTCGAAGGGCAGATGCTGGGTGTGACCGTCAACAAGCAAAGCTGAGCGAACAACCGGATCCGATTGAACGAATCTAAATGTGACTGACGTCTCCATGCAGACCGCACCGATCAAGCCACTCAAACCCTGGTTTCAGACAATAGAGGATGTGGGACCAGCTTTGGATTGGCCCGCATTTTACGGCAACAATAATCCCGTCGAACTCGATATCGGCTGCGGGCGAGGATTGTTTCTGTTCAACGCTGCCGTCAACAATCCACAAGTCAATTACCTTGGGCTGGAGATCGACTATCGCGAAGGTCGTCGAACAGCCACGCGTTTGATGAAACGCGATCTCACAAATGCCCGGGTGATTGGTGGCGATGCAAAACGAGTGTTGACGGAACTCATCGCACCTTCCTCCGTGTCGGCGGCACACGTCTATTTCCCCGATCCCTGGTGGAAGAAACGTCATCACAAGCGTCGGATCTTCACCGAAGAATTCCTGGACATGCTGGCTACGATCATTCAGCCCGGTGGGCACCTGCATTCCTGGACAGACGTAGCAGAATATTGGGATGTGATCAGCGATCTGGTCCAGGATCATGCAGAATTCATCGCGCTGCCTGCCCCCGAAGAACGCGCCCCCGAACACGACCTCGATTACCAAACCAGTTTCGAACGCAAAAAGAGAAAGCTGGGGTCGGTCATTCATCGCGGGCTCTGGCAACGACGATAACTGTCCGTTGAAAAACCGGGACGGCACGCAGGCGGACTGGGAACCACGCTGTTTTAAGGTCTCCTGCTCGAGCCAGTCCCGTTTCTCAACAGGCTAAAGTCTGTTGCTGAATTCACTCTGCCAATCAGCGCAAGCCCGATAACGACTGGCAAGCCGGATGGCGAACAGTCGGGGAACCTGAGGCCGCGGATTATCTCGCGTTGATGGGATCGACATCGATTGCCATTTCGACGCCCTCGGGCAGCGTAAGTTTTTTTTCAACTGTCATCCAGAGTTCCCGAACCAGGGCATGCGTTCGGCCGGTAATCTGCAGATGGAATCGCCACATGTTTCTCAGACGCGTGATCGGAGCCGGCGCGGCACCGAGGACTCGAACATGTTCTGTGGCACCACTTCTGGCAGCCCGGAGTTTATCCGCCACCGCCTGAGCAGTGTTGAGGACCGTTTGCTCACTGGGGCCTCGGAAGATCACGCGCGCAACGCTGCTGAATGGAGGTGCCAGCGTATCGTGTCGTTCGGCCAGCTCGTGCTGCGCGAAACCGATGTAGTCATGCTTCTGAGCAAATCTGACTGCCGGGTCGTTTGGACTTGTCGTTTGTACGAGAACTCGACCACCTCGTGAACTGCGGCCGGTACGACCAGCGACCTGAGCAATCAGTTGAAATGTCCTCTCTGCAGCCCGCATATCCGGCTGCCGCAGCATGGAGTCCGTGTCGATGACGCCGACAAGCGTCACGTTGGGGAAATCGAGGCCTTTCGCGATCATTTGTGTGCCCAGAAGTATCTGGACTTCGCCCAGTCGGAATCGTTCGAGTGCCTCGTCATGACTCCCCGGTTTCTTCATCGAATCGCTGTCCATTCGAAGCACGCTGGCGGAGGGAAATGCATGCTCCACTTCATCGAACAGCTTTTGAGTTCCGGTCCCGATGAATCGAATGGCGGGACTTTCGCATTTCGGACAGGTATCCGGCGGCGGCGTTTCATAATCACAACTGTGACAGACAATCACGGCGCGGTCGCGATGCCAGGTCAGGGTGATGTCACAATTCGGGCACTTGACTCCTTCACCGCAGCCGCGGCACCATACTGTCGGTGAATAACCTCGCAGATTAAGAAACAGGATGATCTGACCGTTTTCGCGAAGTGCCTTCTGCATCCCTGTCAGCAATGCACGGCCGATGGCGAATCCTTTACCGATACGCGGATCACTGCGAGTGTCGACGATGACCACTGGTGGTAACGGCCGTTTCGCGACGCGTTCGGGCATTGAAATCAGAGTATCCCGGTGCCGGGAAGCCCGAAGCCACGATTCCAGAGTTGGCGTCGCTGAACCAAGAATCAAAGGCACCTTCTCCTGCAGGCAACGATATCGTGCCACTTCCCGGGCATGATAGCGCGGGGTATTGTCCTGTTTGAACGAAGGCTCGTGTTCTTCGTCAATAATCACCAGTCCCAAATGCGGCGTCGGCGCAAACACTGCGCTCCGCGCTCCGACAATCACCTCAATGTCCCCGCTTGCAATCTGCTGCCATTGCCAGTGCCTTTCGGCATCAGTCATATGGCTGTGCAGCACGGCAACTGATTGAAAGCGACTGCGAAAACGCCGGATTGTCTGAGGTGTCAAACTGATTTCGGGGACCAGAACAATGGCCTGCCTGCGATAGCTGACCACTTCACGAATCGATCGAATATAGACCTCTGTCTTGCCGCTGCCCGTGACTCCATGAAGCAGGATCGTACTATGTTCGCCAGACCGAACCGCTCCCAGAATTCTATCCAGAGCCTGAACCTGTTGCGGGTTCAAAGAAAGATCGGCCTCGCTCGCGCTGCCTTCGGTGAGCTCCCCGGTGATATCCGATCGAATACGTAACGATTCGATAAGTCCTTTCCTGACCAAAGTCGCCAGAGGTGAAGGGCTGCACGCAGCCATTTCGCATAATTCAGCTGCAGCAATGGGCCCATTGGCCTTCTGAAGCAGGTCAATGATCACCTTCTGCTGTTTATTCAGCCGGGATGTCTGAATCCGATCCGCAACGTTTGGCAGCAGCTGGTAGCTCTGCACAAGACGCGTACCACTCTTGCGGCGGACTCCGGCCGGAATGACACTTTCCAGCACCTGACCCCATCCACAAAGATATCTTTCACTGATCCATCGAGTGACTTCCAGCATTCGTTCATCAAGCAGTGGCTCGCGGTCCAGGAGCTCATGAATGCATTTGAGCCGTTTGATCGAACCAGGGGTTGCCTGACGGATTCCAACGCAATAGCCGGTGACCATGCGATTCGATCGCCCAAGAGGAGCTTTCACCCGCTGGCCCGGCTGCAGCATTGGACGAAGTGGTTCCGGAATTTCGTAGGTGTAGGGTTTTTCAAGCGGGAGGTTGAAGACAACTTCGGCCACCATCACATCTTCGCGGGCAGCTTCTTCCCATTCCGGGGTGTCTGCAAAGCCAAACAAATTCTGCTGATTCACGTGGCTGGCTTCCGCTCACACTTCAAACATTGATCCGCAGACAACGTGATGCAGATCCCCGGAAAGGATTACCGAACGACTCAAATCCCGGCCGGGCCGTATCACCTGAGACCTGGAATCAAATCCTGACTCCTGCCTCACACTGTAACGGATCGCCTTTTATTCTTCAGCTGATAAGGATGGGGCAGCTGACAACGCGATGAAACGGCGGCCTCACTGAATCTGCTGAGATTCCGTCACTTCTGATGCAGCGGGGTGTGCCGCAGATTGTTAAGTGCCGCGGTTCTGCCGCAAGTTCAGTCAATACAACTGGAAGCCGCACTGTTCCTACTGGATGACGATCTCATCCATCAGATCGCGAGTTTCCCGTTCGGACAATTCCGCAGCATCCAGTGCGGTCAACGGACTGATTTCGATCGACTTTTCTTCGGAAACTTCAATACCCGCAGCAGCCAGCCATTCACGGGCAATCCGGTTGAGCGCTGCGCGAGATGTTGCTGGAGAATCCGCTCCCTCTCGATTCTTAACCGGATTAAATTCCCGGTCGCGGTTGCCTTCGACAATCAGGTTTTTTTCCGCCATCGGCAGAGCGTCAAAGATGAATCGCTCCAGTTTGACAGCGTTTGGATTGGCCGGGTCGTCCGGCTTGACCATTGTGCCATCGGCCCGGAGGAATGCGACGTTTTTGCGTGCGACGTGAAGTGGCAGTCGACATCCGTCTTCGGCCAACTGCTCGAGGAATTCACGGGAGAAAACGTGAATCGCAGTGTTTCCCGCCCAGAAAATCCACTGTCCGTTTTCGTCTTCGCTGGCCGCTTGTTCCGGAGTGAGCTCACTGTATTCGATAATCTGCGTTCGACCGTCCACATCAGCCAGAACGCCCATTCGTTCTGTCGGAGAAACTTTTCGAACGACGTTCGTGGTGAGCTGCGATTTCTGTTCGATATGAAATCCAAGCAAAGCCGGGTCACACATGATGACGGTTGGATTGTCGACCTGGTGGTAGAACAAGTGTTCGACACCGCGTTGCTTCAGCAGATCCAGCAGACCCGAATTTTTGAGTGCATTGACAAGGCCACCATGTCCGTCCGGCGACAGGCACAGGGAATCAACGGAACTCAGCAGCAATTCGCCCGTTTTTGCATCGATTGCGGGCAGGCTTCCCTGCTGGAAGAAATGAACGGACTTCGATTCGAGTCCAAAGAAATCATTTTCTTCGAAGAAGGACACCGTTTCATCGTGCGTGGCATCGCTGGTCATGATCAGCCAGAGAATATCTGCGTGATGACGTTTGCAGCGTGCCTGGATCTGTTCGCCAAAGATTTGAAAAAGAGTGCGGTTTGTCACTGGTCCGATCGGAAACATACCTTTGGGGTGATCAAATCCGAGGCGACTTCCCTGGCCGCCTGCGACAGTAATTACTGCCACCCTGCCCTCAGCCAGCGCCGCGGCTCCGAGACTGTCAGCGTCAGTCCAGGCCTGCTGATCAGCCTCAGCTTCCGGTTGCCGAACAACGGTTGCCGGGGCCTGGGCTCGCGAGATTCGATCCGAAGCAGATTCTGACACGGCCTCTTCTGCGGATGCCGACTGCCAGATTTCCTGAATCATTCGCAGGTCGACTTTGTTGATCTGATTCAATAAACGCTCAGCACTCGCCGGATCGATGGCCTGGAGGTGTTTCAGAAGGCCTGATTGCCCGAAGTGATTCAGCTTTTCGGCAACTTCGAATTGAACATCAGCCATGATGGAGGACGCCCTTTCTGGAGACGCTAAGATGACACAGGATGCCCGTCGGGCGCGCCCAACAGTCTCAATGGAACATGTGATTCTAACGTGAAGATGGACGAATCAAGTTTTCGAATGCTGATCAGTGGTCAGTCGAAGGGGCTCCTCGCAGCCACCCTGCGCGCTTGCCTGTTCGTCTGCTCGATACCATATCGATGGATTGTCGCAGTTCGAAACTTTTTGTTCGACTGCGGGGTGAAGCCGACATATCAAGCCAGTATGCCGGTTATCAGCGTTGGCAACATTACAACCGGCGGAACCGGAAAAACCCCCGTCGTTGCGTTGGTCGTTCAGACGCTGACGTCCGCTGGCAGACGCACAGCCATTGTCAGTCGCGGCTATCGAGCTGCAGTGCAGGGTGTGAATGACGAGTACCAGGTACTGCAGCAGCTTTGCCCGCAGATCCCGCATCTGCAAAACCCGGATCGAATCATCTCCGCAAAGAAACTGGAGGCTTCCGGTGAGGCTGATGTGATCGTTATGGACGACGGATTTCAGCATCGTCGCCTGCATCGGGATCTGGATATTGTGCTGATTGATGCAACAAACCCTTTTGGGTTCGGAGCACTCCTGCCCCGAGGATTGCTGCGCGAACCGCTGAATTCTCTCAGTCGGGCTCAACTTGTGATGATCACCAGGGCTGATTTAGCTGACGCAGAAACGCTTGAGCAAATTGAAAAGGCAGTCATCAACGCATCGCCGGGGCTGACGGGGCGAATCTGTCGCGTCCGGTTTGCACCCTCTGAATTACTGTCTATAACCAATGAAAAGCTTGACGCAGCACGGTTTTGTTCGAACGATCCCTCTGCCGGGAAAGTGTTTCTGATGTCAGGGATTGGCAACCCGGAGAGCTTTGAACAAACCTGCCGCCAGGCTGGTTTCGAAGTGAAGGGCCATCGTTGGTTTCGTGATCACCACCATTACACACGAGCTGATTTGGAAAGTGTGGAGCAAGCTGCCGTTGCCAGCGGTGCGGATATGGTTCTTGGAACGCAGAAGGACCTGGTGAAAGTCGCAGATCTTGATCCAATGGTTCACGTCGAGGTTAACCAGTCAGGTTCGAATGCGGAAATACACAGGCCGCCTTTCTTTGCTTTGTCAATTCGAGCCGCGTTTCTGACGAATGCTGACCGAGACGTTTTTCATGAATGTCTGGCGTCGGCGACTCAGGAGAGACCTGAAGTTGGTGGTCCCGATTAGAATTCTGACGCGAAACACGACCACTCTGGTTCTGTGATAGTGGCCGAAGCGCCTCAATGAAAGATTTAGAACGCTATGCACCCTGAAACACTGGCGGACCTGAAAAACAGCGGCTGGAAATCGCGTTCAGTGAAGGAAGAACTCCGTTCCAACTTCGTTCGTCAACTGGCTGCAGGCGAAGTGCTTTTCCCCGGAATGCTCGGGTACGAAAACACCGTCGTCCCCGAAATCAGTCTTGCGCTGCTGGCAGGTCACGACATTCTTTTTCTGGGAGAAAAAGGACAGGGTAAGAGTCGCCTGATGAGAGCGATCCCGAGGTTTCTTGATGACGCAATTCCGTACCTGGATTTACCGGGTTGCCCGGTTCATGAAGATCCCTATCAGCCCATTACCACTGCCGGAAAAGAACGGATTGCCAGCGCGAGCGATGATCAGATTGCAATCAAATGGTGGCCTCGCGACCAACGTTACGCAGAGCGACTGGCTCCGGGGACCAAGTTTGCAGATATCATTGGCGAAATCGACCCTGCCAAGCTTGCCGCTGGCAGCAGCATGTCTGCCGAAGATGCCCTGCATTTCGGCTTGATCCCTCGCATGCATCGCGGAGTCTTCGCGATGAACGAACTCCCCGAACTTGATGAACTCGTTCAGGTCGGCCTGTTTAACATTCTGGAGGAACGAGACGTTCAGATCCGAGGGTATCCGATTCAATTCGATCTGGATGTTGTCATCTTATTCTCGGCGAACCCTTCGACCTATAACCGAAGTGGCAAAGTGATCCCGCAGCTGAAGGACCGCATCGGCAGCATTATCCATACGCACTATCCTTCGGAACGGGATGCGGGCATACAGATCATGGAGCAGGAGTGCAGCGTTGATCTTGATGGCGACTTTCCGGTGCTCGTTCCTTTCTTCATGAAACAGATTGTCGAAGAGATCAGCCGTGCCGCGCGCCGGAGCCGTTACATCGATCAGCAATCGGGCGTCAGTGCCCGATTCAGCATTGCAAACTATCAGACTATGATCGCCAGCGCGCGGCGGCGCGGCGCAGTTCTGGGTGAAAATCCAGCAGTACCACGCATCAGCGATCTTGGCCATCTTTATTCGTCGTCGCTTGGTAAGCTGGAAGTTGATCTGATGAGCAGCCACCAGATGAGCGAAAGACAGGTTCTGGACTCTGTGACGGCAGAAGCTATCAGGACTGTCTTCGAGGAATACATCGAACAGCACGGGCTCGAACAGATCACCGAAATCTTTGCGAAGGGTGTAAAGATCGAAGTGGGTGACATGCTTCCAAGTACCTACTACGAGACGCTGTTGAAACGAGTGCCTCCAGTTTGGGACAAAGCATTTGAGGTCAACGCAGCCGACAATGCTGCCGTTCGCGCATCGTGTGTGGAATTCGTTCTGGCAGGACTTTATGCCACCGATCGCATCAGCCGGGCACAAAGGCATGGCGTGGTGACCTACGACTTTCATTGATCGACGTTACTGATCGACGCTTTGTTTTGAACGCAGAAATCCTTATCAACACTTTCGCATCGATTCGTTCGACGATAGATTAAAAGCTTAACGTTCATTTCCCTCCCCTGACATCGGGCCAGCGATCTGCTGCTGCATTTCAGGAGTCGATGCCGTGACTCGCATCTCACCAGCCTTTGTGATTCGTCTTCTTGTTCTCGCGATGTTCTCTGGGATGTTGGCATCGGGCAACATCAGCCGGGCACAGGACCGCGTGGCATTGAACAATACAGATGAATCACAGCGGGGTGCGAGACGTGTGGCCGATCCTTTCCCCCGCGCGCAGGTGGTTCCGGAAGGAGTCTTCGAAGGGGGAAGCGGCTGGCTGAACACATCACAGCCAATCAGCATGAAGGACCTGAAGGGTAAGATCGTCCTTGTCGATTTCTGGACATACTGCTGCATCAACTGCATGCACATTCTTCCGGACTTGAAGTACCTGGAAGAGAAGTTTGAGAAGGAACTTGTTGTCATCGGGGTGCACTCGGCAAAATTCGAAAACGAGAAAGACGCCGAGAACATTCGAAATGCCATCATGCGGTACGAGATCCGGCATCCCGTGGTCAATGACGATCAATTGCTCGTCTGGCGGCGATTCGGCACGAGTTCCTGGCCTACCCTGGCAATCATCGACGCCGAAGGACGGTACATCGGTTCGTTGTCCGGCGAAGGCAATCGAGAACCCATCGAAAAGGTGATTGAAAAACTCATTGAGTACCATCGTTCGAAGGGCACTCTGGATGAAACTCCCATCCGATTCGAACTGGAAGAAGGGAAGGCCACCGAGACACCGCTCCGGTATCCGGGGAAGGTGCTCGTCGACGAAGCCGGGCAACGAGTCTTTGTCGCAGACAGTAACCACAATCGAATTGTGATTGCGAGCACCAGCGGTGAATTAATTGATATCGTTGGCAGCGGACGCATGGGAACGGCGGATGGCAGTTACTCCAGCGCGGAATTCAATCACCCGCAGGGCATGGCGCTTGTTGAGAATCTGCTGTATGTCGCGGACACAGAAAATCACATGCTGCGTGCTATCGATCTGACAGCAAAGTCCGTCAAGACGATTGCGGGGACCGGCGAACAGGCGCACTTCCGCGCGAAGGGGGGCGGAGCTCCCTTGTCCACCGCACTCAACAGCCCCTGGTCGCTGGCATACACAGACAATAAACTCTTTATCGCGATGGCGGGCCCGCATCAAATCTGGGTTTATCTGCCGAATTCAGACCGTATTCGACGTTACGCAGGCAATGGGCGCGAAGACGTCATCAACGGTTCGCTGGACCAGTCATCATTCGCTCAACCCTCTGAGATCTGTGTCGATCCGAGCGGCGAATTCCTTTACGTTGTCGATAGCGAAGGGTCTGCCGTTCGGCGTGTTTCGACCGATCAAAGAGGTCAGGTGACGACAATTGCCGGGACATCAGAACTGCCTCAGGGCCAGTCACTTTTCGCATTCGGAGATATTGACGGTATCGGACCGAATGCCCGTTTGCAGCACCCTCTGGGAGTTGCTGTCCGCGGAGCAACTCTTTTCGTTGCTGATTCCTATAACCACAAGATCAAGCGCATTAATCTGTCGAATCAATCGGTTCAGTCCTGGATCGGAACAGGGGAGGCTGGTGACACGCTCGAACCAGCGTTGCTCGATGAACCTGGAGGAATCTCAGCCGGAGAGAAAGTGCTTTATGTTGCAGATACCAACAATCATCGTATCTGTACGGTCGATTTCACTTCCGGCGAAATGAAGGAGTTTGTCATTCAGGGACTGGCAGCCCCCAACCCTGTTCGGCTTCCCTCTCCTATTAATACGGACGATGCCACAAAAGTCGCGTCACAGACAGTGAAAGCGGGCGAACCGATTCAGTTCACAGTGAATCTGAATATTCCGGATGGCCATAAGCTGAATGAATTAGCTCCGGTCACCTGGAAGGTGGCGGTATCCGAGGGACAGGCCGTTGTACCCGATGATGCGCTGAATTCGCGGGAGGAAGCGACACCGCAAAACGGAACGGCGTCATTTTCTTTGCCTGTATCCAGCGAGCCGGGGCAAACCGTTCTGATCGTTCAAATGAGTTATGGGTACTGTGCAACGGACGAGTCGCTGTGCCGTCTGGCCTCCCGGACCTGGCAGATTCCGGTGACTCTGACTAATGACGCCGAGACCAGCTCCATAGGGCTTTCGTTCGATGAATAACCCATCGGCGATTTTCACTGCAGGGTTGCGGGTTGCAAAGTTTCGGGGAGGTACTGATCTCCTATCAGCCGAAGTTCCACAAAACGCTGATGTCTGAATCACCAGCGAGAGACTGACCTTCCATTTTTCGCACGGTTCATTCCACCATTTTTACGGCAGTTTTGGGCGGCTGACACAACGTTGTCTGCAAACTCTTCTCCCTCGGCAAAAGGGGGAAATGGTGAGTGTGATTTGCTTCAGGCGCCCAATCGAATATTGTTCCTGCAGCTTGTTGCCTGCGATAGAAAGGTTTGTCTGATATCGCAGGAGTCATGCTTTCCGCAGGAGCACGAAATCGGTGGAGTTTTTCACCGTTCCATGCTCTGCAGGATCTCTGTCATCAGACAGTTTCAGATTGCTGAAATCTGTCCGCGTCATGAAGAAAGTGATCGCATGATAGTTCGAACACTCACGATGACCATCGTCCTGCTGTCACTTTGCTTCACCACCGCCGTCGTTGCTCAGCGAGGGCGTTTCCGAAGCTTCTATGGAGCCGACGGACGTCCGGACCGCCGCGGAGTACCGGACTGGAAACTCGATGAAAACTTCCGGAAAGATGTCTTCACCTTCGTCCGCATCCGGTATGGCTCGTACGGTCGCTGGGGCTGGCAGACAGATTACCCGGACGCTGATTTAAATTTTTCCTATCGTCTTCAGCAACTGACTTCCCTGCATGTAGATCCCGACGGTGCGATTCTGGAACTGACGGATCCTGCATTGTTCGACTATCCCTTTATCTACATCATCGAGCCTGGATACATCGCATTGTCGGATGCCGAAAGGAAAGCGCTGCGCACATATCTGCTGAACGGTGGTTTTCTGATGGTCGATGATTTCTGGGGCGACACGGAATGGTACAACTTCTACGAAGAGCTCAAGCGGATTTTTCCGGAACGCGAACCTGTCGAACTTCCACTGGAACATCCGATATTTCATTGCGTGTACGACCTGAAAGAGCGACCACAGATTCCCGCGCTGGGGTTTGCACACCAACGTGCGGATGGCACGATCAGTACTAATCAGGGGTACGGAACAGAAGATGTTCACTACAAAGGCTTATTTGATGACAACGGCCGCATGATGGCTTTCATCGGACACAATACAGATCTTGGTGATGGCTGGGAGCGAGAAGGCGAAGACCCGTGGTACTTCAAAGAGTTTTCTGAAAAGAAAGCCTACCCCCTGGGAATCAACATCGTTTTTTATGCAATGACACACTGACGATTGCTCATTGAAATCTGGTACCGAAACACGAAACCAAAATGACACGGAAAGGAGGAGGGTAAATCGTCTGTGGTGAGAAGCCAACGATGCGTTGACATTCGCGAAGTCGGAGACGTTTCGATGTCAATTGCTGTGCATTCATTCGGTAACGATAACCTGCACCTGAAAGTTGCGTTGGCAAATTGATGACGAACCGCATTCAACTTACCTGACTTTGTATGACACAAGCGGAACCATCCACCGAACCTGCAGCAGCAGGCGCAATGTCTCGCGAACGTGAACGCCAGCTCATTGATCAGTTAGGCTCACTCCGGCAGCAGATTGACGCGGAATTGTCTCAGGTCATTATCGGCCAGAAAGATGTGGTCCGCCAACTCCTGATCTCGCTGCTCGCTGGTGGACACTGCCTGATTACAGGCGCTCCCGGACTGGCGAAAACTCTTCTGGTCAAGTCCATTGCCCAGCTATTTGATCTTAAGTTCAATCGCATCCAGTTCACCCCGGACCTGATGCCGGCAGACATTACCGGTACGGAAGTGCTGGAAGAAGACCATGCAGGCCACCGAACGATGCGTTTCATCAAGGGGCCGATTTTTGCCAACGTACTTCTTGCAGACGAAATCAACCGGACACCACCCAAGACGCAGTCTGCGCTGCTGGAAGCCATGCAGGAACATCAGGTGACCGCAGCGGGACGACGGTATGTGCTTGAGGAACCGTTCTTTGTCCTGGCAACGCAGAACCCGATTGAGATGGAGGGCACGTATCCTTTGCCCGAAGCGCAGCTGGACAGGTTCATGTTCAATGTGCTGATCGATTACCTGCCGGAAGATGACGAAGTTGCGGTTGTCACTCAAACGACCAGCAAAAGTCGTCACACCGTTAAGCCCCTTTTCGAAGGGGATGTCGTACGGGAATTTCATGAGGTGGTTCAACGAGTTCCTGTCGCAGAAGAAGTTGTACGGTATGCCGTGAGAATCGCTTCTGCGTCACGCCCCGGACAAAAAGATTCACCAGCGTTTATCAATGAATACGTGAGCTGGGGCGCAGGATTGCGGGCCGGTCAGAATCTTGTGCTGGGGGGCAAAGCCCTCGCACTCATAGAAGGCCGTCCGTATGTATCATCCAAAGATATTGAATCGCTGGCCGCGCCGGTGTTAAGGCATCGCATCCTGCCGAACTATCGAGCGGAAGCTCAGGGAATCACTGTCGACAATCTGATTGCGCAGCTCCTTGAACACAAAGGTCTGAAACCCTGACCTGCGTTCCTTCAACAGCTTCCATCAATCCCGAGGCTGCATGTCGTGACGTGTGCCATCCGCCGAATGTAGCTCCAGCTTCATATCCGGCTGCCAGAGCACATCACCGCGCGGCGTGTTTGCCGTGCGGGCTAGCACAAACAGTAAATCACTCAGCCGATTCATGGCAATAATCACGTGGGGGTTGATCGATTCCAACTGTGACAGCTGAAGCAGATCCAGTTCAGCCCTTCGACAAATGCTTCGGGACAAATGCAGCGCTGCCGCCTGAGTGGACCCGCCGGGCAGCACAAAATTTTTCAGCGATTTGAGCTTCTCGTTGTAGCTGTCAATCATCCGTTCCAGCGCAACGACGTGCGATGACTGAATGCGAATCGTCGACGACGCAGGCTCCTGCTTCAGCGGAACACAAACATCAGCCCCCAGATCAAAAAGAAAATGCTGCAGCCGACGGAGGTCTTCGTTCATCGTTGAAAGTTCGTCGGCTGCAACTGCCACACCAATGGCGCAATTGGTTTCGTCGATGCTTCCACCTGCCACAACGCGGGGATGGATTTTCTCAATACGCTGACCGGATCCATCCGATGTGGACCCGTCATCGCCGGTTCTTGTGTAGATTCGCGTTAATGCAGGCATGGAGTCTACTTTCGCGTAGCAGCCGTCAGGTCGGGCTGAAGTCGTTCCAGGCCTTCTTCCATGGACACGACAGGTGTGTATGAAAAATCTCTCTGTGCGGCCGCTATGCTGTAACTGTGTGATCCTGCCAGCTGTGACGCAACGAAACGTGTCATCGGTGGCTCACCCTTCAGTCGCGTTATCGACCACAATGTTTCCAACATGGCACCGATGTTCCATGCAGCACGCCGTGAAATGGATTTCTGAACCGGTGGCAAACCAGCACGAACCAGTAACAAATCAATCCAGTTCCAGAGATTCACCGATTCGGGTTCATTGATGAAATAGGCTTTGCCAGCCGCTGAATCTGAGTCGCGCAGGTGGCGTTCAACCTGTACATGCGCGGCGGCCGCATTTTCTACATACGAAACCGAAACAACATTTGTGCCATCACCCACTCGCCGCAGCCGACCATTCTTAGCCCGGTGGATCAGCCTGGGAATCAGGTGGTTGTCTCGCGGGCCCCAGATCAAATGCGGACGCAGGGCAACCGTGCGAAGCTGTGGGTTGTCAGCAGCCAGCACTGCCTGTTCGCCAAGTGCTTTTGAATGCGGATAATGACATAACCAGGACGATGCATACGGCAGACTTTCATCGGCATCGATGTGGTCGCAACCATCGAACACAACGCTGGGCGAGCTTGTGTAGACCAGCCGCCGGACGCTCTGTTTCTTGCAGGCCTCCACAACATTGATCGTACCCAGAGTGTTGATGTCGTGATACGACTTCCACGGCCCCCAGACGCCGGGAAGAGCAGCCACGTGAAAGACCGCATCGATGTCTTCACAGGCCGAAGAGACTTCGTCGTAATTCCGCAGATCGCCCTGTACGACTGGTACGTTCAGCTGCGTCAGTCTTTCGTACTGCCCGCGACAAAACACTCGAACTTCATGACCATCTGCCAGAAGTTGCTCAACAATGTACAGGCCGAGAAAACCACCGCCCCCCGTCACCAAAGCCTTCATCGGGTTTCCTTTGTGTTTGAGCTTTTGCACGGATTCTGGCGGCGTCTCCAACGGGCTCTGCCATCGATCTGCGTCGAAGACGCTCTGAATGTTTTCAGCCTGATGGAACGTGCTTTCATTCGTCGTTCAGCCGACAACTTAGTTCCTTCAGATTGGCGTTCAGAACGGGCTGTGGACACGACCAAACCATAAAGAACATGCTTTCACGCACCGCACGTTCTGCAGGATGACCAGCAATAAATCCCGCTCCTTTTGTTGCCGCCAGCCAGACCTGTGCAGATCGCGTCACCAGACTATTGGCGTCGCGCCGCAAAACTTCGGTCGCCTGTGTTCCCGCATCCTGCGTAGCCTCCGCTGCCCTTTCCAGTTCAAGCACGAGACGATTCGCTTCGGCCTTCAAGGGAAGGATAAATTCGGCAAGCTCCGGGCGTTTCTCAACCTCTACTTCGAACTGTCGAATCGTGCCCTCGGCAGCACCAATGGCCAGTGCTGACGTTCCCAGCGACCCCGCTCCACCACCGGCTCCCTGCGACATTACTTTTTCGACGGGTCCGTGCAGAACTTCCTCTGCAGAAATACGAACATTCTGCAGATGAATGGCTCCCGTCTGAGATGAGTTCAGAGCAAGCATTTCTACAGGTTTACCAACGGAAACGCCGGCACGATGGGCTGGGATAGCTGCAAGAATCTGGGTCTGATCGAATAATGTTCCGCCAGTCACAAGAACATCAGCCATCGTGGCACCTGTGGCCCAGGGCACAACGCCATTCAAAACGTAATCGCTTCCATCGACCGTCACTGAAACCGGCGGTGACTTCAAATGCTGTCGCGATGTTGTCAGATGTGAAATCCCGACCGTCGAGAATATCGCGCCTTCGCATAATTGTGTCAGCAACTTTGTCCGCAGATCACTTTCTCGGGCAAGCGCAATACGCTGACAGGCGGCATTTCGCTGGGTCAGGATGAACGTTGTCACCAGTGATGCCGAGGCAAGCTGACGATAAAGCGAAAGCATCTCGGCCGAACTGAGTCCATCACCACCAAATTCAGGCCCGATGTTCCAGCGAAGACCACCGGCCTGTTTGAGCGCTTCGAACTGGGCCGTAGGCCACTCGTCTGTCCGTTCGCATGCCGGGAGTTCGCGAAGTTGTTGTTCGAGCGTCTGAAAATCAGTTCGTCGGGTCACTCGTACGTGTCTCGTTCAGATGTGCACTGTTCTGGGTGGCTGATGTATGCTCCGGGTGGCGGATGTATGCTCCGGGCGGCTGTTTATGGCTGCCTGGTTTCTGTCCCGCTGGAGCCGGATTCGTAAGAATTCAGACGTGATCAGGATTTGGACGTGCGTCAGAATTCTCACGATCTCCGCTACGGCGTCATTCAACAACCGAAAGGCTGCACCACACTAGTTATCCATGACCTCAGTTTCCTTGGACGTGGCCCGATCGTTGACAATGCCTTCGTACTTCTTTGTCAGATCCTGAACTTTGTCTTTGGTGGTGTCGCGATCATCTTCGGACATTACTTTATCTTTTTCAGACTGGTCCGCGTGCTTATTGGCATCGCGTCGAATATTTCGGATCGCTACACGAGCTTCTTCGGCGAGTTCCTTAACACGACTTGTCAGCTGCTTTCGTCGTTCCGTGGAGAGTGGTGGAATATTCAGTCGAATCACGCGTCCATCATTGTTCGGCGCCAGGCCCAGGTCACTGTTCGTGATGGCCTTTGCGATCGCATCCAGCGTAGTACTATCGAACGGGCGAATCATGATCTGCTGAGGCTCTGGCACGCTGACGTTGGCAATCTGCTTCAGTGGTGTGGGAGAGCCGTAGTATTCAACCCGGACTGAGTCCACCAGACCTGCACTGGCACGACCCGTTCGAATTCCTTTCAAGGCGTTTGAGAGAACGGAAACTGCTTTTTCCATGCGTTCTTCGGCGTCCAGAAGAATCTCATCCTGATCCATTACTTGATTTCCCCTTGCACGGGCATCTGCCCACAACCGAAAGTCAGACGAACTCACGGACACACGTTTCCGTCGCTCGCTTCAATTCGTGCGAACCCACTGCTCGCACCTGATTCCAAGATCAAAAAGCCGTTGAACATCAACAGCAGCATTCCAAGTGTCAACTGGTTCAGGTCACACCACCTGATGAACGTCTCCCCATAACAGTGACGCATTCCATAGGCTCCGCACTCCTGTCTCGCCGGGGCTCGTTATCGACCCAGAGGCGTCACCAACCAGAAGCACGTCACCAACATCAGCCGTTCGTTAACCATGAGAGCACTGTAATGGACCCGGCTCTCCCGTCCAACTCAGGCCAATTCAATTCGCCCATGACCGGGATGTTGCCCAGTTACGAAAAACACCCTGCGCGCGGGCTCCTTCTCCCGGGAAACCGGCGTGCTGGACCATCCATACGATAACGATCCCTTCTTCGGGATAGACGTGCATACTGGTCGCTTGCGCGCCTCCATGCCCAAAACCGTCGGGCGACAATGCGAAACCAAGACCGTAACTCTCTTTCACACTGCCTGGGGTTTGACGCGAGGACAGTTCTTTCAGTGCGGCTTTGCTGATGATCTGCCGGCCATTCCATTCTCCACCGTTCAGCAGCATCTGACAGAAGATGGCAGTATCGGTAGCCGTTGAAAACAACCCGCCTGCTGGCATTGGAAATCGTTGCGTTCGGTTGTTCAGTGGATAAGTTAACTGACTGACCGGTATTTCTATCAGATCTTCCTTTTCAGGGTTTGGTCGATAAGACTTTGCAATGCGCGTCACTTGCTCTTCATTCGGCCAGAACGTGGTATCTTTCATGCCAAGCGGATTGAACAGACGCTGCTGCATGAAATCTTCGTAAGGCATGCCGGACAGAACTTCCAGAATGCGGGCAGCAGTGTTGATTCCGGCATTTGAATATTGATACCTGGTCCCCGGCTGCGTCTGAAGAGACGTCATCGCGTAACTCTGAACCGCAACACGCAGTGGCAACCCATCCAGCGTTGGCTCCTCGATCGCCGATCGAAACGGCAGGCCACTCATATGACTTAGAATGTCACGAATTGTCACGGGGCGAACCGGACGTTGCAGCGTTACCTGATCGTCTGACTTTTCTGTCACTACCATCTGGCCTTTGAACTCCGGCAAATGTGTTTCGACCGCATCATCCAGCGATATTCGGCCTTCATCGACAAGCATCATCACCGCAGTTGCAGTCATTGGCTTGGACTGCGATGCAATCCAGAACATCGCATCCTTCGTCATCGGCTTATGAAGACTGACATCCGAGAAGCCAACCATTTCTAACGCGAGAATCTGATTTCGATCGGCGACGACTGCAACGGCTCCCGCCAGTTCATGTTTGGCAACAAACGGCTGCAACAGGGTATTCAGTGATGGAGCATCGTCCGCGGGTGCAGCGGATGTAAACGCAAGACGTACGATCCCCAGCACGAACAGGGTGACGCCGCGAAGGGCGTGTCCAGCGACAAAGTCATTCCGCATGTGAAATCTTTCGAACAAAGGCAACTTCTGAAAAGCCACGAACGCAGCACCTTCACTTAACAGCCTGTTGAAAACCGGGACTGGCTCGAACAGGAGACCTGAAGAAATCATGGTTTCCAGTCGTCCTGCGTGCCGTCCCGATTTTTCAACGGAAAGCTAACCACCGGAAATTTCAGCCGGGAGTCACCAGCGACAGATTTCAGGCACCGCTTTCCGCTGACATTATGTTTTTCTGAGATTCTTGTCCGGTCATCGAGCCACATCTGCATTCATCAAATGAAGGGCCTTTTCTCTCCAAACCTATTTCCTTTTCCGGAGGAACTCCAATGACTCACGTTGTGGCTGAACCCTGTTTTAACTGCAAGTATACGGACTGCATTGTCGTTTGCCCCGTCGACTGCTTCTACGAAGGAGAGGCCATGCTGTTTATCGATCCCGATGAATGCCTCGACTGTGAAGCCTGTGTTCCTGAGTGCCCGGTCGAAGCCATTTTCTTTGAAGATCATCTTCCCGATAGATGGCAGGAATACAAACAATTGAATGCAGAAATGGCTCCCAAATGCCCCCGGATTGTGCAGAAGAAGTCTCCGCTTTGTGGCGGATGATTTCCCGGTGATTTTCCAACTCCCAGGGATGTTCACCTCCCGCTGGCTTTGATCGTATCGACCGCAAAAATTTCTGTTCCACGACGAAAAAACTCAGGTCAAGGATTGACCTGAGTTTCTGGAGAATGAATTGTTGCGGAGTTTTTTAGCTGCCCAGAAGCAGAAACAAGTCGTCCGTTCCGAAAGCCTCGTCCAGAAGTGAGTCTTCCAGATCCGGACGTTCCCCCGACACTTCGCGCTCTGATTTGACGAACGTGTCATCATCGTGGCTCTGCACTTCGATTCTTACGGTGGCGATCCTGGCGGTCGTTGTCCGCGTCGATGGGGAATCGGATGTCGCAATCGTCATGGACATCTCAGCAGGATCATCAAAGAGTGATGATGCCGTCGCTTTTGCGATGGGTGTCAAAACGCTTGCGGGTGAGGCGAGCCCGGTAGACACTGGCGGAACGACGGTTGCGATGCCCTGAGCGTTTCTGTCGAGTGAATTCAGAGCAAACTGATGCGTGGCAGAAAGATTGCCTGAGAATCGGGTTGTGCCGACATCGTATCCATAAACACGGTCGCTCAGGGAATCAACGATCCAGAGCGTCCCCGTACCGTCCGGCGACAGAGCAATGCCTGTCGGCTGAGTATTCGCCGAATCAATCACCCAGCTTCCATCAGGCGTACCTGCCATCGAGTATCGGAACACTCGATCGACCGAAGCCGTGTCGTTGACGATCCAGATATGCTCCCCATCAGTCACCAGGTCTTTTGCATTTCTGTTGGAGTTGCTCAATGCAAAACTGAAGTCCGGACTGGCACTGCCGGAACGACGTGAAGCGGCTCCTGAGAACAGGTACGCTCGATCATTGCTGCTGTCAACAACCCACAGATCGTTGCCATTGATCGCGATGCCCTGAGCTTTGTCTACGCCTTCAAATTCCCATGAACCAAGAAGGACATTGCTGTCGTTGTAGACAAACACTTCGCCTTTTTCGTCGATCACCCAGCGGAGAGTACCGTTGCTGTTGGTCGCAATCCCCCGGGGTTTCTGGTCTTCGGTGTTGAGCCGAGAATGATTCAGCACACCGCCGGCCTCGTCGTATTCGAATGTACGACGACTGGACGTATCGACCACAAGGAAGTGCATATCACCCGTTGGCGGAGGCAGAATGGGATTCACAGTCAATGTGACAGTGGCGGTTTCGGAATTCAGCGAGCCGTCATTTGCAACGTAGGTAAAACTGTCGGTGCCACTGAAGCCTGTTGCAGGCGTGTAGCTCAGCGAACCGTCGGCGTTCAGTATGAGTGAACCATTCGACGGCCCAGCCACGAGGACTGCTGTGAGTCCATCTCCGTCAACATCACTGTCGTTCGCCAAAATACCGGGTAGTGTAATATTCAGTACCGTTCCAGCATCCACGGCAAAGTCCTCGCCAATGGCAAGCGGTGCATCATTCACTGCAGTCACGGTGATCGTGACAGTCGTTGGCGCTGAATCCAGCGATCCGTCATTCGCGACGTACGTGAATGTATCGGTGCCGTTGTAGTTCAAGGCCGGTGTGTAGGTGAAGTGGCCGTTTGAGTCCAGCAACAGCGTTCCATGAGTTGGGCCAGCAACAAGTCTTCCCGTCAGGGCATCACCGTCAATGTCGGTGTCATTATTCAGCACGCCCGGGATGACCACGGTTAGTGTGTTGTCTTCGCTGATCGAATAGCGATCTGGGGTGGCGACTGGTGCATCGTTGACTGCAGCGACTCTGATGGTAACTTTGGCCGCCTCTGAATCAACTACTCCATCGTTCGCGACATAAGTAAAACTGTCACTTCCGTTGAAATTCAGGTCCGGAACGTAGTTAAAGCTGCCATCCGGGTTCACTGTCAAAGTGCCGTGGGCTGGGACCGAAATGAGCCTCGCCGTTAGCGGATCACCGTCTGCATCCAGATCGTTGCTAAGTATGCCGGGAAGTGTGATATCCAGTGGCACATCTTCTGAAGTGTTGTAATCGTCTGGTATTGCGACAGGAAGATCATTCACCGGAGCCACTGTGATTGTCACAGTCGCTGCAGCAGAATCCACAGTCCCATCATTAGCGGTGTAGGTGAAGCTGTCGATTCCGTTGAAATTCGGGACAGAAGTGTAAATGAAGCTGCCATCCGGGTTGAGCGTCAACGATCCGTGAGACGGATCGGTCACAACTCTTGCTGTCAGCGGATCTCCGTCGATGTCGGTATCATTCCCGAGGACACCGGGCAGATCAATGATCAGCACAACGTCTTCATTTGTTGCATAGTGATCACCAGCCGCAGTCGGAGCACTATTGGCAGCCGTGACAGCGATTGCCACTGTCGCCAGGGCTGAATCGACGGTGCCATCATTAGCCACGTAGGTGAAGCTGTCGGTGCCGCTGAAACCAGCGTCCGGAATATATGAAAAACTACCGCTGGTACTTAATGTCAGTGATCCATGAACTGGCGATGTGACGGGGGTAACACTGAGCAGGTCACCGTCAACGTCGCTGTCGTTTGCCAGCACGCCAGGCGCCGCAACAATGACGATATCTCCGCTCGGAGATGAATAGAAATCATCGACGACAGCCGGAGTATCATTCACTGCCGTGATATGAATCGTGAATTGTTGCGGAGCACTGGTGTCTGTCCCGCCATTCGCGGTGCCGCCATTATCGTGCAGAACCACGGACAGTGTTGCTGTCCCGAATGCATCGGGTGCCGAAGTAAACGTCAGGACGCCATCAGCCGAAATCGCTGGCTGAACACTGAACAGCCCGGTATTGTCGTTTGAGACCACCACGAAGTTGACGGTTTGTGATGCTTCGCTGGCAGGACCTGGAGATATTCCCGTTGCCCACGGCATGACAGTTTGTATTCCCGCGTCTTCTGGTGCAACCTGGTTGCTTCCGGCTACGAAACTCGGAGCCACATTGGCTGTTGATGCCCCCGATGCATGGTCACCAAAGTGATCCTCCAGTTCAATTTCGCCTTCGCCAAGATCATCGAAGTGATACCCATCGCCAGGAATCGGAGTCCCAAGTACAACCGGGATCGAGCCAAGAACAACGTTCGTTCCTTCACGTACAAACTGCAGATCAAAACGATGCGGAATGCCATCGCCAACGAATTCGATATCAAACGATGCGGTCTGTCCGGAACCAACACTCGTGCGGGTTCCTGTGTGGTTGATAATATGAACGCGAGGATCCGACGCCTGAACTGTGATGTCCATCGCCACATTTGTCACCGCATTTTGTATGGCGTTTTGTACGCCCGCAGCAACACTGCCCGCAAAGCCGGTTGAGATCTGGAAGTACAACGGATCGCCGGGAGCAATTGGAGTTCCAGTGCCATTATCAATGGGTGTCGTCGAACGATTGATCGCGCCGGTCAGCTTTGAAATCGCTTCCAGTCCCTGTCGCGGATCAACGTTGCTCTGCGTGTTGGTGCCAAGCCCAATCACCAGGGCACCGAGCGCATTCAACCCGGTAATTGTCTCCTGGAGTCCTGCGCCGGAACTGAACGGGGTGGTCCCACGTGATGTTTCGGTGAGATCACTCACGGGAAGAGTCAAACCGTTTGCCCCTGTGATCGTCGTTTCGCCCTTCGGCTGATAGGCAAAACCTGTGTCGGTCGCCAGCAGAATCACGGGCAAAGCGCCGGCTCGGAAACCACCGCCTCCGACGGTACCAGCTGCTGGCAGGACGTTGGACGATGCATCCGCCGTGAAAGAAACGAAGGAAGGCACGTCGCCGCTGTTACCAGGAAGCAATTGAGTTGCCCCAAGCCCCGCGGCACCGCTGTCCATCACGGACCCGTTGTTGTTTCCGTCAAATCCGATGCCCGTTACCAATTGGTACAACGCTTCAATATCGGTCTCCGGACCGTCGCCGCCGTATCCCGGTGTTGTTCGATTTAATGCCGCTTGAATTGCGGTCAGATAGCCGGGTGTGCTGGCCGCAACGATCGGCTGATTCAATACGAATGGTCGGCCAGTACCGTATTCAGACGCGAAGTTGCCGTATTCCTCGAATCGCCCAACACCGAATGCGAGGTCCGTTCCTGAAAGTGATGTCTGCAACTGAGTAATGATGTCTGGAAACGCGGCTCGTACGATCGGGCTATTGTTCGTAAAGCTACCGGTATCGTCAAACAGCAGAAAGACGTCAACAGCGTTCGTCAGCGCACCAGTATCAGGCAGGGTCAAACTCACGGTCTGATTATAGGATTGTCCAACAATGAGCGACGTTGTAATGCTTGTCGGTGAGACATTGCCGACAGCAGGATTACTGACTCCGGCTGGCCACAAAGTCCCTCCGGAGGTTGTAGGGAATGTTATCCCAAATCCTGATTCGACGACTTCTCGAACAACGTAGGCCCCCGGCGTCAGACCTGTGAACGAATACGAACCATCGCTGCCTGTAATGGTGCTCATTTCGTCGGCGTCAAGCACATTGTTTCGATTGGAATCAATGAAGATCGTGGTGCCCGCGACGGTTACCTCGTCCGCATCACGCACGTGGTTACCGTTGGCATCCTCGAATTTTACACCATGGATTTCGTTCAGCCGAAAGACGTCGGCAAAATCAACTCCCGAGTGATTTTCGGAAGCAACCATTGTGACCGAATGTTCAAACTGCGTTGTTGGTGTGGCGCTGAGTTCCACTGGAATAATCTGACGGATAGAGTAGGTGCCGGAAGCCAGATGGTCAAAACTGTAGCTGCCAGCTTCGTTAATGGATGGCGTGTAGTAGAGATCGGCCGAAGTTGTCGTCTGAAGATCGCCAGCGTCCAGCGTCCCGCTGTTGTTCATGTCAAGATAAACAGTGATGCCGGCCAGTCCGTGTTCGCCCGCGTCGCGAATACCGTTCTTGTTTGTGTCAGCAAAGACTGCTCCGCTGATGGTAGAATTCTTCAGCTCCGCAGTTCCGTAATTGATCCCGGTCTTGTTCTCGCCGTTCTTCAGAACCAGCGAACGAACGCTCGTGACCGGCGATGTTGCTCTCCATCCGGCCGGAAGGACATCCACGATATTCACCGTTCCCGGCGCCACGCCTGAAATCGTGTATGTTCCATCAGGGTTTGTGGTGGTTTGAGGTTCTGAAGCGTCAGGAATCCCGTTGGAATTCAGATCCGCAAACACGATGCGTCCGCCAAGTCCAGGTTCGGCCGATGGAGTGCTGTCGATGATGCCGTTTGCGTTAACGTCATTCCAGACCGTACCGCTGACTGTGCCCGGAATCAGCGTTGACAGATTGAAGTTTGCAAAGTCGTGGGCGACAGACTCTGCACCCGAGTAAACTCGCACGGAGTAATTGTCGCCGAACGTCGGAGCGGTTTCCCAGCCTGTTGGAACAATTTCGATAACTTCGTATTCACCAACCTGCAAGCCTGGAAACAGATAGTGGCCATCAACATCGGTTATCGCAGTGGGCTCTGTACTGTCAAAGGCTCCATTGCGATTCATATCCAGATAAACGGTCCAGCCTGCCAGGCCCGGATCCGTGAAGGCTCCGGAGATATCGCTGTTGCGAATACCATCTCGAAACAGATCGTTCCAGACAGTACCACGAATAGAACCATTTTCGACAGTGAAGTTCGCGAAATCGTTCGCCGTTGAATTCCGTCCGCCGCGCACAGCGACCGTTTGGCGACTGTCATAAGTCGGCGAAACATCCCAGCCCGCCGGTATGACTTCGGTCACTTCGTAATCACCGGCAGCCAGACTGATGAATGAATAGTTTCCATCTGTATCAGTGACCGTAGACGTTTCTGTCGGATCTAAGACACCGTTATTGTTGGTGTCCAGAAAGATCGTCCAGTCGGCCAGACCCGGCTCCGTAAAATCTCCGGTGATGGGATCTGTTTCCCGCACACCGTCAATGTTGAGGTCATTCCAGACGGAACCGCTGATCGAGCCATTGATCAACGAAAAATTCGCGTAGTCCTGCGTCGCAGTGGTCAAGGCATTGACAGCAACTGTCTGCTTTGTGTCCCATCTCCCTGAGGGAACATCCCAGCCTGCGGGCTGAACTTCAGTCACTTCATAGTCACCGGCGGGCAGGTTCGAAAAATGATACTGACCAGATGCGTCAGTCGTTGTGGTCGGTTCACCTGGATCAGGAATGCCATTCAAGCCGCCACCACCAGCGGGCTTCATGTCGATGAACACCGTCCATCCCTCCAGCCCCGGATCGGTGAATTCTCCAGTGATCGGATCAACAGCTCTTATGCCGTCAGCGTTAAGGTCGTTCCAGACCGTACCGACGATGTCGCCGCCAGCAAAATTGAAGAAGTCGACCTTGTTGGAATCCTGGCTACTCGTAAATGCGACATCACGGGAGGTTGCCGCCGTTGGGCTCCATCCAGGCTGAACAATCTCAGCGACGCGGTAAGTACCGGTCGGAAAACCATTCATATTGATGGTGTAGTCGCCGCCTGAATTTGCGAATACAGATGGCTCAGGTGTTCCATCAGCTCGGCTATTGAGCGTTCCGCTGTTATCCAGATCCACATAAACCTGCCAGCCGCCCAGAGTGTTGTCCGGACCAGTTTTGGTACCACTGGAATCGACATCTTCGTAGATTGTTCCGGTGATTGCCGACAACAGGGCTCGAGTTTCAAGCGACTCACATCCCATTTGATTTTCTTGTGAACACTGCCTTCGGGGACGCCGGCGAGCTCTGGAGAGTCTGGCAACGCGGCGAAGTTGGCGGAGAAATGAAACCATGATGAATTTCCTTACGAGTGGGATCGCTGCAGCGTGACGACAACGAATTACCAACAGACAAATTGCCTGAATTGCCCTGGGGTTTAATGATCAGATCGCAGCACGGACTTCCGTCTCGCCGAACGTCTCCAGCACAAGTGATCTGGTATCACTTGAATGTCGGGGAGTATTTGCGTGGCGAATTTCAGAGTGTCCGGGAAATCCCGGCAGATGATCTGTGTCTGACAGACGGGCCGTTTTCGTCAAACAAATATCGGCGGGCAGCAATGCAGCTTCGGCTAACGGATTAAGTGACTTCCACATCGAAACTCCGCCAAAGCTTTCTGAAAAAACTCCGCATTCCAGATGATGGCCATAAATAATTGCAGCATCGTCCGGCTGATGTTTCGCCATCCAGCGTGGCTTCTTCGTGGTTCGGAATGGAACGAAGCACAGAACAAGAACAATGGAGTTTTGCGAAAGAATAGTTGCACAATTCTTCGTCAGCATGCGACACACATGCGGCTGCCTCTATTCAGACTGCAGCCATCGCTGCTCCCCGGGCGCACTGCTCCAGAGGAAACGGCGACAACTTCGCGCGTTTCCCCAGAAATAACACTATCATGTGCCGCGAACAAAAAAGCTCGACAGTCTGAATGCTCCGAAACAGACGATTGGCGATCGCCTGAATTGTATGCCGCTTTGCGAATCTCCTGAGTGCTTCAAGGTTACGCGAACCAGGAGATTCCAGCGTCGCATGATCGTCTGCCACACACACACAGCAGCAGCTGGCCACTTGTCCGGCATGGTCCGCAGAAGAACATTGTTACTGAATGCTCAATTAGCGAAATCCACGACCACCAAGTGATGGATAGTCAAGCAAAAGCTGCTGCCACGTAACCGGGACATACAGAAGGGGCGGCCGCTTAGGCTTTGTTGAAGGGGTCGTCACAACTGGATTCTTCACAGTTGTTGAGACTGTCGTTGTCAGGACCTCCGGCGTATAGGGCAGCGTGACAAGGGAAGTGTTCAAAGGATTGCCGACAGGATTTCTCGGCAACGGCCCGGCATCCGTCGAAAGTACACTCCCGCGAACGGCGAATTCAACTTCTGGAGTCGATCGCCGTGAGGCAGCAACAACATCGACCATCAGTTGATACGTTCCTTCGCGAAGCATGACCGTGTTGTTAGAAGCTGATTGTCCGGGCAAAGCAACAGCGCGGAAGACAACGCAACCCTCCTCATCGACGACTGACAGTACGACTGCAGCGTCAACTGGTTTCGTCTTTGAGTCATTCCCTTTTGTAACGAGCAGAAAATTATACAGCTCTGTCTTGCCGACAGCGAATTCGAACGACCTGTGCGTCTTTTCACGATCCAGGGTACCTCTGGCCAGGGTGTCCATGACCTGGGCAGATTCGGAAAACGTCACTGCAAGCTCATAACGTCCCTGTGACAAGCGCGAATCGGTGAAAGCGGATCGAACCTTAACGACATAATCTTTCTCAGCTTCAAGTTCACGCGACTGCAGAATAATCAGCCCGTTTCCATTCGCCACAATTGTCGATTCAACCTTCCGACCGCTGGCCGTTGACAGCGTCAGGTCAGGAATGAAATCGGTGGAGGTTGTTTGCAGGACGATTGTTGTGATTCGTGGGTCTTCTCTTGACACAGCGCCCGGGCTGAAGACAAATGTGTCAATCTGACCCGCGTCGCCGATCACGCCTGTAACTTCAAAATGCGGAAACATCCCCGTGGAATCCACTGGCACGATTCGTCGTGTGCGTTCTGAATCGTCATCGGATGAACTCTCGTCCTCCGACGTTCGCTGTTTTCCGCCTCCCTGCGAATAGAGACTCTTCAAAACTGCAATGTCCTGCGCGGTTGGCTGAAGAACGACTGTGCCGGCGTGATCAAACATGGGAGAGGCCGGATCGGAACTGTGTTCCAGTCCCAGAATATGGCCTGCTTCATGCAGCGACAGTGCATACAGTTCATCCAGCGAATTTAACTGCAGGTTGGAATTCAGCATCATATCCCCGGCCCACGTTCCGGAGATGAATGCGTTCTGTGGAATTGCCGTGGCAAGTGTCTCAGGGCTCAACGGCACGGCTCCAACGCGTACATCACCAAATCGTGCATCCCCCCGCGTGGCTCCGTTGATTCCAAAGTCTGCGCCGGTGTCGCTCACCACCGAAAGATCGAAGCCCAATTCATTAAGCCATGTCTGGAAACCATGGACGATTGTGCCCTGCCATTCCGCTGGTGTTCCCAACTGATCCAGTTGAGAATTCAACCCACTTGGCGTGCCGGCAATATCTGTTCCGTCGGGTGCAAAGCTGATTGTCAGGCTTGTTGCGTTCGACCATGCGAAAGTCGTCAGCAGACTGCGAACCTCAAGGATTTCCGCCTCTTTCTGAGAGCGAAAGCGGCGGCGCGCGTTCGGGGACTTTCGAGTCACATTCAGCAGATTCAGGATTTGGAATAGCGCCATGGTTCTAATCTCCGTTAGATTGATTGACCGCAATCGGCTGCTTACTTGCCGAGGGAACATCTGTTCCGAGTGTCATAAGTTTCCGACATGCATTCAGCAGTTCCTGAAATGCCGGCAGGTTTCGTAGCGGGTCCAGATCAGTATCCTGCTCCGCCATGGCATGCAGTTCGGGTGACGCTCGCATCGCCTCTGAAAGATGCCGCATCGCACGTTCTGAATCTTCCATGCTTCTCGGCGACGTCAGCGCAAAGACACAGGCGACCTGATAGCGAGTAATCGCATCCGGCGACTGCTGCAGAACATCGTCGGCGTCGCGACGCGCTAACGCGTCTTCGCCCGCGCGGGCGTACAGCACTGCGCGACCTATCCGCGCCGGGTTGTCGTCGGGACAGAATGTCAGGAGAGTATCAAGAAATCGAATTGCCTCTTCACGTTTGCCAAGTCTCTCCGCCAATACATGGGCGGAATTCTGCAACGCATCGCGAGATTTCGGATCGAGGCGAAGTGCCTGTTCAAAATCTGCCAGAGCTTTCACCGGGTCCTGTGGCAAATAGGCCATTCCTCGAGTGACCCAGCTATCCACGTCGTTCGGAACCGCTTTTAAACCCGCGTCGTAGTCTGACTGCGCACCTGCCTGATTGCCCTGTTGCTGGCGAACGTCGGCACGCAGAAAGAACGCCCGCGATGGACCGCCAGACTGTATTGCTAGGTCCAGGTCCGCTTCCGCCATCTGAAATTCCTTTAAAGCGGCGTTGGCCAGTGCACGGTTGAGATATCCACTTGCCGCACTGGGCCTCAAATGAATGGCGTTTGTACAGTCGGCAGCAGCGTCTTCGAATCGTTGCAATTCCAATCGAACAACTGCGCGATCCTGCCATGCGACCCAACAATCCGCGTTCAGTGCGATGCAGGTGGAAAACGCCGCATCCGCGTCCCCGTAAAGACGCATTGCCTGTCGTGATTTTCCCAGCAGGTACCACACCGAATAGTCATGCGGGTTGCGTTGGACAAGTTCTGACAGAAGAACGTGGGCTGCTGGAGAATCGCCCGCTTCCAGCAAGCGAATGGCATTTGAAAAGCCTGACAGCTGACCTGGCCCATCGGCAATCGGTCGGGCTCGAAATTGCAAATCAACCTGCGGTGCGGCATGAGAGGAAAGGGAATTGAGCGTTTGCTGAATGGCAGATCGCTGACTCAGCCAGACTTCGCCCGAGTCTGCGGCGCAATCAAACTGCGATGCCAGAGAGTTCCATTGCAGTGCCTCGTTCAACAACTGGGATTGATGCATTTCGTTTGTGCAAAATCGCGACTGCCGCTGAAGACCGGACGCCATCAGGAACACTATTTCCGACAACTCTTCATCCAGAAGTTGACGCTGCGGGTGCTCGATCAGCTGAACTTCATGCCTATGATGCCAGTCTGCTGAATCTGCAACGTGATACTGGTTCACCAGGTTCTTTGCGCTGCTAATTCCTTCCGTCAGAGCCGGAAGCGAAGCATCGGGTGCCGAAAGGAGCGTACGAATTTCAGGCGCCGACAGCTGGAATTCCTTCCATTGCGATTCTGCGTGCAATGCCAGCATTCGCCGCTGAGACGCATAGGATCCCATGCCTGCAATGATGACCATTGCCAGGAGTGCGGCTGCCAGTGTCGTGACAGACAAGAGTCGCGGATGACGATGTCTCCATTTTGCGATGCGTTCTGCAATCGATGAATTAGGAGCATGTTTCAACGGCAGGCGGTCCAGCTCCCGCCGCAGATCCGCAGCAAGGTCTGCAGCCGATTGATACCGGTCCGCTGATTCGGGCTGCAGGCATTTCAGGACAATGTCCTGAACAGCGAACGACACACGAGGATTGATGCTTCGGATGTGTGGGATTTCACCGGATTCTCGCTCCTGGGCGTGCTGAATTAACTCCGGAATCGAGGCTGCCTTCGGGAGTTCGAACGGCAGACGGCCAGCGAGCAATTCAAAAAGAATCACCCCAATCGAATAGATGTCGGCGGTCGCACTCACCGATTCGCCGGACCTCAAAGACTGCAGTTGCTCGGGTGAAAGATAAGGAATCGTGCCACCGACGATAGAACGCGTCATTGACCGTGACGCACTGTCTGAAGACAAATTGAAATCGAGCAGCATCGGCTGGCCATTGTCCGTCACCAGAATATTGGCAGGCTTGACGTCACGATGCAGAATGCCGCAGCGGTGAGCATGTTGCAGGCCGATGGCGACTTGTTCCATAAGCCGCAGCGATGACTGGATATCGGCCACAGGATGGTCGCGCAGCGTTCGCCTGCCAAAAAACGGCATACAAATTGCCTGCCAGTCAGCTGTACGATGCACTGAATAGACAGGCACGATGTTCGTATGTTGCAGGCGAGCCAGTCGCTCTGGTTCCGTCGTTGTGTCGGAAGTGATTTTAATCACCACCAGACGGTCTGCCAGATTTCGCTGACGAGCGAGAAAGACGCGGCCGAACGCACCTCTCCCTAATTCTTCGAGAGGTTCAAATTCAGGAAATGCTTCTGCAATACATTGCAGCAGATGTGTTTCATCCATCTCCGTCACCGAAGGCACAAGACGCCCTCGATGACCCGATGAGCCGGCGTCAGCCAGCAGGTCGATATCAGGATTCGAGGCGATTGACGGCCACTGTGTCGTATCAATCTGAAACTCGTCGGCATAGGCATGTCGAGTAACAGGTTCTCCATGCTGGCGCCGAACACGAAACTCTTCAAACGCTATGATCGCTCGATGAACAGGATTGTCGAAGGCAACTGGAAAGCGTTTACAATATCCTGCAATATTTGAACGTGGCTGCCAGCCACGATGCTCCATCTCCACCCGGACAAGCTCAGTCACAATCTCGGCATATTCCGGATGAGATTCGTGCGGAGCAAACAATTCAATCGCGCAGTCAAAACCGTTGGCGATCGACTGCTCGTAAGCCTCAACGCAATCTGTGAGATTAAGCATCTTCGTGGAGTTCGGATTTGTCATTCACGTCGTCGCAAATCAGCTCTTTCAACTGCGTTCGGAATTGCTGCAGAACACGTTCGACCGTTCGTTTCGATCGTTGAGTTTTCGAAGCGATCTCGGAAACTCCCCAATTGTCAATATGCAAATGTATGATGCGCTGATGAGATTCCGGCAATGACTCGATCAGCTCATCAATCACCATCCGCAGGACCTGACAGGCAACGTCATCGCCAACCGCCATGTCGTCTGTAGCGGAGTCTCCGTGTTTTGTTCGAGCAACACTGCGCTTCTGTCGGCGATAATGCAGCCCGATCGCGCGAATCTTATTGAGTGAGATTGTGACCAGGAGATTCCAGAGCTCAGAGCCTTCCGGGACGTCATAATCTCCTGCCGCCGCCCTTCGAAAAAACGTCCTGAAAATCGATTGAACAACATCCTCACTGCCGACAACTGAGCGCATGTCGCTGCCCAGACCCCTTGATGCAATGCAATCAAGACGCTTGGCATAACGCCCGTATAACTCAGTTGCGGCATCTTCGCTACCCGTGCGGAGTCGTTGAAGCAGCGACTGGTCTGACAAAGTCCTCAGCATGAAAGCCTCGTAAAATCAACAGCAGCCGGATTCATGAGTCACTTCCTCATTGAAAGCCCGCCACGAAATGCCGCCATTTTCCAAAAGATTTTCAAAACACTCTATTGAGCTCAAGACTCCCGTATATCGCGGGTTTCAGGCCATTCCGACAACGACACCTCAGCCAAAGTAAACAAAAACTCATGAAAAAACTTCCGGGCCATTCTCCTTTGCCGCGGTTTTTGAGAGGTTTGTCACCCGAAAAGCCCTGAAACAGATTTCAGGAATTTCCAGCCGGATTCCGGGATCTCTAATGTTCTCAACATGGGCAACGAGAGCAGATGCTTCCAGTGTTCACCATGAAGATCAGACGGGGAACATGCCCGGCGGGGAAAAATCCGACCCATTCAAACACATGACTCAGCCAAATCACCGAAACGCCGATGAACAAGAGACGATCACGCAGTCATGGCCTTTGTGCCGCAGGTTTGAATCCAGGTATTCCGGAATGATCCGATCCGCATCTCGGCCCGTGAACCCGACGTCACTGGCGGCATATCACAAGGCTTGCGCGCACGGAGGAGGCAAGAACGATCTCACAGCCATGCTGCTGGATCAGTAAACGGTCTGGCATTTCGTTGTCGCGCATCATGGACACAAACACGACGCCCAGGTCATTTCGGGCAGTGCAGCTGGTGGAATAGCTGTGCCGGGCGTCTGCTATTCGGTGTCTAACCGAGCGGGAAGTCGGTAATAGAATGCAATTGGAAGCAGCAGGATGGCCAGTATGGTGAATATGATATGATGTCGAGCTGACAGCGTTTCAGCATCGAAAAGGGAGGCAAGCGTCAGGTTGTAGACAATCAGAAACACGGCAGAAAGAACAATACCAATCCAGTTAATCAGATTCTGTGTCCCAAGCACTCGACCTTTTAACTCCTGCGATGGTGCCTGCTGAATATAGACCTGCAGAGGAACGACAAATGTCCCTGCAAAAAAGCCCAGCATTGCCATACAAAAACGAAGGGCCCACTCGATCTTCGGTGCATGGAAGATGGCCTCGACAATTGATTCTCTGGCACCGGATTCAGAAGGGCCGATTTCGGATGCGGAGACTCCGTCAGAATCCTCTGCCAAAGTCGTGTCTGAGGAACTGACACCGAGACCAGAAGCTGCGTCGTCAACCGCCCCCTGATGATCGACATGAACTGTGTCAGTCCCTGCTGATCCAGGTCGTGAGTATGTTTGGCTGGCGAGCAAACTGATAGAAAACAACGAGAGAATCATTCCCCACGCGCCACGCATGACCCAGGTCGGACCGGCATGTTTGCCCAGGACACCGACAGCAATACATCCACTTGCAATTCCCACCCCGATTGATGCCGCCAGAACACTTGCGCGAGTCTCTGAAAGCCCCATCATCTCACGGCCGAGGGTGTTGACCGCTGGCTGTGTTATTCCACCAATAAACCAAAACACCGACGCAATCAGAATGGCGGAGTAGAGTGGCGGCTGATTCTTCAGCAACGTACGAATATCCCTGGGTATCCCCAGATGCTCCGGGCGAAGCGAAAGTGAAGGATTCGCTGCTCTGGTTCGGCGAATCAATAACGAAGTCAGTGTGCCGGCGATGGCGATACCGACGGCGATCACACTTCCCGGCCAGAGCGATCGATCCAGGTAATCAAGCGTAACTCCGGCAGCGACCATCCCAAAGATGATGGCGAGAAACGTGGTCATCTGCACAATGCCATTCACCGGCAGAAGTTGTTCCGGGCGAAACAACTCCGGTAGTGATCCATACTTGGACGGACCAAACAACGCGCTCTGTGCCCCCATAAAACCAAGGACCGCGATCAGCAGCATCAGTTGTGTCCTGCTGCTGAGTCCCGGGATCAGCAGAACCAGCAGCGACAGGGCCATGACGCCGATTTCGCCAACTTTGCAGGCGACAATAATTCGCTGACGCGAAAAGCGATCCGAGAGGAATCCTCCGAAGCCGGACAGCAGGACGAAAGGAAGTGCGAACGCAAATACAGCCAGTGGCTGCAGATCGGTACTGCTGGCTGCCTTTTCGTTCAGACAAGCCAGCAGCACAAGCTGTTTAAAGTAGTTGTCGTTAAATGCACCCAGAAATTGTGTAGTGACGAAACCAGCAAAGGTTGGGGTTGCCAGCGTTGGAGGAAGAGCATTACTGCCTTCGTCGAGTGAATCGCTCCCGCCATCCGATCCGTCACCGCCGCTGGGAACCGTTTGAACTTCGCTCATCGTGGTTTGGATCCATCCACAACTCTGACGGGAGACACACACCGATGCATTGGTCAACAGATGACGTCGACCTTATTCAGAATCCGTCCGAACTCGAACCTGAAGTGCACCAAGCATGCGGGTGATTGCGTCTTCTTTCCGACTGATAAACAACACATTTTCAAGAACGATCGCACGGCGTTCATTGCTTGGGTGCAGGATCAGGCGGCCGGACCGCATCAGCAGGTACTCGAACACGTCGTTGATTTCTTTGTCGATACGCAGATTCGGCGCAGAGAAGCGTTCAAGATCGCTCAGCACTCCGTGATGATGCAGAAGCTCATTCCCACGGACTTCCCAATAGTCGAAGCGGCGACTGATAAGAACAGCGATGTAAAGTATCAGCATGCCGAGTGCGAAAATGAAGTAGAACGAAGAATTGGCTGCCGGCTGCACACTAAGAAGGCTTTGGACAACTCGAGGAGCCAGACCTTCATTCATACGAAACAGCGTCCACAGACCAACGGCAATCGCGACGACGGCAAAAAACCATGTCAACGATGTTGTTCGAGGGAAGTCGAAGGCTATCACGACGAGATTCAGGAAGAATACGAGCAGAAAAATGCGGGCGCAAACGAAATGATAGGTTGGCCCCTCTTCTGCGGCTTTACCGGATCCCGTGGCTTCACCGGACTCTTCGTTCGCGGCTAGGGGGGGCTCGGCGGCTGATTCTTCGGATTCGTTCTGCGTTTGAGCAGCTCCATCGTTGCCGGACGAGTCTGTCGCCAGTTCATCGAACGATGCAAACACCACTCGTGTGTCGTCCAGCATGACACGTGGCAGAACACCCGCCGTCGCCGAATCTGGTGCCGCGACCCTTTCCGGCAGGCCGCCTTTCGCCCACATGAACACGGCGCAGAACAGGGCCGTGACCACGGTCGGGTAAAGGAATACGATTTTGGGGTAGGACACAAGGTACACATGTTCCGGTCGGTCCGGAGCACGCTTAGCCTCCTCAGCCTTTGCAGGGGCACTCTTATCGGTATTCGATTCGCTCATCTGATTGCTGCTTTCTCAGTACTCACGGTTTGCCGGATTCAGGTCAACACCACGATCAAACCTGTTCAGCGCTAGTCACCTGGAGTCGAAACAGCAATGTAACGGTCAAAAACCTGTCATTCCAGGGATAGGCGTCAGGATCCCGCTATTCGGTGGCCTTCACAGATTCGCAGAACGCACGAATTACCTGGTGAGATTTCTCAAATCTCAAAAGTTCCGGAGGCGATTCCTACGCAAAACTCCTCCCGGAACCATCGGTTCGAGCCTTCCCCGGATCAACTTGCGTCCGGCGGAGTGTCCGTTGCAGATTTGCGCTTCACATCGTGACTTTTCCGTCTAAAGTAGTGTCGCAGTGCCGCTCGTTGGACTGCGTTTACTTGAATCATCTGGCCTGGATTCAGTGGAAATCCGGCATTTCGCATGGGAGTATCGTTCAAATGGTGATCGTGACAGAAGCGGCTGCCACCGAAATCAAGCGCGTCATTCAGGAACAGAATCGCGACGACCTGAAGTACGTTCGCGTTGGTGTGCGGGGTGGTGGTTGCAGCGGGCTGGAATACAACTTCGACTTTACCAACTCCTACAACGAAACAGCAGACCTGCTCTTCCAGCATCATGGAGTAGAACTGGTTGTCGATAAGAAAAGCGAACTGTTCCTCGACGGAACCGTGATTGATTTCTACAGCGGGCTGGATCGACGCGGGTTTACGTTCAACAACCCCAACATTGTTAAGTCCTGCGGCTGTGGCAACAGCTTCTCCGTCTAGCAGAACCGGCTGGCTGCATTCAGAGCTTAAGGGCTCAGGACCCGGTGAAACAGTCAAACAGAAGGGAGTTCGTGGTGATCGCCACGGACTCCCTTTGCTTTTGTCGGGCCAAATCCTTTGCTTCTTCCGGGCCAAATCCTTCAGGACGGATCTGACGCCGGACCATTCTTGCGCAGCTCGTTTCAGACCCTGAAGTAGCCTTTGTACCATCGTACGAATTGCTCGATGCCCGCTTCGATTGATGTTTCTGGCCGAAAACCAACGGCAGCCTGCAGAGCGTCGATATCTGCGTAAGTCATTGGGACATCGCCCGGTTGCATCGGAAGCATCCGTTTTTCAGCCTTAACGCCCAGACATTCTTCGAGTGCCTCGATCATGCGCATCAGCTCGACAGGCTGGTTGTTTCCTATGTTATAGATGCTGTATGGGGCATCGGTTTGTGGCATGTCCTGCGAGGCGTCAACCGTATTTGATACGCCTCGTTGGGGAACATGATCGTTGACGCGAATCACTCCTTCCACGATATCGTCGATGAATGTGAAGTCCCGCTTCATTTGCCCATTGTTAAAGACGTCGATGGGCCTGCCCTTCAGAATTGCTTCGGTGAACATCCAGATGGCCATATCCGGACGTCCCCACGGACCGTAGACAGTAAAGAAACGAAGGCCGGTTGTCGGCAGGTCATACAGATGGCTGTACGTATAAGCCATCAGTTCATTGGCCTTCTTGGTGGCCGCGTAGAGACTGATAGGAAAGTCCACTCGGTCATCTGTACGAAACGGAATTTTCCTGTTGGCTCCGTAAACTGAACTGGACGAAGCGTAAACGAGGTGGCCAATGCTGTTGTGGCGACAGGCTTCCAGGACACTCACGAATCCCACCAGATTTGAATCAACGTACGTGTGAGGGTTTGTGAGCGAATACCGAACACCAGCCTGTGCAGCCAGATGGATGACGCTGTCAAACTGGTTTTGTTCAAACAACCGCATCAGGCCGTCACGGTCTTCCAGATTCATCTGGTGAAACTGGAAACCGTCACGACTGGCCAGTGTTGCCAGTCGATCCTGCTTTAGCTGCGGCGAGTAATAATCGTTGAGATTGTCGAGACCAACAACCGTATCGCCGCGATCCAGCAGCCGGGTTGCAGTGTGCATACCGATAAACCCGGCGGCTCCCGTCACAAGAATTCGTGCCATGGAATCATTCTTCCCTGAAGACTGTTAGATGTGCTTCGAATACCAGTCGATGGTCTTTTGAAGGCCTTCGGCAAGCGGTACTTCGGGTTCCCAGCCAAGCCAGTTCTTCGCTCGGGTGATGTCCGGACATCGTTTTTGCGGGTCGTCCTTTGGCAATGGCATGTGAACAATTTTCGACTTACTGTCGGTCGCCTGGATAACGGCTTCGGCCAGTTCAAGCATTGTGTTTTCGACGGGGTTACCAATATTAACCGGCCCGGTATGTACGTCCTGATCCATCAGACGAAGCATTCCCTCGATCAGGTCGCTGACAAAACAGAACGACCGTGTTTGTGTTCCATCGCCATAAACGGTGATGTCATCACCTCGAAGTGCCTGTGTGATAAAGTTCGAAATGACTCGACCATCATCCGGAGCCATCCGCGGGCCATACGTGTTAAAGATTCGTATAATTCGAATTTCCGTGCCGTGCGCTTCGTGATAATTCATCAACAGCGATTCGGCAATCCGCTTCCCTTCGTCATAACAACTGCGTGGACCGATCGGATTCACATGCCCCCAGTAGTCTTCGGTTTGTGGATGAACCTGAGGGTCACCGTAGACTTCGGAAGTAGACGCATGCAGAACTCGCGCGCCACACCGTTTCGCCAGCCCCATGATGTTGACCATACCGACCGTTGATGTCTTGATGGTCTTGATGGGATTGTATTGGTAGGCCTCCGGCGATGCCGGACACGCCAGATTGAAGATGCGATCCGCTTCAACATAAAGCGGATGGACAATGTCATGCCGAATCAGCTCGAACCTGGGGTTCGACATCAGGTGTCGGATATTGTTCTTGTTACCCGTAAAAAAGTTGTCAACGCAAATTACTTCGTCGCCACGTTCAATCAGTCGATCACACAAGTGGCTTCCCAGAAAACCTGCACCGCCCGTCACCAGTACCGTTGCCATCTGCTTCTCTCAATTCTTCTGAGCGTGACGCAGTATTCGACGTCCGCCAAACCCAAGTCCTGAAATGCCGCCGCAATCGATCATTCCGATTCAATTGTCGCCTGCTACGAGTCCAGCGGTTGAGGTACACATAGCTCAATTCCCATGGGTGAACAGGATTGAGTTGCCAATTCCTTCGGATTCTGCAGAAAAACAACCCTGATGTTTCGTTAACGACGGATGGTGGAGGGAATTGAATTCACGAAACCTTCATGGACTCTGCAATGCCAATGCTCCGGTTGAGCCTTGCCATGACTCGATCCCTGCCAAGTAACTCCATTGTTGGAAACAAGTCGGTTCCCTGTGCCTTTCCTGTGACGCAAAGCCGCAATGCGGGAAACAAATCTCCCGCCCGGAGACCGCGTTCCGAAACGAACGAGTTAACGGCATCGTGCAAAGCGTCCGCCGTGAAATCGCTCAGCGTGGAGAGCAGCCGCGTAACCTGTTGAAGCAAATCCACCGCGGCATCTGGCTTAACTACGCGTTTCTGGAAATTCTTTTCGTCGTGCGTCAGCTGATCATCCGCCACAAAGAATTCATCCAGCTGCAGTATGTCACCAAAGATTCGAATTCGATCGGCAGCCAGCTCGATGACCCTGCCAACAAAGGTTTGCATGGTTTCGGAAACCGGTTCCTGAATCTTCCCCGACTTTGTCAGAAACGGCAGACAGCCAGCCAGTCTTTCTTCGAACGGCAACTGGCCCATCCAGTGTGCCTGAAAGCTCATCAGTTTGTCAGGGTCAAATCCGGCTGCGCTTTTGATGACTCGATCCAGCGAAAATGATTCCGTGACGGCCTCAACAGACAGGAGTTCGGTCGAATCATCCAGCGACCAGCCCAGTCGAGCCAGGGCATTCAAGACGCCGGCGGGGATAAAACCAACCTTCTGATAATAGGCCACCATCACGGGCGATAACGCATCCGAAGCGGCGTCTTCGCCGATCGCCGCGAGAACTGTATCACCGATCTCGAAGAGCTTCATGAATTGCGGATTTGTGCGGTACTTCGAGATCTTCCGCTTACTCATCTTCTCCTTGCTGCCTGGCGCGGCAACATACGGGATGTGTGCCCATTGAGGCTGCTGATACCCAAGGGCTTCACCAAGCAACACCTGAACCGGCGTATTTGATAGGTGCTCTTCCGCACGAATGACGTGGGTAATCTTCAGGTGGGCGTCATCAACCACGGTTGCGAAGTTGTAAAGAGGGGAACCATCGTTACGGGCAATCACGGGATCCGGCATCAGGCTGCAATCCCACTCAACGTCTCCCCTTACATGGTCGTTGATCTGAATCCTGCGGTCACGGGGCACGATGAAACGAACAACGTGTGGCACAGCGTCAGACAGATTTTGAGCGATCTGGTCTGGCGTGAGATTCAGTGACGTCCGACTGCTGACGTACTGACGCTTTTCTTTCTCTGCGGCTTCACGCTGGGCCTGTGTTTCCGCCGGTGATTCAAAGTCCCGATAGGCATGTCCGCTGTTGAGCAGCTGCGTCAGGGCAGCCTGATACAGATGTTGTCGTTGCGACTGAAAGTAAGGACCGCAATCTCCGCCAACTTCCGGACCTTCGTCCCAGTCGAGCCCCAGCCACCGAAACGCATCCAGAATTGGCCCCAGCGCTTCGTCCATATTGCGTTGCTGATCCGTGTCATCAATTCTCAGGATGAACTGACCGCCGTGATGCCGCGCGAACAACCAGTTAAATAGTGCTGTCCGCATGCCGCCAATGTGCATAAATCCAGTGGGGCTGGGAGCAAATCGCGTTCGAACAGTCATTTGTCTGTTTTTCGTTGTGACCAGTGATTGGTACTGGCAGGGTTTCTTACTGGCGGAAGCTGTATGGTGGGCGGATGTTACCTTCGAAAAACAGGCCTTCCAAGGGCTTCCCCGATGTGGGACTGCCAACGAACAGGAACGGCACGCTCCCGGGAACCTCAGCCGGCACTCATGAACCGACCAGACCCGCAAAGCGGGCCACCATCAGATGCCCGTTACCAACGGTTGACACCTCCCTCAGCCTGCCGCGCGGATAATCGCCAGACTTGATTCTGTGCGCATGAAAAAGGGAGTTACCGTTCTGGTGACTCCCTGAATCAGGTCTTATTTTTCCAGAGCCGAATTCACGCAGCGACTTCAGGGGTGGCAGGGACCAGCATCCGTTCAGCTTCATCCACGCCTTCGTCTTCTGCCTGTCGTCCTCTGGGAAGATTGTCCTTGACGTCGTAGGCGAGGCCGACAGCTCGCAACGCTTTGATTGACCACCAGGTAATATCGAATTCCCACCATTTGTGACCAGCTGGCGCCAGGCTCGGGTGAGCATGATGATTGTTGTGCCAGCCTTCACCGTAAGCGAGGATAGCGACCCACCAAAGATTGCGTGAGTGGTCCCGAGTGTCGTAGTTGCGGTATCCCCACAAATGTGTGGCGGAATTCACAAACCAGGTACTGTGGTAGGCGGCGACCATTCGGACGCACATCCCCCAAACCACCATCGAAATGCCCATATCCCAACCGCCAATTGCGTAACCGATACCAAGTAACGCCAACCCGCTTCCCCAAAGCCACAAGGCGAAGGTCTTCTGAAAGAACTTCATCATCGGGCGGTCCACAAGTTCCGGCACATACCGTCGATACAATACGCGAGCAGCATGCGTTGTCCGCTTCGGGAATAACCAGAGAATATGTGACCACCATGGCCCGACAATAATTGGCGAATGCGGGTCACCTTCCTGATCGGACTTCTGATGGTGCAACCGATGAGTTGCGGCCCAGGTCAAAGGAGCCCCTTCTCCCGAAAGACATCCGCAGGCGAGAACAACAAACTCAGCAGGCGATCGCAGTTTCATGCTCTTGTGAGCGAGATACCGGTGGTAGCCGAGGCAAATGCCGATACTGCACGTCGCCCAGTGAAGAGCAACACAGACAGCCAGTCCCGTCCACGAAAAGTAAAAGGGTGCAGCAAGCGCACCAACATGGACACCAATTAAAAACAGGGTGACAACCCAATCAATGTTTGACCACCGCAACTGATCTTTATGAAAAGCGTTTACCAGAGTCTCGGTATCTGCAAGTCGCTGTTGCGTTTTAAGTTCAGCCGGCGTCAGAACCTTCTCAGGAACTGCCATTGTTGGAATCGTTGCGCTCATGCGTGACGCTCACTTTCTGTGAGGTTGCGATGACTGGTCTGAGGATGAGAACGGCCTGCGGTCCTGCGGGTTGAATTCCCATCACACACAAAGTTGGATCCGCACGCGATTCTTCCCGAATGCTTCGTCCAACTGCAGCAAGGCTACGGTCCTTATCGACTTACCACAATCTCACTCAGTCCAGAGGTCGTCACTCCCATGTCAAAACTATGTCAAGGCGATAAACCCTTATTTGACAAGGTGTTGCGCCTGCCGATCCGGCCCTCTGAGAGCCTTCTTTTCCCCGAGAAAAGCGCATTCGGACCCGCCACAAGGCAAATGCCCCGCAACGTTGCCACCTGTAAGACACCCTTCAACCGCCCTTAGGTCTGGCGACGTCACGGCAGTCAGAAGGTCCTCAGATCAGTGCAGTTCACAGATCGGAGCCGCCCCACTGCTGACCATGCTTCCATTGAAGTGGCCTGTAATTCCGGCGGCGCTTATTCGCTCTTCTGCTGTAATCTGTGACTCTCAGTTCCGGCGATTCTTTTTACTCTTTCCCTTGCCGCCGGATTTCTTTCCCTTTGGTTTGGCCGCAGATGGTCTGCCTTTCGGCTTGTGTCGCTTCTTCGCATCCGGGGAGCCTTCTGGATGCACTTTTGATTTCGCACGACCGCCCGGGTTTACTTCGGCGGTGGCAACTTTGTCTCTGAATTTCCCTCGGAACTTGCTCTTCGAAGGTGTGGACGAGACTTCCGGCACCATCGTTTCGACAGCGGCATTCCGACGAATAGACCGCGGGACTCCGATGGGTTTCTTTCCGTCGGCCAGTCGCAGGTCCAGCTGCCGTCGATCGATATCGACATTTGCAATGATGACTTTCACCCGATCACCCAGTCGGAATTCACGCTTCGTTCGTTGTCCGGTCAGCGTGCGAGTTGACTGATCAAACTGGTAGAAATCATCGGAAAGAGCGCTGGCATGAATCAGTCCTTCAGCAGGCACCTTGACACCCTGACAAAACATGCCAAAGTTTTCCACGCCCGTGATGAATGCATCCATTTCTTCTCCTACATGGGCGGACATGTATCGAAGAAGCTTGATCTTGATCAGTTCACGTTCTGCCTTTTCCGCGCGCCGCTCTGTGCTGGAGCAATTCTTACCCAGTTGCAACAGCTCCGCCATGCTGTCGGTTGTCGGGATTCTGCCATCGGCCAGATCGCCGATAATGCGATGAACGGTCAGGTCGGGGTAGCGTCGGATCGGGCTGGTGAAGTGGCAGTAATCTTCTTCGGACAGGGCATAATGCCCGGCGTCTTCAGGAGAATACTCCGCCTGTTTCATACTTCGCAACAACGCATAGTTGATTGCGCGTCCCTCTGGCTTGTCGGCGACTTCATTGATCAGGCTCTGGATTTCCGAGCGACTCTGGAAGTGCTCGAGCTCGTATCCGAGCCCCCGGCAAAAATCCTGGAACGCCCGTAACCGCAGTTCATCCGGATAACCATGAACACGTCGCAGAAACGGGATGTCCTTCGAAGACAGCAGGGTCGCTACAGCAATGTTGGCCGCCAGCATGAATTCTTCGATAATTTCGTGACTCTGATCGTGATGTCGTTCGTGAGCACCTGTGACAGTTCCGTCTTTATCAAAATCAATTTCAACCTCTGCAACGCCCATCTGCAGAGCACCATTCGCGAACCGCCTTTGACGGAGAATCATCGCCAGCTCGTACATGTGCTCCAGCAGATGTCGGACTTTTGCCGTCACACCAGGTGCCTGCTGCCGAGGGTTCTGGATGATGGGCATGACCTCTTCATAGGCGAACCGGCGAGCGACTTTGATCGCCGTGTTGGCAACTTCTGAGCCCAGGACGCTTCCGTCCGCAGCAAATTCGATAAACACGCTCTTGGTAAACCGCACGACTCCCTGCTGAAGGCTGGCGAGACCATTGCTGATCACCTCCGGCAACATCGGTATGACATGGCGTGGCAGGTAAACACTGGTGCCCCGTAACCGTGCTTCCTCATCCAGCGCACTTCCCGGAGTCACAAAGTGAGATACGTCGGCAATGTGGACCCCGAGATGCCAGTGTCCGTCGTCGCTTTTGGTCAGCGAAATTGCATCGTCGAAGTCGCGAGCGTCGACCGGATCGATGGTGATAATCGTTTCGCCTGTCAGATCACGCCGGCTGCCAATTGCCGTTTCATCAAAGTTCTCCGCCTGAATGCGAGCGTCTTCAAGAACGTCATCGCTGAATTCGTGTGGCAGCCCCAGGCTGTAGATCACAGTCATAGTGTCGACGCCCGGGTCACCACGTTTGCCAAGAACCTCCGTCAGCACCGCTTCACCTTTGCGGCTGGCAGTCGGGAATCGAAGCATTTCGATCACGACTTTATCGTCAGGCAGAGCTCCCTTTGCTCCCGGATCACCCACGTGGATCGGTTGTTCGAAAACGGTACCATCGACCTGGACGTATCCCTGATCCCCGAATTCCTGATAGACACCGACGAACACATTGCTGGCTCGCTCCAGAACTTTTTCGACGGCACCAGTTCGTTGCCCGTTTGTTCTTCGAGCATTCAGAAGACGCACAAGAACTTCATCGCCCGTTTGAGCATCACGCAGATCTCTTGCGGCAATATAGATATCAGCACCTTTGAGTTCCGGGGTACGTTCATTCGGAATGACAAACCCGGCACCGCTGGCAATCTTCTTGACAACCCCCGAAATGAAGCCCGCAGATGGACGCAGTCGTAGACGCCCTTTCTTGCCTTCGCGGACATGTCCGCCTGCAATCAGACGGTCAAGCGTTTCGCGAAATGTCGGCATACTCTTCTTGCTGACTCTCAACTTGCGAGCCAGTTCCTGCGCCACGATCGGACGGTATTCGTCCGAGGACAGCAGGTCTTTGATATTCTCTTCCATGGAACTCATTTGTCTTACTTTCGTTTTGTCTTCTCTTGTCCGTCTCAATCTGTACGGAGTTATCATTCAACTTGTTTGGGCAGATTCAACCTGCAGTTTTTGTATCTTTGATGCGGCATCGGCAGAACCACATGCGGACGGGCACATTCGCTGACTTCCACGCGTTTTGACCTCCAAGCACCGCGTTCGATTTTTCGGACGGGCCCGGAACAAGTGCAGCGTAATATGTCTGACTGCCGGACAGAACCAAAGCGTTCATGCGTTTCAGGTCAGGACAGAAGCCTGCGTTTTGAACGGAGGCTCACTGAACTGCGTCAGGTCCGCACGGAAAGAAGCAGCCCGTCATCAACGGATGGAGCCCGATCGTTTCAGAGTCACCCAAAACGTTGACTAAAAATCGCTTCGAGCAGGTTCTCATATTGCCGCTCCGTCGGACCAGCTCCGTGCGACCAACCCATCGAACGGGTGAAGTACTTCCAACCGCGTTGCAGGACCGTTTGCAGGCAGGCGATGATTCGCGGCACGCACCCCGCTCATCTGGCCAATCTGCGTACTTCGCTGCCACGCACCTTTATGGACACGGGCGGTGTGCGAACCGTCAGAGAAAAAAGCCAAAGCCGCTCTTTTGCCGGACTCGCCGACGTCTCTTGTCGTGCCATGGATGCCGGAGCACATTCGGTGCATTGTCTTGCGGCTGGAAAGTTCATTCTTTCGGCCAGCAGCGAATACCGATGAACCAACCTTGCGACGAAAGCCTGCAATCCATTCTTCGAAACAGATTCCTTCAGGAACAGCCGTCAACAGACGGGTTACTCTGCGGCCATTCATTGATCGCACGTACGGGTTGTTGCATGAAGCTGCATTTGTTCGCATTCATGAATGCCATGACACAAACAAACCCGGGATGTTCGAATGAATTCTGAAATTCTTTGTCTTTTCGTCTCGCAAGAGTTTTCGGAGTTCGCCGGGCAGGTTGAAACCAGCGACGCACTCTGATGCAACATTGTGACGCACCACAGAAATTGCAGGGCGGACTTCAATCTCAGGCCGTACGGTCTGCCTGAATCCTGAGACAGACAACAGACGGCCATCAACTCGAACCAACCTGCCGCACCAGCACCCTGAGCCAGAGCAAACCGCCAATCCGAACAGTTCCGGTAACATTCGGAAGAACTGAGACAACAGCAGCAGCAGACGCTCTGGAATCGAAAGGTCTACTCTTTGATCTCAAAGATAGCTTCCACTTCAACAGCCGCTCCAGTTGGAAGCGCGGCGAAGCCAAGTGCGCTGCGGGCGTGGTAACCGTCGCCGTCTTTGCCAAACACTTCATGAAACAAGTCAGACGCACCATTGATCACCAAATGTTGATCGGTGAAGGTCGGGGCGGAATAAACACAGCCGAGAACTTTAATGACCCGCAGTCCATCCAGAGAACCGTGGCAGTTACAGACGGATCGCAGAATCTTCTTTGCACATTCTTTGGCGGCCTCGTAGCCCATATCGACCATCACGTCCTTGCCAACAATCCCTTTGATGTCGCTCACGTGCCCGGACGTGATGAGCTGATTGCCGCTCCTGATACACATATTCAGGTAGCCCTTTGGCTGTGGATCGAGAGCGATGCCCAGTTGTCTTGCTTTGGCAGTTGCGCCCATGGCACTGAACTTTCTGTTTGATATGGTTGGGATGGTATAGTGTGAAGAATTCGAATGTTCTGGTGGCCAGTGAGGAATCACGAATAGCTGCCGGGGATCAGGCCGAGCGTCCTTTGTGGCGCGAAGCCCCTGTTGAATCCATCGGCCGGGCCCGTTCAGACTGCAATCTAGTATTCGCCCTGTTCTGCCGACTCACCTTCCAGTCCGCTGAACGTGGATTTTACAACCTGCCGAATTGTCCGCTGATCGCGTTCTTCTACCAGTCGGGCGATTGCATCGTCGATTGACATCACTCCCAGATCCCCGTCGATCCGGCAGCGCACTGCCACAGCGTTTTGTTCGGCTTCTTTTGGACCGCAGACCAGCATGTACGGCACCAGGTCGAGTTGTGCGTCGCGAATTTTCGCCTGAACACGAGCGCTTTGCAGATCGGTCGAAACCCGGAAACCTGCCGATCGCAATTTGTCAGCCACAGCAATGGCGTAGTCGTCGGTTTTTTCGCTGAGCGGAAGTACGCGAATCTGCTCGGGCGCCAGCCAGAGCGGAAACGCGCCCGCAAAATGTTCGATCAGCATCCCGACAAAACGTTCCATCGAACCAAACGGAGCTCGATGGATCATGACGGGCTGATGCGGCTTATTGTCCGGACCAGTGTACTCCAGCTGGAATCGATTCGGGAGATTGTAATCCAGCTGCACGGTCCCCAGTTGCCATTCTCTTCCAAGACAATCACGCACCATGAAGTCGGCCTTCGGGCCATAAAAGGCGGCTTCACCTTCGCATTCAACGAATGAGAGTCCCTGCTCGGTCAGTACCTTACGAAGGACGCCCTGAGCGTTGTCCCAAAGCTCGTTGCTGCCAACATATTTGTCCGACCCCGGATCGCGGGTGGAAAGCTGGACGCGGTAATCTTCCAGACCAACGGCCTGAAGAACATACTTCACCAGCCCCAGCGTATCTTTGAATTCCTGTTCCACCTGCTCCGGTGTACAGAACAAGTGGGCATCGTCCTGCGTCAGGCCGCGAACACGCAGCATGCCGTTCAGTTCACCCGACTGCTCATGGCGATAAACGGTTCCAAATTCTGCGAGTCGCACGGGAAGGTCCCGGTAGCTGCGCGGCATCGCTTTGTACATTTGAACGTGGTGGGGGCAGTTCATCGGACGAAGAAGAAACCGTTCCTGCTGACGCTCCCAGCGGCGCAAGACATCACGCTTCTCATCAGGTGTCCCATTGACCGGGAATTGATCCACCTTGAATCCGAGAACGATTGCGGCTTCCAGAAGCTTCTTTTCATCATCTGGCGAAGGCACCACGTGTTCCTCGTCGGACGGATCAAGACAACGGATCCAGTGATCGACCAGTTGCCCGGCGGAATGACCAAACAGAGGTGCAAACTGTGAATCACGGTAATAAGGGAAGTGGCCACTGGTTTCATACATTTCAACGCGACCGATGTGCGGCGAATAGACGGGCTGGTACCCACGTCGCAGAAGTTCGGCTTTGATGAACTCTTCCAGCGTTGCTCGAATGATGGCTCCTCGGGGCAGCCACAGACACAATCCCTGACCAACCTCGGGATTAATCGAAAACAGACCAAGCCGTTTGCCAATCACACGGTGGTCCCGTTTCTTGGCCTCCTCAATCTGTTCCAGGTAAGCCTTCAGGTCCTTGCGGTCAAACCAGGCCGTTCCGTAAACACGCTGCAGTTGTCGACCTTCTGCATTGCCTTTCCAATAGGAACCCGCAACGCTCAGGATCTTGAAAGCCTTGATCTTGCCGGCGTGTGGAATATGAGGCCCACGACACAGGTCCACAAATTCTCCCTGACGGTAGAAGCTGAGTGTCGAATGTTCTGCCAGTCCGGTCCGAATGTGCTCGACCTTGAGTTCCTGTTTAAGATCGTCGCAGAATTGAATGGATTCGTCGCGATTCATGTGAAAGCGTTCAAACGGTTCCGCTTCATCAACAATCTTCTGCATTTCTGCTTCGATGCGTGGGAAGTCGTCTTCGCTGATCGGAGTGCTCAGGTCAAAATCGTAGTAGAAGCCATTCCCAAGGGTCGGGCCGAATGCAAGCCCAGTGCCGGGAAACAGTCGCATTACGGCACGTGCCATCACGTGCGCACAACTGTGCCGCATCACCCCCAGTGCTTCGGCATCACGCTCGGTAATCAATTTCAGGGGGACGGGACGCAGGTCGGTCAGTTCCGCAAGCGGGCGCATTGCGTCGACGATGGTTCCGTCGATGCTGGCTGCCACAGTTGCCTTTGCCAGACGCTCGCCGATACCAGCAGCGACGTCCAGTGCAGTTGCATTGTCAGATTGTTCCAGAACATTCCCGTCGGGCAGTTGAACCTGAATCATGAATCCATCTTGTCAGAAAAAAGACTGTCCATTCCATTTGCGACTGATACGAAAAGCCACAATGGAAACGACAGAAACGAAACAGCGGTCGATGCGGAGTGACGCCAGATCGACGACCAGGCGGGTTATATCCCTCCTTGCAGTGCAGCACAACGCTTTCGGGAACTGCCTGAGTGAACCAGAATTCTGGTATCTGCCACCCCATCCGCAGAGCGTTGGTGCCCCGATTCACGTATTCGAGCAGATTCGGACGGATGAGCATTTCAGTAAAACTGGACGGATTTTGCGGCGAAGTGGGCCTGCAAGCTTAAGGAGCCGGAGAATTCCTGAGATAGGTTTGCGACGTTTGGATAAAGATTTATAGCCATAGAATCAATTCTTTGGCCTTTTGTCGTGCCTCAGCAAAACGTATTCTTGGTTGGTCCAGGGAGGGTGTATTTTCTGTGGTCAGAGCATTGGTATCCCTCGCCAGCGCTCCGCGGGGCAAATTGCCCGGTCCATAGAGGCTCGCATGAGTTAAGTGGTTCTGCGTTTTCCTACGCTGACCACGCCACGCTGTCAGCCAAGAGGCTGGCACACGGAGATAGTTCGATGCCTTCGCCGCTTCGACTTGCTGTGATCTGTTCTGATGACGACGGATTGAAAACCACATCGGAAACGCCGGCGTTTCACGCCCCGATCGATGACGGCCAGGGTCCCCCTTCCGGCAGCCCTCCATCTGGTCCATCCGGCAGTGTGCGCTGGTTTCTCCGTATCCTCTGTACAATTGCGCTCGCAGTCTCTGCATACCTTGCATGGACTGCATTTAATGCTTCACCCGTGTTCGGATGTACGGGAGATGTCTTCAATTGCGGACACGTTCTCACGAGCGCCTGGTCGAAGTGGTTTGGTATCCCCGTCTCCGTGCCCGCGGTTGGACTGTATGCGAGTCTTCTGGCAGTCCTTGTTTTTGTTGGTCCGAATTCCCCTGAATCCCTGCGTGTTCTTGCCTGGAAATCGCTCACAGCGGGAGCTGTGGCCGCTGGTATCGCGGCGCTTTGGTTTATCGGGTTGCAAGTTTTTGTGATCGGACACCTGTGCCCATACTGCCTGGTCGCGCATACCTGTGGGCTGCTGCTGGTTGCCACCGTCTTGATGCAGAAGCAGATCAGCTGGAAATCGATCCGACAATTTGGCGGCGCAGGAGCCGCGTGTTCGGCAGTTCTGATCATTGGCCAACTGCTGACTCCCCCGCCCCAGACCTTCGTTGTGGAGGAGTTCGATCTTCCCGCTTCAGGTTCATCCAGTTCCGAAATGCTGGCATCTCCAGACGCAGATATTTTCGCACCGCCGGGTGATGAGATCTTCGCGGCTCCCGGCGAAATTGAAGCCGCACCGGTGTTTGAGTCTCCTGTTGCTGACGCAACCGCGGTGTTTGAAGCTCCCTTTATCGAGCCTGCCCCGGGTGATTCATCACCTGCCTCGGCTCGCGACCCGGATTCGCCAGTGGTGGAATCCAGAGACACGAAATCCAGCGCCTCGAACCCCAGTGTCAGTCGCAGCGGCTCTGATACTCCGGAGATTGAGCCCCGGCAACCTGCCGCAGCATCCGCAGAAAAGGATGAAACGCTTCCGGTGATTTCTTCCGTTCTGACAATCATTCCGGGAGCCATTCGATCGACAAATCACATCCTGATCGCGTTTGCTGATGAAACTACGAAATCGGACGAAGCGACTTCAACTGAAGGAACCAAAGCACAGCAACCCGAAACGGAAGAAGCGGCCGGCGAAGCGGAACCAAGAATTGTCAGCGTGGCTGGTGACAAGTTCCGGCTGAATGCTGCTCAATGGCCCATGGTTGGCAAGTGCGATGCGAAATACATCATGGTGGAAATGTTCGACTACACGTGTCCACACTGTCGAAACACTCACCGAACCATCAAGAAAGCGTGTGAAAAATACGGTGATGACTTTGCAATTATTATGCTGGCCGTGCCTCTGAACCCACGCTGCAACAATGCCATCAGCAGCACCGGCCACGCTGATGCATGCGAATTGGCAAAACTGGCCGTTGCTGTCTGGAGAGTTTCGCCACAGCAGTTCGCCGAATACCACAACTGGATGTTCTATGCAGGGCGAAACCGCACCGCGGGAGAAGCACGGACCAAAGCGGAACAGCTCGTCGGTCGGCAGCCTCTGCAGGATGAACTCAATCGTGGCATTCCGGATCAGTATATCCAACGGCATGTGGATCTGTATCGCAAGGTCGGCGCTGGGGCTGTCCCCAAGTTGATGTTCCCTCGTTCCATCATGACCGGGGAAGTCAACAGCGTCGCGTCGCTCTCCAGTGCAATCGAAAAGAACTGAGGACCATCCAGGCGATCGCTTTCCAGTTTGGATCACCCCAAATGAAGGGGCCGGTCCCACGCAGTGCCATTTCCCGGGCGCCGGGCGACGGATCCCTGCCTGCCATGTTCGCCCCGGAGCCGTCTTTCGGCGCAGTTCTCAAATCACCAGACTGATTCGCAGTGCCGATTGATGCATTTGGGCAGTGTCTTCGAAGTTGCTCCTCAGCAAGGATCTTTCCTGACAATCAGGATAATTTTTCCGTAGCAGGATACGGAACTCTGCTGCACGACATCGTTACTCCCCCCTACGCGATTGCAACCTTTGGATTGAAGGCAATCGTACTGGCCGGCAATGTCGAATGGGGGACACAATGGGGCGAACGATATTCGGGCGGCAGAGATTCGGGCAACGACCGCAACGCGGTGGATTTTCACTTGTGGACCTGGCCGTTTCTGTGGCCATCGTTGCAACACTGCTGGCATTGATTCTGCCGTCAATTCGAGTCACACGCGGTTCATCGCATCTGTTGTCGTGCCGGAATAACCTGAAGAATCTCGCACTGGCGATGCACAACTACGCGGGTGCTCATCAGGGTCATTTGCCGGCATCACAACGATTTCAGCACCGCGACGGCGGGAGGTTCCGCCCCATGCAGAATTGGGTTGTATCTCTTCTGCCGTACGTGGACCGCAGAGATATTGCCGATCGATGGAATTTCGACCAACCCTTTGATAGCCCTGCAAATTCAGAGCTGGGTTCGATTCCTGTTCGCGTTTTGTATTGCCCCGATGATACGACCAGACCATCGGAGCCCCGCCAGTTGAGTTACGTCGTGAACCATGGTTACATGTCGGTCGGTGCAAAGGACAATTTTTGGGATGCCGGTCAGATCAACTGGAATCGCAATAACACCACCAATTCTATGGCCACACCTGACATCGACGCTGAAGATGCAGACGCCCACCGTGATACGGGCATGTTCTGGCAAGTGCGTGAACCTGGCGCCGACTCCGCGATGATCACCAGATCGTGGAGTCACGGAAGCTTTTCTCTGGATAGAGTCTACGATGGCAGCAGCCAAACCATCCTGCTCTCTGAAAACTCACACGCTGGTCTTGCCAACGCCGGTCCCAAAGCCAACTGGGCAAGCCCAAACTGGCGGCGTTGCACGTTTGTGCTGCCAATTGCTCCGTACGATCAGGGGCCTGCTAATTATCGAAACCCATTCGATTCAATTTCGAAAGCAAGCAGTTCGATCGGTGTCAGCTCTGTTGTCAATGGGACCGCCGCCGGACTGGGATCGGAAAATGATGTCCGATTCGCGGCCCCGAATTCCCAGCATCCCAACGGTGTCAATGTTGCATGGGTTGATGGATCGGTGGGATTCGTCAGCGAAGATATCGCGCCATCGGTTTACGCTCGACTCGTCTCCCCCGCCGGTTCGCGGCCGCGAAGCCCCGAGTCGGCAATCGAAACACAGGAAGATCTCAGCGATCAGGATTTCTAAACAAGAAGCGAACGTTCCGCCGAACGTCAGGAGCGAGCAAATCCCTAATCGTCATCAGGATCATCGAGCACTTGCATTTGGTGAACCTCTGATGTGAGAGCACGCAATAATCCCTCGATGCCTGCAGCCAGATTGAGCTTTGCAATTACCGGGAACGACGAATCGCTCAAGTCTGGATCAACGTGCCAAGTGAGCCCGGCAACACAAGCGCTGGGAAATCGACGCTGTGCGGCATTCAACCAAAGCTCCGAACGCAGTCCATCCTGATCGACGAACGCCAACTGCGGAGGCACCGTCACACCAATCGTTCCTGCGACCAGCTGGTGGACGGTAACGCATTCCACCCTGATCCCGAACTCGCGGCAGATGTCCTGCACCGTTTGCAACAGGGCTCGATCCTGTCCGATCAAAACAGCAGACTCGATTCCATCTTTTGTATCAGGCCGTCTCAGAGCCGAACCCAGGGTCCGATACGCGTAAACCTCCTCAGGTGATGCGAGAGGTGAAAGTGGCTCCAGCCCCTCGGATAGACCATTTACAACATCCAGTATGGCATCCGGGCAAAAACGAGCAGGTATTCGAACGGTGGTTGGCCAGTGTGGTGCCGATCGTCCATCCGATTCGCACCAGGGACCAAAACAACAGACCAACGACTTGAAAATCGTCGCGGAAATCAGCTGATCGATATCCGCCCGCTGAAACTGTTCAGGATAACTTTGCAGAACGATAGTCAGGTCCGCTGCCGGTGCCCCCTGCTTCAGATGTCGAATGGCCGCTGGAATTGTTTCGAATTCCCCGGCAATTCGAACGGCATCATTCCGCCGAACTGCTTCGACCGTTGCTGCAAACACAGGCTCGCGCAATGGGCCAATCATGAAGATGCTGACAGTATTATTCATTGAAAAGGTGACTTGGTTCGCTGTATACGTGGCAGAAAGGACAGTCAGCAGGGACGATGCCGCTCATGGTTCCGCAGCGCCGCGATGAATTGAACAGATTCGTGAAAGGTTGGAGATGTGGAGAGCGTCTTCCAGCCCATCATTCATCGCACATGCTCAACAGGAGTGATATGTGGAAGTTGCGAAATGTGGAGATTGCAAACCCCAAATTTCACTCCCTCTCCGGCATCTGCGTATTCTATCCACTCTCATTCATTCAAAGACACTAAAGCCCTTTCATTATCACAGGAGTTCCCATCAGAGCCATGTCTACACCTCTTATCCAGCCAGTTAACGAATCGGATGCCGTGGACAAGGTCGCACAAACCTTTGAGCGGATTCGTGAGGTTCTTGAGTTGTCAGAGGTGCCCGAGATCTTCCGCTATTTCGCAAATGTGCCAGCCTTGTTGCACGACTACTTCATGAATTTCCGCAAGTTTGTGCTGAGCGAAGGAAAACTGGATCTGAAAACAAAACTGCTGGTCGCTTCAGCGGCATGCGGGCACATGGGCTGCCAGGCATGGCTGTCGTTCCTGAAGCCATACGCTGAACGTGCGGGTGTCAATTCGACGGAAGTCATTGAAGCCATGGCAGTTGGATCAACAAACTCCATGTACAATGTGCTGTTCAAGTTCCGCGATATCAGCGGATCAGACGTGTTTGACGGGATGTCTGTCGGACTGCGAGCCCATACATTCAGCGGGACATCTCTGACCCATCAAACGGTGGAACTGATCAACCTCTCACTCAGCAACCTGAACGGATGTAAACCCTGTACATCCTCCCACGTTGCGAAGGCACGTCAGCTGGAAATCTCGGACGAAGCGATCTACGAAGCCGTTCAGTGTGCCGCAACCATTGTCTGTGGCAGCCAGTTTCTTCGGTCTGTCGGCGTCAATTGAAACTCAGTTGGCGTGAAATTCCCGGGAAGTCAACGTCACACCTTCGGGAGACTCCCTTCTGCTGTCCGGGAAGTTCCCTGACCAATTCTGTGCCCTTCTGACCCGTGTGGTATCTCTGGGCATGGAATCCGTAGCGGATCCGGTGATCCCGGCAGGATCCGGCGAAATTGATCGAGAACCGGGATGGGATTGACCTGAACGGCTGATTTCAGCAAGATCCGCCGGTTTTCCGCCGTTGTTGAGTCCACCAATCAGCACTGGCCCATTCTCACTCTCTTCTCAAAACAGTTGTCATTTTCCGACGTTCGCCAGTGCGGACGGAAAACAGACCTCACACGTGAACTCATGACGGCGCCACAGAAACCGGATCGATTCGAACTTGCACGACTTGAGAAGCTCGAAAAAATCGAGTCTCTTGGCCAGGATCCGTGGGGACAGCGATTCGACAACCACACAGGGATCGCAACGGCGAGAGAGCAGGTTCCCGCCGAAGCGGGCGTCAACGGCCCCACCGTGCGAATTGCCGGCCGCATCATGTTGCGTCGTAAGGCTGGCAAGCTTCGGTTTTACGATATCAAGGATCAGACGGGACGCATTCAGCTGCTGTTCTCCCGCGGCGACCTGAGCGACCAGCAATGGGAACTGATGGGCGCGCTGGATCTGGGTGACCTGATCGGGATCGATGGTACAACCTGGCGAACTGATGCGGGTGAACCGTCGGTTAAGGTCTCGGAATTGACCGTGTTATGTAAATCACTGGCTCAGCCGCCGGAGAAGTTCCATTCGGTCCAGGATGTTGAAACACTTCTCCGCCAGCGGTATCTGGACCTCATCTACAACGACGGTGTCCTGGATCGAATGCTGCAACGTTCTGCAATCATCGATTCAGTTCGTCAGACACTTCGCGGTGAAAAGTTCAATGAGGTTGAAACGCCTGTGTTACACGCCGTGGCCGGAGGAGCTGCGGCAAGGCCCTTCATCACGCACCATAACACGCTGGATATGGAGCTTTATCTTCGGATCGCACTTGAACTGCATCTGAAGCGGTTGATGGTTGGCGGCATCGAGCGGGTCTTTGAGATTGGTCGCGTTTTTCGAAACGAAGGCGTGGACGCGACGCATAATCCCGAATTCACGATGATTGAGATCTACCAGGCTTATGGAGATTATCGGTCAATGATGGATCTGACCGAAAAGATCGTCACGAATGCGGCCAAAGCAATCAGAGATTCGCTGATCATACCATGGGGTGAAGAGGGCGACTCTGTGGATTTGACACCTCCCTGGCCTCGACGAACCTACGCCGACCTGTTTCTGGAACATGCAGGCTGCGACATGACAAATGCCAGCGCTGTAGAAGCCAAAGCCCGATCGCTGGGGATCGACACAACCGGAATGCACCCGGATGTCGTTGTGAGCGAAGTGTTCGAAGCCACGGTGGAAGACAATCTGAAGGGTCCCATCTTTGTAATTGACTACCCGGCAGCCATTTGTCCGCTGACCAAGCGAAAGCAGGACAATCCGGCCATTGCCGAACGCTTCGAACTGTTTGTGCGGGGGATGGAACTGGCAAACGCCTACACAGAACTCAACGATCCTCGACTGCAGGAAAAACTGTTCCTGACTCAACTGGAAGGTCAGGATGAAGAAGATTCGATGGCAAAAATGGACCACGACTTCGTCAAAGCATTAAAAGTAGGGATGCCTCCAGCGGGTGGACTGGGAATTGGAATCGACCGTCTGGTGATGTTGCTGACGAACAGCCGCAGCATCCGCGATATCATTTTCTTCCCGCTTCTGCGGCACGAAAATGAAGGTGGAAAAGACAAGCAGGAAGACAAGAAACAGGATTAATCCGGGAAAGCTGATTTCCCGGGGCAACGGAGTGCCAACTATGTACAAGCTGCTGCTTTGTGTTCGTTATCTTCGAACCAAATACATTGCCCTCGCCTGCATCATCAGCGTCATGCTGGGTGTTGCCACGATGATCGTGGTGAACAGTGTGATGGCTGGTTTTGCGAATGAGATGCGAGACCGCCTTCACAACTTCCTGGCGGATATCGTTGTTGAATCCAAGAGCATGGACGGAATCGCTGACAGCCAGAGCCAAATGCAGATTGTGCGCGAAGCTGCCGGTGATTATATCGCCGCGATGACGCCCACAGTAGAAGTACCCGGCATGATTTCATGCACTGACCCCTGGAGTGGCGAGATGTTCGTTGCTCAGGTCAGCATCGTTGGCATTGATCCGGCAGGTAAGGCACAGGTAGGCCCGCTACAGGACTATCTGGACAGCTACAACGCGGTCATCGAGGACGGAGTTGTCACCCGGCCGGCTCTGCGTTCGCCGGACACGCCACTGGGATGGACACTCACCCCGGAAGCGATTGAATATCGTCGGCAGGTGAAGGAGCTGAATTCAATGCAGCTTCAACAGCGATCAATCACGCCAACGTTCGACCATCTGCCCCAAACCAACTCAGATCCCGGGGACAATCTTCAGGCAGCAGTCGAAGAACCCACATTCGATCTGGCAGGCGACAGTACCACGCCGGTGAACATCGCCAGGGCTTCGGATGCCGTGAGCGATGCTTCAACGGAAATGACGCCAGGTTCCGCTGCGGCCGAGTCGCCGATTGATCTCCCGTTCGACGAACATTTTGATATCCCCGATGCAGCGATTTCCACCGAGCCGCTCGCCGCTCGGGTCTATCTCGGTGAAGGTATTGTCAGCTTCCAGGTCCTCAACCCTGAAACCAAGAAGCTTCAGAAGGTCATGATGGTGAATCCCGGCGACGACGTCATTCTTTCGACGGTCAAAGCAAGTCAGCCACCTGATGTCGTCAAATTTACAGCGACTGTCTCTGATATCTTTCGCAGTGGAATGAGCGAATATGATTCCAGCATCGTGTTGATGAATCTTGAAGAACTCCAGCGTAATCGCGCAATGATCGTGGATGGAGTCGACCATATTTCGGCCATCCATATTCGACTGAAGGACTACCAGGATGCTGCACAGGTTGTCGCGAAACTGAAGGCCGCCTTCCCGCCGTTCGCCGTCAGCATACGAACCTGGGAAGAAAAGCAGAGCCTTTTGCTGTCCGCCGTGGAAGTTGAAACCGCCATCCTGAATGTACTTCTGTTTCTTATCATTGCGGTTGCTGGTTTTGGAATTCTGGCAATCTTCTTCATGATCGTTGTCGAAAAGACACGCGACATCGGGATCCTGAAGTCCCTGGGCGCCAGCAGTCAGGGCGTGATGTCAATCTTCCTGTCCTATGGTCTGGGCCTGGGAATCGTTGGCAGCCTTGCCGGAGTGATGATCGGGCTGTTCTTTGTGCACTACATCAACGAAATCGAAGACGGATTGAGCTGGCTGACGGGTCGACGCGTCTTCGACGAAAAGATCTATTACTTTCATGAGATCCCCACTCAGGTTAATCCCATGATGGTGTTCTGGGTGGCTCTTGGCGCCATCGCGATTGCCGTTCTGGCGAGCGTATTGCCGGCCCGTCGAGCTTCACGCCTGCATCCCGTGCGTGCTCTCCGATACGAATAGTCTGATCTGCGGAATCGCATCCGCGCGTTCTTCTGTGATCGAACTTCTGCCGCAGATGAGTCTTCCATCATGAACGAAACCATAAAGATGACAACGCCGCTGATCTCCGCCGACGCCATCACAAAGTCCTATGTCAAAGGCGAACATAAGGTGCCGGTTCTGCGTGGAGCCGGCCTGAAAGCCAACCGCGGGGAATTTATCTCCGTGGTCGGCCAGAGTGGCTCCGGGAAAAGCACACTGCTTCATGTCATGGGGCTTCTGGATGCACCAGATATTGGCGAAGTCATGCTGCAGGGAAAACGGATCGACAACTTGTCGCAGCACGCTCGTGATCAGCTGCGCAATCATGTGTTTGGTTTTATCTTTCAGTTCTATCATCTGCTGCCGGAACTCACGCTGCTCGAAAACGTGATGACACCGCTGATGATCCGATACTCTCTGCTGGACTACTGGCGCAAACGCCGAGAAATCCGGGAGATGGCGATGGACATGATTCAGCAGGTTGGGCTGGAGCACCGTATCAAACATCGTCCCTCCGAAATGTCAGGCGGCGAAATGCAGCGAGGTGCCATCGCACGGGCCCTTGTGGGCAAGCCGGAGATTCTTCTGGCCGATGAGCCAACCGGAAATCTGGATGCGTCAACAGGCGGCGAGATTATGGACATTCTGAATCGACTGAATCAGGACAGTCAGCTGACCATTGTGATGGTTACACACGACGAAAGCATCGCCGCGCAGGCCCATCGCATCGTTCGACTGGCGCAGGGGCAGATTCAGACGGTGTCACACGAAGAAGCTGCCTGAACACGACTCCGGGGGGCCGTATCGGTCGGCTGATATGAATTTCGTTGGCAATGATGCGCTTCGAGCGGCGTGTTTCTTTGCGGCCTGTTCGAGCCCATCTTTGGCTGGACCTGCGAACAAACGGCTCACTGAGTTTGGAATTCCTCCCGCATTGCGTATTCTTACAGCAGTCTTTGTTGTTCGAATTGATGCATGATGGCAGGAGTGTTCCGTTGCTTGTTCGAAACCTGTTTGTTCGACACCTGTTTGCGCGTTTGTCTTCAGTTGCTGCCATCGGAATGGCCACGGCATTCGTGATGGTCTCCGGATGCCAGCCGTCCACAAGCCAAAAAACGACTGAAGTTTCGGCCGAACCTGCGGCACAGGAAAAAGAGATCTCATCAAAACTTGAGGCACTTGGTGCAAAGCTTCAGCGCGAAGCTGGTTTCATCATTGACGTTGATCTTCGAGGTACAGAATCCAGCGATGAAACGCTGCCGATACTTCAACCCCTTGAACGTCTTCGATCTCTGCATCTGGACAAACTTCCCATTTCAGACTCCGGCATCGCAACGATCGGAAGTTTCAAAGGCCCGCTCGCGAATCTGGATATCCGAAACTGCGCTATCACCGACGCGGCTATGGAGACACTGTCGGGGATCACGACGCTGAAGGCCATCCGCTTGTCCGGCGAAAGCAGCGCGACATCGGTGGGTGATGACGGAGTTGCCAAACTGGCGACATTAAAGAATCTGAAAGTCCTGGCAGTTGATGACCTGTGGGTCAGCGGCACAGCACTGGAAGCCCTGGCTGGGTTGTCGAGCATCGAAGAACTGTATTTGAAGAGTACGCTGGTGGACGACGACGCAATGACCATGGTCGCACGATTTCCAAACCTGAAGAAACTTCGAATCTCAAAAACACAGGTCAGCAACGACGGGCTTCAACATTTGACAGCCTGCAAAAAACTGGAAGATCTGGACCTGAGCGAAAACTCATTGCTGGATGACCAGGGGATGGCAATTGTCGGGCAGATGACTTCACTGAAGAAGCTGAACCTCTGGCGCGATGCAATCAGTGATACGGGGCTTCAGCACTTGTCGCCACTTGTCAATCTGGCATGGCTGAACGTGGACAACACGCAGGTGTCCGATGCTGGCCTGCCCGCACTGAAAGACATGAGCCAGCTGACCTTCCTTCATCTGGGTTCAACCTCTGTTTCGGATGCTGGCATGCCATCACTCGAACACCTGACTCAACTTAAAGACCTGAAAGTGACACGAACCGCTGTCACTGAAGAGGGAGTTCAGGCATTGCAAATGAAATTGCCGAACACCGCCATTCAGCTGAAGTACATCGAAGGTGAATAGAAACTTTGGGCGCACGTGGATTCTCATGCTGTCGCTCCTCGCATGCCAGGTGTTTGCGAGTCAGGCTATGGCAACGGACGAAACGTTCTGTCCAGGAAGCCCAGAAGACGACGGCCGTCGTAATCCGGACGCGACTGCCCATTCCGTTCCAAAACCAGCGGTTCCGGAAACAGCGTGGCTCCACGAATGCCTGCGTCGTGGTACCGTACGCATCATCAGCCGAAACGATCGTGCTTCCGGAGTTCTGATCAATCGCGAGGGGATCATCCTCACGGTTGCCCACGGAGTACCGGAACCGACGCCAGGCCAGGAAGCGCCGATGGTTCGTGTAGTATTGCCGCAGCATCAAGTTGCAATTGCGACCATACGACACCGAGACAGTCACTGTGATCTGGCGGTGCTGCAGTTAGCCGATCCGTCGGTGATCGGCCAATTCGACATGCAGCCCATCCCTCTCGCGATGGAAATGCCAGTCTCGCCGCCGGAGGGGCCTGGTACGTTTGTGCTCAGTTCAGGTCTTCCGGCTCGAGAACCAAATCATTCTTCGACTGTGGTTCGCCTGGGAACCATCACGCATCAAACAGAACGTTCATTCCGAACGACGTGTGCGTTATCTGTGGGAGATTCGGGAGGCCCCGTGATCAATCTGCGGGGGCAGTTGCTGGGAGTCCATCGCCAAATTGGCTTCGATCTGACCAGTAATCACCACGTGACTCTGGAAGTCGTCCGACAATTTCTGACTGATTCAAAAGTCGCCAGCGTGCCCCGGGAAATCCCGGGCCAGGCAGAACGAAACTTATCAGAAGAACTCGAGCGGGCACTCAACCATCTGCCATCTGAACTTCACACACTTGCACAAGATCGCACTGTGATTGTCGAAACGCGTACAAAGGACACAGAAGATCACAGCGATGCCGTTCGTGATCAGCAACGGTGGAAACGCGTCGGGCTTGGAACACGGCTCGGTAACGGCCTGGTAGCAACCAAACGTTCGCTGCTGGATGACCATGGTATCGTGGTTCGGGACGAAGTTCCCCGGCATTTCATACGTTGCGTCGGTCGCCATGGAAAGAGATTCTCGGCACGTGTTGTGGCAACTGATCAGGCGACCGACATTACGATCCTTCGATTGGATATCTCTGACGACGATCGAATGCAGCCGCTGCCGAATCCGGAATCCATCTTCGTCGATCACCCTGTCGCGGCAACGCTTCAACCGGATAGCACTCTGAAGCTCGGATGGTTGTCTCGAACAATGCATGACGAACCAGCCGCGGAGGGAAAGTTCGGAATGCGTTTTTCGCTTTCCGACAAAGCGGAGATCGTTGTCGAGAGTGTCAGTCCCAACAGCACGGGAACCGATGCAATGATTCGAACAGGTGACCGCATTCATGCTATCAATGGGCAGACGTTGAGCGGATTTGAAGATGTCGAACGCATTCACCAGTCAAACCAGCCGGGAGACTGGCTGCAGTTTGATTTGTGGCGAAACGGTCAGGCACGAACCACCGGGGCGAGAATGGGTAGTGATCCCGGAGCGATGTTTCATCGAGCAGAATTTCTGGATGGCCGTGTGGGTCCATTGAGTGAGCGACGAACTGGTTTTCGCCAGATCATGCAATGTGACATCCCTGTGCAGCCTGACGATTGCGGCGGACCATTGATCGATGCCCGTGGCCGCATTATCGGCGTCATCATTGCACGCCGTGCGCGCGAGTCGACGCTGGTCCTGCCAATTCAGTCTGTTGTCGACCGGATCCCGGCCCAGTAACGTTTTGCGGGGGAGGAACTCATGGCACGTACAGGTCCCGCCAACCAACCTGCATTTGGTGACGACGGGCCTGTGGTCATCCGGATGTATGACCAGCCAACGACGGCAGAAATAGATGCTGCCATCCTGAGGTCGTCCGGCATACCCGTTCAGACGACCGGCACCGAACTGGCAGATTCCCTGAACTATTACGGTCTGGCCGTTCGCAGAATTGAGCTGTTGGTTCCGGAAAGCCGTGCACAAGAAGCAATTCAGGTACTTCGCGAGGCCCGGGTGAATGATGTTGAAGCGACCGAATGGCAGTGTTCTGCCTGCGATGAAATCAACGCCCGGACATTTGATGAATGCTGGAACTGCGGCAAGTTGCGGGGTACTGACGACCGGGAGGTAACAGCACCGCTGCAGGAAGACGGGACGAGTATTTCCCTGCCGGATGTCATCGAGACGGAACGGTCTGAGAATCCCTACGCTGCACCAATAGTGCAGATTGCAAATCAACCGGTGGTTGAAAATGCCGAAACGAAAAAGCTGACTGAACGAGCAACCAGATCGCTGTTGCTGTCCCCCGCATTTCCACCTCTGCTGCTTTATGCACTCTACGTTTCGGCATCGTCGTTGATTTCAATTGCCAGTGGACAACTGGAGGCGAGCCCACCTCAGCGGCGGCGGCTGTCATTGATCGTTTTCACCAGTGGCATCCTGTTCATTCTGATGACACTGCTGAGTCTTGCGATATTCTGATGATACGGATGCGGTTGTTCATAGCGGCTATGGCGATCATGCGTTCCTGTTGCTGATTCACCACACAACCGGCGTGACCCCTACAGATTTCGGCCGATGAGTGCTCAGAGCCTGAAGTACCGTTGAACTTAACGTTGTCGATGCATCCAGGTGATAGGCTCTTCTTGTCACACGCCGGGCGCCGGCGGCGCGTTAATTCGCTGGATGTATTGAACAGAGTTCCCTTCAGGCTGCGGTGAAGCAGACTTTTCCTTTCGGAGCACTATTCGGCATGGACCCCAGTCACCTGCAGGAACTCGTTGAACTCGAAGACAATTACTGGTGGCACGTTGCGAAACGCAAACTCGTCACACGTTTACTTCGCAAACATTGCCCGCCCCCCGGTCGGCTGGTCGAAGGTGGCATCGGGTCGGGACGTAATCTCGTCGAATTCAACGAGATGGGCTACGACGTCACCGGGTTTGACCTGATGCCCGAATCAGTCGAGCACGTTCGAAACCGCGGCATTGAAGATGTTCGCGTGCATGATCTTGGCCAGCCATGGCCGGTCGAACCGCAATCGCTTCGTGCTGTCGTCCTGCTGGATGTGCTTGAGCACGTTGAGGATCCAGTGCAGGTTCTGAAGCATGTTCACGATTCGCTTGAAGACGATGGAGCGGTCATCATCACCGTACCCGCCCATCCATGGCTCTACAGTCGCTGGGATGAACAGCTCGGACATTTCCGCAGGTACACAATCGCGGAATTTCGGACTCACGCGCGAGAATCGCAGTTCCGTGTCCAGTGGCTGAACTACTGGAACAGCTTCACTTTGCCCGCAGCTCTCGCCGTGCGCGGATGGGAAAAACTGTTTCCCAGTCGTCACCAGCCGGATTTTCCCGAAGTATCGTCATTCACGAATCGTGCGCTGCTGACGGCGGCTGCCGCTGAGCGTTGGTGCCTGAACAGTATTGGTGTCCCGATGGGGCTGTCGCTTGTTGGAGTGCTGCGCAAATGACGTTTGACGTTCCGCAACGAGAGCTGGAAGCTGACGGTGCATTCGCCGTGTACTGCAATGATCGTGACCGACATTCATCAAAGATCTCGGCCGTGCTGCCGGTTTACAACGAAGTCGCGATCCTCAGGGAGTTGACCAGTCAACTGGTGAAGGCACTGGAGAAGAACTCCGCCGATTTTGAAATCGTTTACGTGAACGATGGATCAAGCGACGGATCGCGTGAATTGCTGGACCGACTGGCGATTGAAGACCATCGGATCGTTGTCGTTCATCTGGCGCGTAATTTTGGCCACCAGCCTGCCGTTCACGCAGGACTGGATTACGCCAGTGGCGATGTTGCCATCGTCATGGATTCGGACTTGCAGGATGATCCCCGTGCGATACCCGACTTTCTGACCGAGTGGGAATCGGGATTTGATGTGGTGTATGCCGAGCGATTCAATCGCAAGGAATCTCTGCCCAAACGACTGCTGTTCTACAGCTTCTATCGTGTGCTGAATGCCGTCTCATCGACTCCGATCCCTCAGGACGCTGGCAACTTTGGTCTGCTGGATCGCCGCGTGATCGATATTCTTCAGCAGCTTCCGGAACAGGATCGCTATTTCCCCGGCCTGCGAAGCTGGGCTGGCTTCCGTCAAACGGGAGTTCCAGTGGAACGGGCCGCTCGACATGATCAGCATCCGCGCGTCTCTCTGAAGGGCCTGTTTCGCCTGGCCAAAACAGCCATCCTTTCGTTCTCGGCATTCCCGCTTACATTCTTCTACGTGATCGCCGCCCTTTCTGCCTCCATCTGTGCAGCGTCGATCGGCTTCGTATTGTTTCACAAGCTGTTCACCGGGCTGGCAATACCCGGATGGACATCCGTCGTTACGCTCGCTTCGCTCTTTGGCACACTGAATGCGCTGGGGATCAGCATTCTTGGCGAATACGTAATTCGAATCTACGATCAGGTCCGCAGTCGGCCGGTGTACATTGCCGACTCTGTGCGCAACCGAAGCCGTCAGGGAATATTGACGGTGTCTCAGGAAACGGGACGGCATACACCTGAAAGTGTTGCCAGTGAATCCCGCACGGCATTGAAAGCGTATGCGGCGTTTGATGAAGGCAGCGTGAACGAATCAAACAACCAGTTACAGGCGGAGTATCAGAAGCTGGACCATATCGAGATGCTGCTGGAGCAACTGCATCGGGATTACCAGCAGGCACAGTCCAATTCAAAACCACTTGAAAGTATTAAGCGAGACTGACAATGAAGGTCACGATGATAGGTACCGGCTATGTAGGGCTGGTGACAGGAACGTGTTTCGCCGAAAGCGGCAATGATGTCACGTGTCTTGATGTCGATGCCCGTAAAGTCGATCTCCTCAATAATGGTGGAGTGCCCATTTACGAACCAGGACTGGAAGAACTGGTCAAACGGAATGCGGCTGCGGGTCGACTCAAGTTTACAACCGACTACCAGCAGGCGATCAGCGATGCAAAATGCGTTTTCATCTGCGTGGGGACGCCTCAGGACGAAAACGGTGCGGCCGATCTGAAATACGTTCAGAGTGCGGCGGAAGGCATGGCTCCTTACCTGAAGTCAGGAGCCGTCGTTATCTGCAAGAGTACCGTCCCTGTTGGAACCAATCGTCAGGTAGCCAACTGGATCAAGGCAAAAACAGAGACGCCATTTTATTCGGCATCGAATCCGGAATTTCTGAAGGAAGGTGCCGCGATCGACGACTTCACCAAACCAGACAGGGTTGTCGTGGGTGTCGACGAGGAAGAAGCATCAGATGTGCTTCATGAACTGTATAAGCCGTTCCTGCGCACCGAAAAGCCGTTTATCAGCATGGGTATTGAAAGTGCTGAGATGGTCAAGTACGCCGCCAACTGCATGCTGGCCACCAAGATCAGCTTTATCAACGAGATCGCAAACATCTGCGAACGGGTTGGTGCGGATATCAACGACGTCCGCAAAGGCATGGGGCATGACGCCCGGATCGGGTTTGCATTTATGTTCCCGGGAGTCGGTTATGGCGGGTCCTGCTTTCCCAAAGACGTTCGCGCACTTGCGTCAGTTGCGGCGGCCAATGATGTGGAAGCTCGAATCCTTCGAACCGTGGACGAAACAAACAATCATCAGAAGCACGTTCTGTTCAAGAAGATCTCCAGTTACTTTGGCGACCTGAAGGACCGAACGGTGGCCATTTGGGGACTTTCATTCAAACCTCGAACGGACGATATTCGCGAAGCCCCGTCACTGGTTCTCATTGAAAGCCTTCTGGACGCTGGCGCGTCGGTTCGTGTTCACGATCCGGTAGCCGAAGAAAACGTTCGTCAGGTTATGGGCGATCGCATCACCTACTGCAAGCATCACTATGATGCCTGCGAAAATGCCGACTGCATCGCAATCGTCACGGAATGGAATGAATTCCGGAATCCGGATTTCGACTACGTGAAGCTGAAAATGAAATCCCCGGTGATCTTTGACGGACGAAATCTGTACGACCGCCAGAAAATGGCACGTCGCGGCTTCTACTACTCCGGCATTGGACTCAGTGCCCTGCCTGTGCCTGAAGCATAGCTCATCTGTTTCTGAACTCACCCACACGAAATTACCATCCCGAAGCCGGACGATTGCACACCGCAATTGTCCGGCTTTTCTTTTTGCAGACAACTTCTCCCCGGAAGCGACAATGATGGCAAGGCGGCTGCCAGGACCCCCATTTTCGCAAAAGTTCTCTCGTTCGGCGTGAGAATCAGCCGTCGGGGCGTGTCTCGGATTTCGAAAGTTGCGGAATCGCCTCTCAATTACGGCTGGAAATGGCTACGAAGTGGTATGGGGGCATCTCATTCTGGAAACAGTTACGACATTCCACTTTACTCCCCAAACAGAATGTCCAGAATGCCGACAGCGGGCCACTTTACTTTTGGATTGGCCCATGCGTGGCATGAAACTCGGGTTGAGCCATTCAACGCGAACTTAATTGGTCTCCGCTCTAAGACGACTTCGATCATGAAATCCGAACTTCTGATGCCTGCGGGCTCACTCGATAAGCTGAAGGTAGCCGTTCTGTACGGGGCCGATGCAGTCTATCTGGGCACACCGGACATGAGCCTGCGCACCAAGTCCGACTTTTCGCTGCAGGATGTTCTGGAAGGGGTTGAATTCGCTCACCAACATAATGTGCGGGTTTACCTGACTCTCAATTTGTTCGCCCACAACAAGGACGTATCCAAGCTGGATACGTTCATAGATACCGTCAAGACGGTCAATCCCGATGGCTTGATTATCGCCGACCCGGGGGTCTTCGAATACGTTCGTGAACGTGCACCGGAAATTCCCCTGCACGTATCGACTCAGGCAAACGTCTGTTCGTCGCTGTCGGTGCGATTCTGGCAGAATCAGGGCGCGAAGCTGGTGGTCCTCGCTCGCGAGGTGTCGTTTGCAGAGCTCACCCAGATTCGACACGACTGCCCGGACATCAAGCTGGAAGCGTTTGTGCATGGCACCATGTGTATGACCTATTCCGGTCGCTGTCTGCTCTCAAACTTCATGTCCGAACGAGGAGCCAATCAGGGCAACTGCGCGAACAGTTGTCGATGGGACTATAAAGTTCATCTGAAGCTGAACGACGGCACCGTTCAGGAACTGACAATCGATGACAGTAATCGTGACATGTTTCAGTTCCTGCTGGAAGAGGGCGTTCGGCCCGGCGAGCTGATGCCGATCGAAGAAGACTCACGCGGTTCCTACATTCTGAACAGTAAGGATCTGTGCCTGCTTCCAAAGCTGGACGAGTACCTGAGACTGGGGGTTGATTCGTTCAAGGTCGAAGGGCGCGGCAAGAGCGTTTACTACGTGGCAGTCGTCGCGCGCGCTTATCGAAAGGCAATGGATGCCTGGGCGGCCGATCCCGACAACTGGGATCCAAAGCCCTTCATGGATGAACTGGACCGGGTTCCTTCGAGAGGTTACACGCTGGCGTTTCATGACGGACAGCTCACCAATCTGGCACACGGCTATCAGCACACCGGACAGGTATCAGATGCTGTCTTCGCCGGCTACATTTGTGAATACACCGACGATGGTTTTCTGGTGGACGTTCGCAATCGACTGGATCCCGGTGATGTTCTTGAGTTTGTTCTTCCGGGCGAGAACATCCAGAGTTCGTTCTATGATGTCCGACTGCGGTTGTACGAATTTGAACTTGAAGGAATGCCCGATCCGGTTGAAGTTGTCCACCCCGGGCAGCCAAGAAAACTGAAGATTCGCTGGTCGCAGTTCGAACAGGAAGATCAGGCCACGCTGCCCGCACGCATGCCCCTGTTGACGGTGATTCGCAAGGAAAAACCGCTGACCGAAACGGAAGCCGCTCGACTCCGTCTGGACAAAACAGCGCGGCGAATGGAACTGTCAGGCAGCAGCTGTTGTGGCGACAACACCTCGTGTGGAAGCGGCGATTCTTCGTGCGGTTCAGCCAGTCCCGATCTGCAGTTGTACCAGTTGCAGCAGGTGAAGCTTTCCGAAGCGCGCGATGCCGAAAACGCTCCGTCAGAACCAAAGTCGCTTCGCACAGGAAATCCCGGTTGCTGTGGACGCGGCTGCAACGGATGCCTTGTCTTCTGGCATGATCCGGCGTACGCCAAAGGCCGGGAATTGATGCAGCAAAAGAAGATCGGCGAAATGCTTAACCATAACGCTCTGCGTGAAACCGTTGGTGGACGCCCATAGGAATCAGCACAGACAACGTCGCCGCCATATGACCGGACGACGCATCGCAATGAAACTGCTCCGTCTTCAGACCGAGCATCAATTCGTTCTTTTAGCCGAGGTGCCATCAGACCTTCGGTATGGTTTCGTTTCCTCGCTTCGTGACAGGCCTTGCCTGCAACACAGGGGTCGGTTATCGCGAGCACCGGGACAAGGAACCAATGTCAAAATGATGGGACCGAAGGGAATCCTGTCGTCGAAAACACGTTGCCGACCTTCTACACTCCCCCTGGCGATATCATTCTCGCTCGAAGAGTTTACGTTTGGGAGTCAAGCTGCCGTGTCAGTAGAAGAATCTGTTGTTTCGCCCCAATCGGACGAACCTCGTGCGGAAATTACGCCGCGAGTCATCGTTCTGGGATTGCTGTTGTCCGTCATCATGGGCGCTGCCAACGTTTATGTTGGTCTGAAAGCTGGTATGACGGTGTCCGCATCGATACCGGCCGCAGTGATGGCAATGATGTTTTTCCGGCTGCTGTTTCGAAATTCAACGATCCGCGAAGCGAATCAGGTGCAGACCTGCGCCTCGGCCGGGGAATCGCTGGCCGCAGGAATTATCTTCACTATGCCGGCAATGGTTCTGATCGGCTACTGGACCAGCTTCGACTACTGGACCATCACGATTATCGCGTTCACTGGCGGTTTGATGGGAATCCTTTTCATGATTCCGATGCGTCGAGTTTTTGTCGTCGACAACGACGAACTTGCTTATCCCGAAGGCGTTGCCTGCGCGGCCGTTTTGAAGGCTGGCGAAAATGCAGAAGAGGATTCCGGTGCGGGGAAAAGCTTAATTCTTGGAGGACTCCTCGGGACGGCCTTCAAACTGATGGGCGGTTTCCTGGGTTTAATTGCCGGGTCACTGGAAACTGCCAGGGTTGTAGGCACACGGATCTTTTATATCGGTGGCGATTTGTCACCAATGCTCGTAGCCGTGGGTTTTATCGTCCGACTGAATGTGGCCGTTCTGATTTTTCTCGGCGGAGCTCTGTCGTGGTTAATTGGGATCCCAATTATTGGTGGGGCGATTGCAGAGGAATCCGCCGTCGATCAGGCGTATTCAATCTGGAGTTCGCAGGTGCGTTATGTCGGCGTCGGTGCAATGGTGCTGGGCGGATTCGCATCGTTATACAATGTCAGAGCCGGGTTGATCGCTGCCGTTCGTGAATTATGGTCAGGAATGACCGGCAACCAACAGCCTGCCGACGCATCTCAGCGAGACATCCCTTCCCGGGTGATCCTTCTTCTGGCTGCCTTGTGCGTCTTTCTGCTTGCAGGTGTCAATTATTCGTTTACGAAAGGGGTCAGCATCACTGCACTGTCCACCATCGTCATGGTGGTGCTTGGATTCTTCTTCACAGCGGTCGCCAGCTACATCGTGGGCGTCGTCGGGAATTCCAATAGTCCGGTGTCCGGGATGACAATTACAGCGGTTCTTGTTGCAGGCGGAATGTTATATCTCGCGGGATTTCGAGGGCCTGAAGCGATGGTCGCGACTCTTGGAATCGCTGGAATTGTTTGCTGCGTGGCGTGTACCAGCGGAGACGTTTGCAACGACCTGAAGACAGGGTCTCTGGTTGGGGCTTCTCCGATCGGCCAGCAAATGATGCAAATTGCAGGCGTCACTGTCGCAGCTTTTACGATCGCTCCTGTGCTGAACTTGCTTCACAGCAATACGCCGGGCGGAATTGGAGGTCCCGAACTCTCCGCGCCGCAGGCCAGCTTATTTGCAGAACTAGCTCGCGGATTCGCAGGCGAAGGGGAACTTCGTTGGGATCTGATTGCGGTCGGAATCGGTGTGGGGGCAGTCATCCTGTTGATTGACCACAGACTCAAATCAGCCAACGCAAAGTTTCGCGCATACCTGATGCCAATTGCCGTGGGAATGTATCTGCCATTCGGGCTGGCCATTCCAATCCTGTTCGGCGGCCTGCTGGCACACTTCTATTCGCGAGGCAAACCTGAAGCAGAACACGACGCCATTCTTCATCGAGGCGTTCTGTTTTCGTCCGGCGTCATCGCTGGAGAGGCCCTGACGGCAGTGGGGATCGCAGTGTTCGCAGCATTCGGAGTCGCCTCCGTGGACCTTGGACTGTCGGCAGAAACCATCACAACACTCTCCGTCGTCTCAGCGGTTGTCGCAGTCGTCATGTTTGCCGGCCTGTGCAAGCCTCACAAGAACTATTGAATGATTCGAGCTTGCGTCTGATGAAGTCGATCGGGCTGTTGCTGGCGGTCAGCACGGTGCCCATGGAACATCGCAAGCAGCGCAGAAACAACCCGATCCTTTTCGGATCGGGTTGCCGTATTTTGCGAATGTCGCTCCGTGACCGGCGCTATTTCTTGCCGCTGGCGTAGCGGACATTATTGGCATCTGCCTCGACTCCATCACGAGTCCCGAACGCGACCTGTGTCGGCAATTGGCGACGGTACATTCCCGGGGGAATCATTTCTGCCCTGGCAACGTCAGTCTTCAGATCACCATTCTGAAACGGGCCAACCCCAAGAACGTGCCAGTTATTGTCATCCGACTGGGCCATGGCCATTCCACCATCACCCAGCACCTGACGGCTTCTGGCATCGTAAATCACAAGTCCAAGCTTCGAGTAGCCAAACTGTGTTTTTCGTTCGACCAAGCGAACCTCAGGAATCGTCAGCATTCCGGGCAATGCGATTTCCGGCGTCCCAAGAAAGGACTCCGATGTATCGGTGCCAACGCCACCACTTCTGAGCTCCATCACGACATCGGCATCATCAGCACTGGGCAGCAAAGTGCCACCAGCTCTCATGATGCGATGACGCACAGAGCCGACAACGTAAGGCTTGTCGATGCAATCAAGATATTTTTCTTCAAGGAATACTCGCTGCCCGTACAATGGCGTGAAGTCAACCTTGTCCAGCGACTGATCAACAGCATTCGACAGGAGCATCTGCTCTTTTGCTGTGCGGGCAGTGTTCGATGTAGCCGTTGAAGAACAGCCAAAACCAGATATGAGGAAAGCGGTGGCCACTAAGAGACCGGTTGGCCGAAGTTTCATTGTCAATCCTTTGAACGTTTGGGCATCGAGGCTGAATCTGGCCCTGTTCAGCAATCCTGAAGTTGAACGCCGCAGTAAGCTTTTGGAATTCAATTCAGTGGTATATCGCGACTAACCTACGATCAGCAATCCCTGTTGACTGCTTCTGATCGTGCGACTGTCCCAAAGTCCCGGCAATCCTTCGACGACGACGTTTTTGAGGCGTTCCTGCGGCATTATCTGCCGTTACTCAGTTACTTCTGCCATGAACCAGGGCCGATTGTCGGTCTCAGTGCCGCTGCGGCCGTGGCAGAACTTATTGTCTGCCTGCCACTGTCTGGTCGCGTGGCCTCGCGTTAAGAATTTAAGCCGCTCGGCGTGACTCGCTGGAATCTGTGGAGATCCTGGAATTGTCTTCGACGATGCGAGCAGTCACCTGCCACAAGACTTCGCGGATTTGTTCGCGACTTGTCATCAGATGGCTGCGCAGGTTTTCCAGTTCATCTTCAATCCAACCTGTGTTCTGAATCTGTTGACGTGGTGCCCGAAAAATCTTCTCGTGCACTCGGCTGGCGGTTCCTTCGCTTTCGTAGAACAACTCTTCGTACAGTTTCTCGCCCGGTCTCAGACCTGTGATCACGATATCAATGTCTTCCGGATACCGTTGCCCGGACAGCTGAATCATGTCGCGCGCCAGATCGACGATCCTGACCGGTTCCCCCATATCCAGAATCAGAACATCACCACCTTCTCCCAGCGCCGCAGATTGCAGAACCAGCTGAACCGCTTCCGGGATTGTCATGAAATACCGCTGCATGTCGGCATCGGTAACGGTCACCGGACCGCCTTCCTCAATCTGACGCCGAAACGTCGGAACGACGCTTCCCGCTGAATTCAACACGTTTCCGAATCGAACCGTTATGAAGCGAGTGCTCGATCTGGAAGCGACGCTATTCAGATACTGCTCCGCAATCAGTTTGGTCGCACCCATCACATTGGTTGGGCGCACGGCTTTGTCAGTGGAGATCATCACAAATCGATCGACAGAAAACTTGTGGGCCAGATCCACCAGAATCTTCGTGCCAAAGACATTGTTGCGGACAGCAGCCTGCGGATTATGCTCCATCAGCGGAACATGTTTATAGGCGGCTGCATGGAAGACAACAGCCGGGCGATGCAGCATGAAGACGCGCCGCATGGCTTCTTCATCGACAATGTCTTCCACCAGGTACTCGAGCTCCGGCGCGGGACAGTTCAGCGTCTTGATTTGCTGCTGAAATTCCTGCTCGATCTGAAAGATGCCGAATTCGGACTGATCCACCAGCACGATCTTGCGTGGCTGAAAATGAAGCAGCTGGCGGCAAACTTCCGAACCGATACTTCCAGCGGCCCCTGAAACCAGAATCACTCGATTGCGAAGGATTGAGCGAATGCCGTTCAGATCAAGAACGTTGGGTTCGCGACGCAGCAGGTCGTCAATGGTTACATCACGCATCCGAAGCTGAAATCGGCGGGCGGGAATTTCATCAACAGCCGGTACCAGGTGAGCTTCGATTCCAAGTTCCAGACAACTTCGAGTGACATCCCGGACTACTTTTCCGGGCAGATTCGAAGGCATCAGCACATGGTCCGCATGCGTTCGGCTGATCACACTGGCCAGTGCACCACCGTCGGTAAACGTGGGAACTCCTCCCACCAGACCCGCGGCACCTTTCGAATCGCTCACAATTCCCACAACTTTCAGTCGCGCAGAACCTGACTGGATGGCTGTCAGCAGGCTGACGGCATCGGTTGTACTGCCATAGATGAGGGCTCTTTCGATTCCAGGTCCCTGATGATTGATCAGGAAAGTGCGAAGCATGTTGGCAACCACTCGCAATGACGCCAGAGTTGCCGCAGAAAGCACAGTATCGATGGCAATTATCGACCGGGGGATATACGGCATCGTCGGCCGAGCCAGCTGCATGGCAGATATCAGGACTCCTGCGATGACACAGATGCCCGCTGACCAGGAAAGGTCGTGAATTGTCGAATATCGAAGATGCCTGCGCCAATCGCGCGAAAACAACACGATCCCCAGCTTCAGCAATACGACAATCAGAACGGTTTCCAGATACAGGCTGCGAGGATACGCGGCAAATTCGAAATCAAAACGCAACAGCACCGCGCCAAGGAACGTCGCCGCAAACACAGCAGCATAACAGCAGACGGCAATAGCCAGTCGAGCCATTGGAATGATCCTGACGTACGAAGAGTAGAGAGAGTTTGCAGTGAAACTGCGCGAGACTGGATCCGAAGCGACACCGACATGAGTTGTCGGACGCCCCATCAGAAATGAGAGGTTTTTCGTAGCTTCAGAACGAAGCAACGGAGGAGTCGGCGAAGTTTGCCGGAATTCGAAATCTGTGTCCAGACCTTTTGCCTGAACCGAAAACGACGCGGTTTACCCGATGTTTGACGGCCTGAACGGACACACTGCAGACCAGACATTCCAATCCCGAGCAACAAATCTCAAGAAACCTGTTGATGTGTATTATTGTCGTCATACACTGATATCAGTTTCTGAATGATCACCCGGAAGGCGAGTTTTTTCTGATGAGCCCGGTTCTGCTGTTCCAGATTCACCCCTCCTCCGGAGTGCCGATTTATCGGCAGCTGATGGATCAGGTGAGAACGCAGATCGCCAACGGAAAACTGGTTTCGGGTCAGATGCTGCCGTCGGTTCGCACGATCGCAGAATCCCTTCAGATCAATCCCATGACCGTTTCCAAAGCGTATTCACTTCTGGAACGCGACGGCGTTGTCGAACGCGTTCGCGGTCAGGGGATGCGAGTCCTCGCACCAGCCAGACCCCAGGACACCGTTCGCCAGCGGCAACAACAACTGCGCCCGTTACTCGAGCAGGTCGCCGCTCAGGCGTTCCAGCTTGGACTCACCGCCGATCAGGTTCTGACGGCCCTGACCCCGTTATTGAGGGAGCCCGGTAATGACTAATCGTTTCGCGCTGGATGCAGCTTCAGAACACCCAGCCGCAGAAAAACAAACGGGGCCAGAAGGGACAGTTGAGCCCGAACATGCGCCCGTCATTCAGATGATCGGGGTCACAAAACGGTTCTCCGGCAAAACGGTCCTTGACCAGCTGAACTTTGACCTGAAACCCGGATCGGTCACGGGGCTGCTGGGACGCAATGGATCAGGCAAGACAACGCTTCTCAAATGCGCTCTGGGGCTACAAAGTCCGCAGGCTGGTCTGATCAGGTTAATGGGTGAGAACGTTGCCACATTGTCGGGCACCGCAAAAGCGCGCCTTGGATATGTGCCGCAGGAAATCACACTGTATTCCTGGATGAAAATCAGGCAGATCATCGACTACACCCGGGCGTTCTACCCGCGATGGAACAATTCGCTTACAGAAAAGCTGCTCACGGAATGGAAGCTTGACCGGGAAGCGAAGGTCGGAACGCTTTCCACCGGGCAGACTCAGTCTCTTTCCATATTGCTGGCCCTGGGGCACGAGCCGGACTTACTTGTGCTGGATGAACCTGTCGCGAGTCTTGATCCATCCGCTCGCCGACAGTTTCTGGCCACGCTGCTGGATGTGGCAATGTCGGGGGAAAGAACCATCCTGTTTTCGACCCACATTACGTCCGATCTGGAACGCGTTGCCGACCGTGTCGCGGTACTCAGAGACGGCGGCATCATCTACCACGATGAGTTAAGCAACCTGAAGGACGAGGTCAAACGGCTGCGCATTACCACCAGTGGTTCCCTGCCGGATGATCTGAAGCTGCTTCCGGGCCTGTTGAGCTGTGAATCGAATGGTCAGTCAGCAGTATTAAGTCTGCGCGGATTCACACCGGACTTGCTGTCGCGATTCAGCAGGCAATGGAAAGCTCAGATTGATGTTGAAGACCTGAATCTGGAAGAGATCTTTCTGGAGCTCCATCATGAGTAAGCTTTATCAGGTGCTGATGACGTATGTGACGCGACGCTTTCTGATGCTGATGCTTTGCCTGATGGTGCCAGGTACACTATTGAGCATTGTGACGGCTGATAAGAACTCCCTGACGTTTGCCGGCTTCACATTCGGCCCCATGCTGATGTTGACATTCTGGCTCGGAATCCACCTGAAACAACAGATAGCCCGGCCGGAAGCCACATTGGTTCCGGACTATCGTCGGTGGCATCTCATTGTGGCTTTCTTAATGTGGTCAGTGCCTCTGCTGACCGCGTTTGCTTTCTCGCGTGCATCCGGCAGTTCACCTCTGGCGACCTGTGGTCTGAGCCTGCTGGTCTGGACCGTAAGCTATTCAGCAGGTGCGTGTCCGGGATGGTGGCTGGCCATTCCGTATTCTCTTGGAATAGCCACGGCATTCTCTCCTGTTCTGCGAGCGACCCTCGGAGACTTCCTGATGGGAGGTGCACCACAAGCATCGTGGTTTCTTATGTCACTCGCTCTGGGGGCTGCTTGCCTGCTCTTTCATCACCTGTTTTCTCTGACAGAGGATGATCCGGATTACGGCAAGGTGATGCCCATGGATGTCTGGGACCTGAAAGCCGCTACGATTCGTCGATCGAGGCGCGTTCAGATGCAACCATATAATACCCTGTCCTGGGACTGGTATCTCCAACCAGCATCAAAAGCCCTGGAAGCTCTTTCACTGCGGACCGCGACGACCCTTCGCGAACGAATCATGCTCTGGCGATTGTCGGCAGACTGGCCGACCAATCACGTCTGGTTCTTCATGGTCGTTGGTTCAATACAGTTGATGGCCATCTGGCTGCAAAGTCGCGCCCTGAAAGAATCGCTGGATGTCAGAAGCGTGCGTCTGATGCTCTCTCTTCCCTGCATGTTTTCTCTGATGCTCACATGGGGGCAGTTTCTTCTGATTCAGCAACGATGGCCCCGACTGGGCTATGAAAGCCTTCGCCCGTTCAGTCGACGCACCTGGGTACGCGACAATGGGCTGATGCTGCTGTCAAATTCCATCACCGCACAATTGGCCTGGTGGGCACTGTTCGGAATCGGCACGAGTATTGTGATCTGGCCAGTCAACGCATTAGCGATTTATCCGCAAGCCATTGTTGAGTTTTCTCTGTGGGTCATTGGTGCTCATTTCGTTGTGTTTGGCGTCAGCGCGCTGGCTTCTTCCTACGGATCAAGAATGAGCATGGCGATTGGAATTTTAGCCGCAACACTGGTGTCACAAACTTCCTGGATTGCTTCGAACCGCATGGACGATGGCGACTTGGCCCGGACCACCTGGGTTGTATCAGGAGTGCTGCTGATATCAGGCATTCTGCTAACCGTCACTGCATATCGGCGCTGGTGCCGAATGGATTTGCCGTAGACGTTTCAGCAATCCAAAACGAGCAAACGGGCAGATCCATTGGATTGTCTCGGGGCGATCTCTCCAAAGTGAATGAGAGTCAGCCCGGCTGGCATTCATTATCGCGCACATTTATTGCCGGAGATAGACTCATGGCTGCACGCATCATCAAAATCTGGCTGGTCGTTTCACTCATTGGATTTGCATGGAATCTGATCCCCATCGCATCGAAATACCGCCTTCGCGGCCAGGAGCTGGTCAACCTTGAGCGAGAAAGGCGTCGCCCGGAACCACCAGTAGTAACCGTTCCCGAAGATACCCCGTGGCCCAGGGCATCGATCTCGATGTCCGGACGTGCGACTGAAGGGGCTGCGGATGATGCTGGAGTCGCCTCTCTGTCGTTCGGTACAAAGACTGTTGTCCTGGTGGATCAGGTGGCTTATCTGATCAATCCACTTGACGGGACCGTGCAACAGACGACTGGCATTTCCCCGGATGGCGAACGAATTTTTCAGGCGGCCATCTCGGGGGATGGCAGAGTTGTCGCAACCGTTGGGCAGTTTCCGGTCATTCGTTTCTGGGACGCAAAAACGGGCGCACACTTGCAGACCGTTGAAGACAAATATCCCACCATTGCCGCTCAACCAAATTCAGGTCCTGGCAGACACCACACCAGCGGCCTCGAATATTCAGATACTGGTGCTCGAAGAATTGTGGCCGCCACGGGCGGCTGCCTTTTTGCGATTGGCAAGATCGACGGCAGCATTGAACTCTGGAATGCAGACGAAGAGCCACTGCCCGACAGACCTTACGGCATTGTCACGTCGGAATGGCCTCACACCCCTGATACGAATCTTCCAGTGCCGAGAAGGTTTTATCTGCATCAGCGTATTCAGCCTCACGTTGCCCAGGTTGAGCACCTGCAGTTTACACTGGACTGTCAATCGCTCCTTTCAGTATCAACCTGGACTGTCACCGGAATCCACCGACAGACGTATGATGGCTACCAGGTTGCACAGGTCGCGCGGGCGAATTCGGACGAATCAGAACCGAAACTGGTCCGAAGCCGGGTAAGCGATGGAAGCACGGAATGGCAGGTGAATCTGAATTCCATTCCGTCTGCAATAAGCCTTGATCGTATGTCTGAACCCAGTCCGATCCCGCGTTCTCCCGCCCCGGCCCGAATGGCTATCGCCGACCGGAAAGCCGTTCAAATACGGAATCTCCAGGACGGTTCCATCATGAAGACGCTGTCGGTTCGAGAACAGATCCCCGGACTTTCGATTTCTTCGGTGGCTTTTGGAACCACCAGCAGCGGACCACTCTGGACTGTCGGACAGAGTTTCGCAGATACAATCGCTCCGGATGCATCCGGACAAGCCGTTTGCATTACGGCCTGGCAGCCGGCCACAGGCCGACAAATCGTCACCGCGCGACTACCAGGGCATGCAATGTCTATAGCCTGGTCGCGGTTTGGTCATCAATTAGCCATTTCACGATTGAGGACCGTTGAGAACCAGAAGACCATGCCCCGGGAGGTTTTCACTTTTCCATGGTCCACACAGCCATCTTCGCCATTTATCACTCACATCTGGGATGTCGGCATACGTTACGAGTGAGTGAAGGAATCCTGCTAATCGCAGCTTTCCATCGCCACACCCGCTATCCCGCACAAGAGCGAAATGCCATTGTCGATGAGAGCCTTGTGATTAATTGACTTCGACCTTGCGGCCCGCTGGTCGAATCGCCTGGCCTCGAATTCCCTTGTCGCCTAATTGCTCTCGGATCTGATCGGCAAGAACGGTCAGTCGAGCGACGACTTCGGGATGTTGATCGGCGACGTTTGTCGTTTCGGACATATCTGATTCCAGATCGAAAAGCGATAGTCCAATCTCCGCCTGAACGTAGTTGGCCGGCTTGCCATCGGTACCGCCGGGCCTTCCGTTCAATGTGCGATAGTCGTGAGGAAAATGCAGCTTCCATCGTCCGCTGCGAACGGCCTGTAGTTGGCCACCCCAATAAAAATAGTAGGCCTCGTGGGGAGACACGGCATCCGGTTCGCCAGCAATCAGGGGCCATATGTTCCTGCCATCAATCGGATGTGCAGGCAAGTCGGCTCCGATCAGGTGGGCAACCGTGGGCAGAATATCGATCGTCATGGCAGGAACGGAGCATTTTGTTCCGGCGGGAATTGTGCCGGGCCACCACATGACACAGGATTCGCGACATCCGCCTTCAAACATTGTCCCCTTGCCCTCTCGCAGCGGGCCGGCAGAACCAGCGTGATCACCGTACGAAAGCCATGGTCCATTGTCCGAAGTGAAGATGACCAGTGTCTTGTCCTCCAGATGATGGGTTCGCAGAGTGTCCAGAATCTGTCCGACAGACCAGTCGACTTCCATCATGACATCTCCGAACAACCCACGACCACTTTTTCCTTTAAACTTATCAGAAACATAAAGCGGTACATGAACCATGCTGTGTGGCAGGTAGACAAGAAACGGCTGATCGACGTGATCTTCGATAAACTTCACGGCACGTTCGGTGTATTGTGTTGTTAGTTGCTCCTGGTCTTCCCCGGTCACCTGGGCATTCACAATTGTATTACCGTCAATTAAGGGCAGATGCGGCCATCGTTTCAGACGCTCTTCCATTGGCAGATGTGCGACGCCCGGATGATAGGGCCACATGTCATTGCTGTAGGGAAGTCCGAAGTAGTCATCAAATCCATTCTGCATCGGAAGGAACTGATGATGATGTCCCAGGTGCCATTTGCCATAACATGCGGTGGCATAGTTTTTTTGCTTGCAGATTTCACCAAGGGTGACCTCGTTCGCGTTGATCCCGATAGGTGACGAAGGCCCCAACGCTCCCTGAATGCCAACACGGACGTTGTAACATCCCGTCAGCAACCCCGCTCTCGAGGCCGAACAGACCGCCTGAGTGACATAGAAGTCGGTAAAGATCCGTCCTTCAGAAGCCATCCGGTCAAGATTGCGTTTGGTAATCGGTCGCACCAAACGGCCCGATATCGGCGTACCCCATATCGTCCATATAGATCACAACAATGTTGGGACCTGGCCGGGATTGGCTGGATTGATCGGCCAGGCAAGTGGCTGGACTCAGATGGGTGAGGAGCAGACTGAAGGCAATGACGCTGATGGACTGCCTGAGATTCGCAGGATGAGCAACATTCTGAATGTCTCGGACGTGTAGAGGTAAAAGGGCCATCGACTCACTTCGTGCGTCGCATCCTGCAACGAATAAATCGTCACCCGCAAACTCATCGCTTTCGCGTGACTTCTGAGTCTGTTCGACGAAAACGCCACACAGCCTGGGCGGCAACCCATGTGGCAATCTGAATGACACGAACAGGAGCATCCTGCCAGCATGCGATTCTACCATTCCGCGGCAACCGGACACAACGGAGCGTGCCTGATCATCGCCCCCAACAGAAAGCTTGGGGCCCGTGGGAACGAATGGTATCGCAATCTGATCGCAGTGCCGTTCGAGCGGGCTTGACACAACAAGTCAACGAATGGCCATGGAGTTCGGCGCGATGTTATCTGGTACGTCGGTCTGTTGGCTTACCGATGCGCTGGCCGCTCGGACTGGAAATTGATGTCCCGTTCGCAACCGATCTGTCATCGACGCCCACGATAGTCCATCGTGTGCCTGCGCCACCCAACCGCCATGCACGGCGATCATGCTTCATAGAATATGACACCCCGCCAACGTCTCTTGCGTTGAGAAGATCGAACGTTTCAATGATGATGTGGTGGCTATCTGGCTTCGCCATTGTTTTCGACCAGAAAGGGCGCTGGCAGAGAAAGCGGCGCACTCGTTGCCGTTTCTGTCACCAGTGCCACCCAGACGTGCCCAATGATAAGCGACGAACTCTTTCTGAATGACCAACAGGTCGCCGATCTCATTTCCTTTGGAATGCCAGCAACCGTGGCACACCACATTCAGGTGACGCGTGGATTGCGAAAGCTGAGTTGTGCGGGTGCTGTTATCGGCCAGCTTCTCCTGCTGATCGCTGGCATCATCGGAACGACTTTCGGTTTGTTTCAGCTTCCCATGGATCGAATCGGTATCTGGCTGGGCCTGATTCCTGACGACACATGGCTGATCGATATGGAACCGGTCAGTGCTGTCGTTGCAGTATTCGTCGGCATCATACTCAGCGCGCTGATCTTCTTTCTGATTTTGAATGCCAGGCCCTTATGGAGAGTACCCACGGCGATTTCCGGAATTCAGATGACGATGCAGGGGAGTCGCGATGCTGCCAGCCGTTGGCTCAACGGTGCGGCAATGAAGGCCGTGATTCGACGTATTGATCCCGAACTGCCCATTGATGACTACCTGCAAGCTTATTCTCTCGGCTGCATTCGCGTGTCTCTGACAGTTCTTGTGCCCGCTGTCCTGCTCCTGGCGATGATCTTTATCTGGGATTTGATTTCCGCTGGCTATGTCGCACCCAATGGAGTGTTCCGGGGCGGACATTTCGCCACCGACCGACGTGTTGCGGCGTGGTCCGAAATCACTCAGCTACAGACAGGCAGCTACATGATGGGCACCACGATGACTCTGCGATCTGTCCTGCATTTTTCGGACGGATGTTCAATCGACCTTGCAAACGCCCATTCCTCGCAACGGGCAAAATCCCAGGTCATGGCTTTTAAGTAATGGCAGATCAGGCCGTTCGAAACATCAGATCTCCGGGAACCGTCGCAGTTCGAAGGTGGCCTCCACAAAGGAGTGGTGCAGTGGAATGTAGATGCCTTTCGTGAGTATCAGAGCCGACTTCCGGAAGAAGAAAAACCAGTCTTTCAGCAGATCTACCGTTTCAATCCGAATGAACTCTGACGCAGTCGAAGTAGGTCAGTCTCCCGCCTGAAGAAACGACAGATCGCATGTAAGGCCTGAAGCTCGCTGGCACTAATGCTGAATGCCAGTCCTCGCACCTGCCCCGGAAGTCGCGGTTAATCCCGCGCCCGTACCTACGATCTCCTGATTCATGGCGGGTAGAATATCCAGCAGCTGGATTTTCCTGGACGCAGCCGAAAGTGTATCGCGGGTGTGTGAAGACGCCAGCCCGCAGGGTCGTTGACATCAGCTTCTCCGGGAGTCAGAATCTGCTCGGTAGCCGCACGTTTCGTTTTCAGATTATCCATTGTGATTATCCAGCGGCTGGATAATACTTGTTAGCTGAAACACCATGTCTGAACTGATTTCCGCACTCCTTTCGACTTCTTGCGCTGACAGGGAACTCCTGATCAGCAACGAAGGCTTGGGCGATATCGCCACCACTGCTCGCGAAGTGGAATTCCTCCTCATCGCCCCCAACGCAAAGAAGGCAAACCTGATCGCACGCTTCATAAACGACAATCGGTATGGCGATGCCGTTGCAAAAAGCGATGGCGACTCCCACCAGATTGTCGTGTCCATTATGATGCCAATAACGCAGAATGCTGTGTTCAGTGCTCAGTTCCGATGGAGTGCATTGCAGATATCTTCGAACTCCAATACGATGGTTGGGAGAGCAATATATGTAGAGACACGTCTGAATGAGAGCACGAATTGCTCAGTACACTGAGGCTAGGCGGGCATTGCTTTCGGAGTCGCTTTTGGGGCAAAGTCCTGTGGTTCCGCGTTTGGCTTCCACAGGCACGTGCTGCCGTGCTTGATTAGCTAACAATAAGATGCAGTAGAAGTTTGTTGATGGACTGCGCACACATTGGAGAATCAGTCGCGGCAAATCCGGTTGATCTTTGTCGTTGCTTGCCAACACGGAGTCGCCCGTTCAGATGATCAACTCCACTTCGAGCAAAGTGCACGACGAACTGGACTTCCCAGCAGTTCGCCGCACTTACGAGAACGCGATCCGAACAGAAGCCCTTCGAGGGCAAAACATCTCCGGTCCTTATGATCTCTATTCAGTTGAAACGCTTCGAGATCGGCATGGGTTGCGACGCCCCTCTGGAGTTCCCACCGATGCCTTCGTCTTTAAGTAAAGGGGAGTCTCCTAAACGCCACGTCACCAAAATCGGTGGTCTACCGTACTGGCCTGCTGCGAAGCCGTGGCCAAAGAACAAAGACGGAGGCCCAATGTGGTTCATGGCTCAGATCAACTTTGCGGACTCTTTTGACCTCGTGCCGAAGCTTCCCGGCGATTTACTGTTGATACCGAGGATGAAGCAGGTTGGTGCTACGACGATTGTCAGTCCATGCATTTTCTCTGGGAGACCGTCAAAGACCAGAACTGATCTCCTGGCAACAGTTCCCTGAGTTCGTATACGAGTACACGCACTTTGATGGATACGGCGTTATTTACCGAGCCGCAGACTAACCAGAAGCATCTGCTGATGCAAGAGAGCTGGATGTACGCGACAATTACCGCCTTGCGGTTCTGTCTGTTGTGAAGATCGGTGAGTTCCAGATCATCTATACCGCGAGCGTTTCCGACGGCGTGTACATCGCGCAACTCGCATCGGTTACTGATGCCTCCTGAAATTCGCTATCCGTGGGCGAATCGTGAAAAGCCATACGATGGATGGTTCGGCGAAAATTCTGCTGGCAATTATTCCATGATGATGTTGGCGATATGGGTAGCCCGCATCTATTCCTCAAGCGAGATGGGGCGGTTACCTTGTGCAGTGAAACGCACTGATCAGCGTGCGGGAAGTAACAAAAAATCGGCATAGGGGTCAGCCTTGGGGCTGCTTCTCCCACACCACCTGCAAGCGTGGGTCCGGCACCGGGCGGTTCAGATCTTTCGCAGTGAGTGTCTGCCAGATTGTGAACAGGCCGCCTAATCCTTCCTGAGCGAGATAGTCCAGCGCGACAGTGCTTCGTGCACGGCTTTGTTGACGACAGCGTCCACGGACCTTGCGACTGCAGCCGTGAGTGATCGCTTCGTCGTCTTTGACACCGAGCCGACGTGCAGATTCGCGATCCTCGTGCGACACGCGCCAGTGCTTCCAGTCACAGTGCCTCGATGCGGCGGATCCACTCTGTCGAGTTCCGCGAAGTACGTTTTGATCGGCACCAGACGAAAGCAACTCCACCCAGCCCCTGAAAGTCGCGACGCAGTTCCGTGAAACGATGAGACATCGACACGCCGCGGTTGCGACGTGATCTGCTTGACGCAGTGAGGATTTCGATGCCGGGGATCGCTAACTGGGCAGCCGCCAGGTTGTCGTTTGGAGTGCGGCGACTTGTCGCGGCTTTGGCTTTGATTCACCACTTCGAGTTTCCGCGAGTTGGGCGGCAGGTTAAAATTGACGGATCGCACAACTGGTCAAAACTCTGAATCGCTCAAAATTGATCATTTACACGGCAGACCTCGGCCAGAATTCCTGTCAGTTCCGCGAACGCCCGTGGACCTTCGGGCTTCTGCCGATCGCCAGATTCAACGGAAGATTGGTGCCCGGTGTTGTCGTAAATGCTTCCGGAATAGAACCGCCTTTTCGAAGATCGTTTGTCAGAAGAATCCAAAGCGGCGACAAGTCTCCGCACTCAAGGTGGCGATTGTCAAACCCGGCCCCAAAGAAGAGCTTCCTCCCCACGGTCGATCGCTCTTCCGCAGTTGCTCCTCGCCTCGTACTTCACTCACAAAGAAACATTTGGCATACTGCTCTCAGTGAGTCCCGTTTTCGTACAGGGGACTTTCACCCCACAAGTCCACGCCCATGTTGGGCGCATCGTTGGACGCAGAGCCGCCGGTCGCGTCGTTCGTGAAGTCAATGCTGATTGGCGGCGGCCCGGTCAACGCAAACGTTATGCGAGAACTAGACTTGAACACTGATTCCAATGAAGACTCACCTGAAGATGAAGACTCTCCCGAAATGGAACAGTCAAATCGATGTCGAAAGTTGTTTGCTACTTCCAACCACTGACAGCGAACGCAACCTACGCGATTACCTGAAAAGTGAGGCCGAGAGAGTCGCCGAAAACTACCAGTCAAAAAAGTGCCGTTCGAAACTCAGCAGGCGGACCGAGACGCTGCTATTCAACATGTACGACACGCGCCGCGATTTTGTTGAGGATGCGAATCGTTAATACACACGGTACTTGGTGGCACTTGCCGCGATACTTTATTCCAGCAAGTATGCGATTGATGCCACTGATTCACGGTCGCGCACGCTCCTATTCATTGGCACTGCATTCCTGTGCCTCTTAGTTGCGGGCTTTGTGTGGGCGTGCAAGCGACTGCTTCAGTCAGTTTACTACCTGTATTCCGCGTCCGTAGTTACTGCTGCGCTGAAGTCTCTGGCAATGGAGGACTGGACACACGCTTGGTTCGATTCAGTTCAAAATGTTGCCTCAAGGACAACCAAGCGGCCGGTGCGTTGGTATCACCGCTCTGGTTTTGGAATCGGTCCTCCACGCCCAAAGCGATCGCTTCACGTGGAGACGCTGGCGAAATTTGAACGGCATCGAATCCTCTAGAGCTCGTTATTGACTTAACTTGAAACATATGTTGAAGTTAAGTGATGAGTAAGACACGTCGTATCCCAGCGACGTCAAGGATGACGAATGGGAATTTGTTGTGCCGTATCTGACGTTGATGACGGAAGACGCACCGCAGCGGGAATATCCTCTGCGAGCCGTATTCAATGCATTGCAGTATGTTGTTAAGACTGGCTGTCCGGGTGGCGATACCCGCCCAATGATTTTTCCGCCATGGACTGTGGTGTACCAGCAAAGCTCGACGCTGGGTTGATGCGAAAGTCTTCCAATCCATTGTTCATGATCTTCGAATGGTGGCTCGACTGAATACGGAGCGTGCTGAAGATCCTTCAGCAGTGATTTTGATGCGGACATTAGCAGTCGACCCCGGAGAGTGGATCCTGGGCCGGTTACGATGGAGCAAAGAGACGCAAAGGATCGAAGGTTCATGTGGCGGTAGACACACTTGGGCATTTACTTGCCACTGTTGTAACACCAGCAAACGAACAGGACCGTGCGCAGGTCGGTGAGCTGGCGAAACAAGTTCAGGAAGTGACGGATCAGTCGGTAGAGTTGGCGTGGCTGTCGATCAGGTTACACCGGAGAATCGCTGTTGAACAGGCGAACGCTGAGTCGATTCGTTTGGAAGTAGTTAAGCACACGGAAGCGAAGCGTGGATTTGTACTATTACCTTCGCCGGTGGGTTGTGGAACGAACCTTTGCCTGGCTGGCGAGATTCCGAAGACTGGCGCAGACTACGAACGGCTGAGTGTGACGCTTGATTTGCTGGCACTGGCTCGCATTCGTCACCATTATGCTCGCAAGACTCCACTCCCCAAAGTTCATAACAGGTTTAGCTTGCTCGAATAAATTCCGCTGTGCATGACGTGCTCATCGCCGTTTTGCTGATCACAGGGGCTGTTATGCTTTGTTTTGGCATTTTTGAAGATGATGACTTTGCAATGCGGGGAACTCAACGCCTCCGACGCTTGCCGTTGTGAAGCCGGATGATCTCGATAAACGTACCGCATCCTTAAACAAATCAATCAGCGTATTGTCTGAGAAAATTTCCGCATCGCAGCAAGCGATTGAAGGGATATCGATCGCACTTGAGGAGATGAGGATCAGCACAACGAAGACGAAATTGCCTGTGCCTGCAGACAAATAAGGCATAACCATCAGTAGTGTGCACCGGAGGCCCGTTGGATCGGTTTTTCAAATGGATACTCAACTCACGGGCCCCGGTGACGCGGGGCGTTAGCGAACAGACGCTGATGAAGGTTGACAGCGCCGCTCAAAGATCGACGCTGATCCTTCAGCTTGGCAGAGTGCTCGCACCGGTTGATGCACTTGCAGAAAAGGCACAGCCCCCAACCAACACTGAGTACCAGATCGTTGCGGCTTCACTTGGGCCGGACATGGACCGGTGGATGAACGAGGTGTGTGTATTCGTAACGTTTGGCACTGCTCGTTTTGTGGACGAGTACAACGAAATTGCTGGCGAACAATACGGACTGCGAAATTACCTTGGAATCCTTGCGAGAAAGTCAAGTGATCCATTCGACAAACAGAAAGAGTTTCGGGAACGCGTAGCTCTCGTTAAGAAAAACACTCTAAACGCGATCGATCGCGTTCCCATCAATTGGGCTGCGGAGCTACATGAAGCAAATACGCCTTTCACCGTCTATCTCAAGATACGCGACGCGATTAACACTGCCAAACGCTGCGTCCACTACTTCGACCGATATCTCGACTCAGACTTCTTTCATCTGTACTTGCGCGATCTCAGCAGGACGCTCGAACTCCGATTGGTGACAACCAAAGGCAAAGCTACGTTCGGTGTTGCGAATGTATTGCCTTTGTCCAGGGTTGCTGGAGAGTTCCGTAACTACCAGTTGATCGAATGCCAACCGTGCCATCTACATGACCGCAATTCTGCGTGTTGATGACACCGTCTTTTTCCTTGGGACGAGCACATTAAGGGATGCGGAACTCATCCTACCAACTTCTCGCCTGCGGATTGCAGCCCGACTGGACATGCAATCCTTGATGGAATCATGGCAAAAGGAGCAATAGTGCCTTAAACAAGAATCGCCTAACCAGGATCGGCATAGGTCAGCCTTGGGGCTGAGCCCACACCACCCGGCATGGGTCCGCACCGGCGGTTCAGATCTTTCGCAGTGAGTGTCTGCCAGATTGTGAACAGGCTGACTAATCCTTCCTGAGCGAGATAGTCCAGCGACAGTGCTTCGTGCATCGCTTTGAGCGTGACGACAGCGTCCACGGGACCTTTGCGACTGCAGCCGTGGGTGACCGCTTCGTCGTCTTTGACACCGAGCCGACGCAGATTCGCGATCCTCGTGCGGACACCGCGCCAGTGCTTCCAGTCACAGGCCCGGATGCGACGGCGAATCCACTTGTCGAGTTCCGCGAAGTACGTCTTGATCGGCACGAAACGAAAGTAAGCCACCCAGCCCTGAAAGTAGCGATGCAACTCCGTGAAGCGAAGAGACATCGACACGCCGCGGTTGCGACGTGTGATCTGCTTGACGCGGTTACGGAACTTGCGTTCGTTCTTCGGGCTAACCCGAATCTGACCGCCCCAGCCTTCGAAAGCGAAGCCGAGCCCTGTTCGATTCTTTTTGGGGCGACTCCTTCCGTGCGGCAGATGCGGCTCTTCTGATGACTGATCACCAGTTTCAGTTTGCGAGTCAGATAGTTCTCGATCGAACGGGCCACGCGGACGGCGGCTTCTCTCGTTTTGGTAAACACGAGGAAGTCGTCGGCATAGCGGACGAAATGCAGACCACGATGCTCCAGTTCCCTGTCGAAGTCATCCAGCAGGATGTTCGCCAGGATCGGAGACAGCGGACCGCCTTGCATCGTGCCTTCGATCGAGGGATGCAGTTCGCGTTCGACCAGCACGCCCGCTCGCAGCCGCCATTGGCGGTTTGTCAGGCGCTAACGCTCCAAAATCAAACCACCTGCAACAGTGTTGATAGCCTGATCTGATATAACGTTGCACCTGCTTCGCTGCGTCCTGAGCGGAACGATTTGGTCGAAATCCGAAACTCGATTCGCTGAAATGCGGATCGGAGATCGGAGATCGGAGTCAGGACTTGCAGGACGGCTTGTTGAGTCAAACGATCATCACGTTTGGCGGTGTTGTCTTTTTCGGGGCGAGAGGCCGTTTGCCGCCGTCACGCCCCAGGAGATTGAACACAGTGGAATGGACTTTCGCCGGGCAGGGCCCGGTTGGTATGTCCCTTTGTCCCCGGTTCTGTCATTGTCCGTTGCACGGTCTGCATCCTGCTGTCAGGGTAGAAAAATCCATGGCGTCTGAAACTCCTAATCCGCCGGAAGGCTCAACGATCCTGCTGCATGAGAACTCGGCACAGCGGCTGGTGATCGTGATCCCGCCAGGCGGAAGAAGAGGCCGCGCGCTGGGATGGTTTGCTGTCTTCTGGTTGCTAATCACCACCGCGATTGCATGTGGCTTCTTCTTTGCAGAAAAGCCCGGGGGCAAACAGCTGATACTTCTGACTCTCTTCTTCGGTGCGTTCTACGCCGTTGGAGTCGGGATGATCGTGGCCTGGTTTCGCATGCGATTTACTCAGGTCATGCTGGCCGTACAGCCAAACCTGCTGTCCATTCAACGCAGCCTCGCGGGGCGCAAGAAGTTCACTGAGCTGGAATTGGGCGAGGGAGCTCATGCGCAACTTGAAGAATCGTATGAGCAAAACAATGAGCCCGTTTATCGGGTTGCGGTCTATGGGGTTAATGACCGCAAAGAATGCTTTGGGACCGCCCTGGAGGTCGCCGAAAAGGAATGGCTTGTCACGGTCATCAATCAATTTCTCAACTGGGACGGAGGCCTCTACGGCGAAGAAGCATTGGCGAGAGCCGCATCCATCGAAACCAACAGCATTCTTCAGGACGGCATCAGCGATCTGGAAGAGCATTCATCCATCACCCAGCGGCCTCCGGAACTGTGCCCGGAGGACCTGCCGCCGGATTCCAGGGTCCGTATCGACTCGTTTGATGCCCATGATCTTGCGATCAGCTACCCGGTTGCCGTCCCTCTTATCTTTCGAGCCATCGGGACACCATTTTTGGCCTTCTTCTGTGTGTTTTGGTATGGCGTCGTGGGCACGATGGCGGTCGGCATTCTGAAATCGCAGGAGCTGAATCTTTTCACGATTGCCATGCTGGCCTTTCTCTCTATCTTTGTCATCGTGGGGCTCATGCCGCTGGGAATGCTTCTGGCCCTGTGGTTTGGCCGAGTAACTATTCGTGTCAATCGCGACAAGCTGACCGGCGGAGTGGGTGTCGGATGGTTCCGCAAGAGGTTGTCTGTTTCGACCGATTCCGTCACCGACATTGGCATCGGCTCAGCCATCACGCTCAACCCAAAGGAGTCCGGCGACCGACGACGCCCGTCAGCGACAAAGTCCAGGGGAGTCATCCTGGATTCCACAGAACGAAAGATCCCGCTGACGTTTTCGGACGACGATACGTTCAACAATGAAGTCGCCGGACTTGTCAGATATCAACTGGAATTACTGGGTGCCCGCCTGAAAGAACCGCAGCGGTTTGCCGTTGATGAATCCGACTGACGACTCCGTCACAGGCACAAACCAGCCCTGGCTTTGAAAACAGTTCTCATAAGATGAACTTCGGGAAACGTCAGCCCCCTGCAAGCCCGCGTTGATTTGACTGACAACACAGACGGTTCAACGGGCCTCGACAGGTTCACAGGAACAACCGGATTCTCGCCAGAGATGGCAACAATACAGATCCTGTTCATCCCGACATCCTGTCCATTGTCTTCACGCAGAACCCAGACAGTGCAACGGTTCAGGACACGATCACAGGATTGACAGAATGAGTGCGGGGTTTGTCCATGGCAGAAATCCTGTTCATCCTGTGATCCCGTCCGTCGTCTTCACGCAGAACCCAGACATCGCAACGGTACAGGACACGATCACAGGATTGACAGAATGAGTGCGGGGTTTGTCCATGGCAGAAATCCTGTTCATCCTGTGATCCCGTCCGTCGTCTTCACGCAGAACCCAGACATCGCAACGGTACAGGACACGATCACAGGATTGACAGGATGAGTGCGGGGGTTGTCCATGGCAGAAATCCTGTTCATCCTGTGATCCCGTCCATCGCCTTCACGTAGAACCCAGACATCGCAACGGTTCAGGACACGATCACAGGATTGACAGGATGAGTGCGAGGGTTGTCCATGGCAGAAATCCTGTTCATCCCGTCATCCTGTCCATTGTCTTCACGCAGAACCCAGACAGTGCAACGGTTCAGGACACGATCACAGGATTGACAGGATGAGTGCGGGGTTTGTCCATGGCAGAAATCCTGTTCATCCTGTGATCCCCTCCGTTGTCTTCACGCAGAACCCAGACAGCGCAACGGTACAGGACACGATCACAGGATTGACAGGATGAGTGCGAGGGTTGTCCATGGCGAAAATCCTGTTCATCCCGTCATCCTGTCCATTGTCTTCACGCAGAAGGCAGACAGTGCAACGGTACAGGACAGGATCACAGGATTGACAGGATGAGTGCGGGGTTTGACCATGGCGGAAATCCTGTTCATCCTGTGATCCCCTCCGTTGTCTTCACGCAGAAGGCAGAGTTCTGATCTTTCTTTTCACTTCCACTTTTGTTGCCCCGAAGTTGATGAGCAGGCCGACTTCCGTATTGGTGGACGTCAGGTAGTTCACAAGTTGAACCTCATGCGTGGTCGTTAGCTGGCGGATTGCCTTGAGCTCCACGATGATGGTTCCTTCGACGAAAATGTCGGCGATGAAGTCACCGACGATTTCACCAGCGTACGTCACCTGAATGGGGTATTGAGCGACAGCGGACAGACCCGCTTTTTTGAGTTCGATCATGAGGCACTTTTCATACACCGATTCGAGGTACCCGCAGCCCATGGTGTTATAGACCTGATAGGCACAGCCGATGATCTTCTGGGTGAGGTCTTCGTGTTTCATGATTCGGATTCGAGGGGATTGTTCCTGGACAGGATCACTGGATTGACAGGATGAGTGCGGGGTTGGTCCATGGCAGAAATCCTGCTGATCCTGTCATCCTGTCCCTTCTGTTTTCGGTAACGGACGTCTTAAGCGAACAACGTCGCGAGGCATCGTAGCAAGCGGGCTTGATGTTTAGGAATTCTTCGAGCTGGATCGCGTGCTCGGAAATGAGCTGGTCGATTAGCAGAAGTCAGAGCCGACCCGCCCAACGGCGTCGCAGGATGGCATGAACTGGACTGATTCTGCGTCAGGCGTGACTGTCCTCGGCGGTTTCCTCAGTGAGGCACACGATCCACAGCACCGAGCAGAGCGATAAGGGGACATTCTGAATTACATGAGAATGCAATCCAGGAACATTCTTTACGCTATCCAATATGCGCGATGTCGCCTCAGGCGATTCCGTCTCGAAAACGAATTTCACCGAGTGCACCTTCGAAAGGTGCCAAGCCCCTGTTCTTCAGGCACGCTTAGCTTAGCTGTCCGCCGACATCAACTGCCAACTGTCTGAAATCCGAACCGTATCAGACGTCGCCGCATCTGAAATCAGCAACATTCTCAACATCATCGATGAAATCACCACGGTGTCTGTGAGCATCCGATCCGCAGTAGAGCAGCAATATGGAGCGACAAGTGAACTCTCAACGCTGGTGACCCAAACAGCCAATGCCGCAGACAACGTAGCGCGGTGTATCAGCGGAACTTGAGGCCCTTGATCTTCGGAGTCCGAAACCCTCGAAGTCATTTAGCAGCTACGTGACAGCGAGTACACATTCATAACCGCCAGGTCATAACCAGGTGAGGAACACGCTAATCGTCTGAGCAGCGTTGTCGTTCGAGATTTCTTCGTTCAGAGATGGTCCGGCGATCAGAAACTCATGAGGGGCTCCGAGCGGATCAGCACCTCTTTGAGCAAGGCCCGGGTTCCACGAGGTCAGCTTTGCGGCTGGCAATCATCGACATCAGGACTGCGGCTCGGTCGCCAGCCGGTTTGCTGGCAACGAATACCCAGTTCTTGTGAACCATAGCTACGGGACGCATGGCTCGTTCGCACGCGTTGTTGTTGGTGATCACCGCCAGCACATGAGAAGCGCGATTGATCTTCTTCGCGAGCCTTGTGCCAGTAGCGACGACAGTGGAGCGGTGGCAGCGCAAAGGGCAATCTCCGGCGGATAGGCAGCCCCGGCACCAATCAACAGCCTGCCGACGTATGGTCGGCTATTCCGGGGAATTGAGAATGGTGATCCGGCGATTCCACCACAGAGGGACCTGTGGTTCATCGATGATTACCCGGACTGCAGATCGATCCAAGATTTGCGCGGTAACAAATCGAATGATTGCCATCTGAAATCGGTCTTCCGGATACAATGGTGAGTTCGTCTGGTCGAGTGACCATCGATCCAGACGTACGGAGCAAAAATCATCGACAGGATTGGGGGCGGCAGCAAAAGGCCGAACCGTTTCCGGCAGGTCTTTGATGGCATCTGAGCGAATGAACAACCCGTAGACTTCCGGCCTGGGCGAATACAGCTGCCACGACATCCAGTTGTCGGCAAATCCTATCAAACCAGTGAGCGGAATGAGAACGACTGCGCTGGCGAGTATTCGGAACCACCGCTTCTGATCGTGAATCGCATCATTCTGTGATTGCGACAGAAAAAGTACGGGAAGCAGGCACAGGAACATACTGTTCCAGATCAGAACGCCCCAGTGGTGTCCCAGACCAAAGGGACTGAGGGCCAGGATGAGTGTTGCATGTAACAGCATCGCGGCGACGGCAGCGAGTTGACGAAAACGTCGGACAAGGAGCCCAAGCCCGATCAGGAATTCGGCAAATGCAAACGACCAGGCGAACGCAGAAAGCACGGAAGCATCCGCTGATGCTCTGCCAAGTCCCGCCAGCTTCAAGAGCATGGAGGCAATTTGCCAGGTCATCATGTCGCTGGTTTGCGGACCGAATCGAGATAACGCGGAAAAGACGTAGACCATGGAAATCTGCAGACACAACAAACGCCGCCAGTTGCAGGGGCCCAGCACAATCGATGAGCTTAACCCAACCATAAAGAACCAGTGCCATGCCTGAAGGCGGTGTTCGTTCTGCAATACGAGCAGCGAAGCGATCAGCAGCGTTGCGAGGCCGGTTATGGTCTTCCAGCCTATCATCGCCATCCGAAGATGACAGGCAGTCCACGCCATCAGGCACGTCAGAAACAGCGGTGTCAGCGTGGCTGCCAAAGACTGCATGACGATGGACTGGTCGGACAGCAAGCGGGCCGATTGTGAATTCAATGGCAGAAGAGGAACCATCGGGAATGCCGATTGACCAGTCCAAAGCTTCCAGGTCGCCACAATCAGCAGCAATTCGAAGACCGCCAGAATTGTCACTGCCAGTTGTTGCTGCCTGCCTTCTCTGGAAACAGCATCCTGAATCATCATGACTTGTCTTTGCTCTGCTGCCCGGCGTCCTGCGATGTCGATTTCACGACGTCGCGAGCCTGACGAATGGATGCGGCGACTTTGTCAGGTGGAATCGGCTCCACTGGCAACTGGGTTCTTGGTCCGCTTCGCTGTAACTGGGCCAGCAGTGTCCGTCGGCTTACAACACCCAGCACTCGACCTTCCTCCACGACGACGCCGTAGTTGCTGTACTGCCGAACCAATTCGGAAAGTACTTCCAGTTTGGGGGCATCAGATGCGAATTGCGGCAGGGCGACAGCGACTGAACGCGGTGATTTCCCTTTTTCAAAAAGATCCGCGACACGCACATATCGACACCACTGGCCTGGCTGCCCGGGAAGATGCAGAAGAATTCGGGGATTCTGCAAACGTCTTGCTAACGCCAGGATCTCCTCGCGCGAAGCATTCTCTGGAGCCCCCTGAACGCCCAGCGCCGGAATCATGGACAACGAAACCGGGTGCCTTGCCACCTGAATGATGTTGTCGGCCAGCTGACTTTGAAGCTCTGTCAGTAAACCTTCGCGATGTCCTTCTTCGAGAACGCTGACCAGTCGAGTGCGGCTCAACACTGTTTCCAGCGGCTGGCGATCTGAATTTCCAAGCTTCGCGATAAACCGAGACAAAAGAATCAGTGGGTAGGATAGTGGCAGTGACACCACATAACTGAAGGAGAACCAGCGTGCGTTGGCCCGCAGCTGCGACAGAGGCGCCAGATAAAAGAGACTCTTGGGAATCAATTCGCCGAAGACGAAAACGACGGGCGTCACGACGACCGTTGAAATCACTTCAGCGGCCCCGGAAGAATCTGTTACCAGGACCGACATGACCAGTCCAATAGCGACAGTGACCAGATAATTCGCAACGTTGTTACCGACCAGGGCCGTGGCCACAAACCGTTCGGGGTGATTGACGAATTTTTGCAGACTTTGAGCAACTCTGTCGCCCTGGTGCACGCGGATTGCCAATTGAAGTGGGCTGAGTCTGTAGAACCCGGTTTCACTTCCACTAAAGAAGAAGGACAGTCGGACACCGATGAGAAACAAGATGATGCCTGCAAACATGGTCAATGCGGGAATCATGATTGCTTCTCCGGCTCGGTCGCGGCATCACCCATCGAAAGTCCGGCTGGCAGCTGTTCGATGAGCACTCGCACACGTCCCCGGGCGGCCGTCTCAATGACCGTCAATGTCCATGTCTTCCAGACGATCGAATCGCCAACTTCTGCGAATCGTTCAAGCTCGTCATGAATCAGGCCATTAATCGTGTACTGGCCGTCAACATCCATATCGAAATCCACTCGCAACTGACTTGCCAGGTACCGGAGTGTTACAAGTCCATCTGCGTGAAATCGATTGGGGCCAATAGTAATCAGCGGTTCTCTGCGCATGATTCGGCGCGTTCGACTGGGGCTCTCCGTGAGCATGGTTTCCAGGATGTCTTCGTAAGAAACGACTCCCACCATCTCACCCATTTCATGGACGACGACGGCAACACCGCAATACTGCCGCTGCAGTTCCGAAAGCGTCCAGGCCAGAGTCGAACACCAGGGCACAAAGATCACGCGTTCTGACATCTGGCGGAATCGACGATGGTCAAACGCGCTGATGGCCCCCAAAGCCACCGCGCGGCTCACATGATCTTCACCCGGGTCCTGAAGCAACAGATAATCCACGCTCTGGATACTGGTATTCAGCGTTGCAAAACTGTCATTGGCTGAAACGATCAGGCAGTGACTTCGGGGACGCATGACTTCCTCAACCCGAATCTCACTTAAATCCAGAACGTTGTGCAGCACCTGTTGTTCGATATCCAGCAGATCCGCGCTGATGGCAGCCGATGCATCGATTGCGTGTTCCAGGTCTTTGGGGTTCAGGTGAGATTCGCCGCGAACATGTGGCCAGAAAGCTCGACGCAGAGACAACGCGGTCTTGCCCAGGACGGGAATGACAGGGTCAAGAACGGCAGTCATCACAGCCAGCGGCCAGCTTACCATCGGTGCCAGGGTTCGTCGAAAGGCAACGGCCAGGCTCTTTGGAAACACTTCTCCGATGGCAATGATTCCCACCAGATTACTGATACCCAGCGCCGCAGCCACGCGATTGAATCCGCCGTGCGACAGCTTGTTCATCGTGACCAGGCCGACTGAAAAATAGGCCAGATTGATCAACAGATTCCAGAACAAAATGGCGGTCAGCAGTCGATCCGGTCGCGCCATCAGTGCGGCCACCATTCGCTGACGCCCCACGCCTTTGCCGAAATTTCGGATCTCGTCGCGAGACAGGAAAAACAATGCTGTTTCGCTGGCCGAGAAAAAACCCGACAGCAGAATCAGCACCATCATGGCGATGACACCGGGTAACCAGATTGAAACGGAATTCGTGAAGTCAGCCATCGAAGGACAGATTGACCGGTCTAGCGTTCGTACTTTGGAATATTGGGTTCAGGAACTTCTTTTACCAGCCGCGTGACAATATCGTCGGCAGCCATGCCTTCGGCCTGTGCCTGAAAATTGGTAGCCAGTCGATGGCGCAGAACGGGAATGGCAACTTTGCGGACATCTTCAATCGTCACATTGGGTCGTCCGTCCATGGCGGCCACTGCCTTTGCCCCGGCGATCAGGTACTGGCCCGCACGAGGCCCCGCGCCCCAGTCGACCAGTTTTTTCACAAAGTCGGGTGCCGCGCCGTCTTTGGGACGCGTGGCACGAACAAGCCGTGTGACGTAACTGATGATCAGTGGGCTGGCCACAATCTGGCTGATCTGCTTTTGCAGGTAAAGAATAGATCGCGCGGAAAGTACTTTTCGAACTTCGGCACGTTCGCCGCTTGTTGTCGCTTCAAGAATGCGTTCTTCTTCTTCAAGGGTCGGGTAGTCGACTTTAACATTGAACATGAATCGGTCCTGCTGCGCTTCAGGCAGAGGGTAGGTGCCTTCCTGTTCAATGGGGTTTTGGGTAGCGATGACGAAGAACGGCTCCGGTAATTGATACGTTGTCTGTCCAACAGTAACTTCGTGTTCCTGCATGGCCTGCAGTAGAGCGGCCTGGGTCTTCGGCGGCGTTCGGTTGATTTCGTCCGCCAGCAGAATGTTGGTGAAGACCGGACCTTCGACAAATCGAAACTCGCGACGTCCGGATTCTGTCTCTTCCAGCACATTTGTCCCGGTGATGTCTGACGGCATCAGGTCGGGCGTAAACTGAATTCTTCGAAACTGCACGTCGAGCAATCGGGCAATGGTGCTGACCACCAGAGTCTTCGCAAGCCCCGGTACACCCACCAGCAGGCAATGACCGCCTGTGAAGATGGCCGACAGGATCTGGTCGATGACGTCATCCTGTCCGACGATTACCTTGTGAAGTTCTTCCACCATGACTTCGTGGTGGCGACGAAATTTCTCCAGAAACTCGTCGAAGTCCCGTTTTTCGGCCAACTGTATTGTCCTTCTTTCAGACCTTTGTCGCTGCTTTTTTCGCGAGCAGTCCGCGGATGTTAGCAAACCACTGCCTGGCGTGCATATGAAACCCGGCGTCCGTCTTTCGCTACTTCTCCATCATTGTCCCGGCTTTTGTCTCCATCCCGGCGGGAGAATCGCCGGGCTGCTTCATGGGTGACTGGTCATCCTTGTCCATCGCAGCATCCATTGGTTGTTCAGACGAATCCTCGGGTTCCGGACCATCGGACGACGCTTCGGATTCCGGTTCGACGGGAACGGTCCTGATGTCTTCCTGAAGAATTCGATCGCCAACCTGAATGGTGTATTCCCCGGGAAACGGTTTCGTCCCATCACCAACCATTCGGCCCCTCATGATGAACGATCGGGTTTTTGAGGGCAGCAGAAAGTAGAGCCTTCCCTGCTGGTCTTCATGACCACACGGCACAATCCGGCCGCTGCCAAAAGCTTCCAGTGCATAGCCCAGTGCAGAAACATGCGTGTTGATTCCAACGCTGTCGCGGTACTGCTGCGCGTCGATCGTGAATATCTCACCGGCCTGCTGCTTGATTTTGTCCTGACAATAGTCGGCAAGTCTGCGTTTCATTTCGGAAGCCCGAGTGATACTGAGGTACTGTTGTTGTTTTTCAGCCCACAACACCAGCGCGCGGCTTTGCGTTGGGTCGACGACAAACCACGAATGGCCTTCACCGGCCGTCAGCTGAACCTGCAGGCCTTTCTCATCTGCAATCAGACGACAGGTCATGAGCTCGCTGACAAACCCCTCTGGTGCATGTTCAAGTATTTTGGAGAGTTGTTCCTGCTCTTCCGTTGATAATCCGGTCGAACTCCATGGAAATGTGACACGTGGCACCGTTGGTTCCGAAAACACTTCTGCCGCAAGAGTACCCTTCAGTTGAGGCAGGCTGTACAGAGTGAACATGGCCAGCAGGGACAGCAGAAGCAGGAAACCGATCACCGGCACGGCCACCGTCCAGATTCGGTTGCGGCCCCGGCGCGTTCGGCGTTTCAACTTCGAAGTGATGTTGGTCTGTGGTGTAGTCGGGATGAATTCGGGCACCGAACCGGCAGATTCAACGGCATGAATCCCCACTGTCGTGGGTCCTTCTGCACTGAGCCCTGACATCGTGTCGGCACCAAACGCGTTGGTCTCCGGGCCATCGGAACTTTGCGATGGTTCTTCGTCCGGGATTTCAACATTCGGGACCAGCAGTCTGGTTTCGCATTTCGGGCATTTCCCCTGTTTACCGGCAAATCCATCCGGGACGCGAATTGTTGCTGTGCAGTAGGGGCAATTAAATTCGATGGCCATGCATCCGCTTTCGAAAACCGGCTGTCGATGTCGTGGTAATGGAGACGGGCTGGGAGCAGTATAGCAGGCTGACGAACCCTGCCCCGGAAGGGTAACAGGATTATTGCCAGCTTGCGTGTGAATCCCGCAAGCGTTCTCTATAGTCACGGTCATGCCAGCCGAAACCAGACGTCTGTCAGCTCAGGAATGCATGAATTTCCCCGCCAGTCACGTTATCTTCGGATGGTCCTGAGCGAATGCCCCGGAGACATTGTCGAACCATTCTGTGAGGATATGCCTGTGTTACTATTCGATGCCCACCTGGATCTTGCACTCAATGGCGTGGACTGGAACCGCGATATGCGATGTGATGTCGACGAATTGCGAGCTCAGGAACGTTCACTTGGCATGACTGACCCCGGACGCTGCGGCAGTACGCTCAGCCTGCCGGAGCTGCGAACGGCACAGATCGGCATCTGTCTGACCACTCTTTTGGCGCGGCAGGAAAAAGAAGTCAACCATCCGTTCGGCTGGACAACGCCGGAAACCTGTTACGCCATGGCTCATGCACATCTTGCGTGGTATCGGGCAATGGAACGAGCCGGCTGGATGAAGATGCTGAAGACAAAAACGGACCTTCAGAATCATTTTGATGCCTGGACCACAGATCCTGTCCGAACGCCGCTTGGATTCATCCTGACGATGGAAGGTGCTGATCCCGTATTGACACCAGACACAATTCACGAGTTTCATGAACACGGCCTGCGTGCCATCGGGCTGACCCATTACGGTGCCAATCGATACGGGGGAGGAACCCGTTGTGAAGTTGGACTTGCGCTGGACGCGATTCCTTTGCTGAAGAACATCACGGATCTCGGAATGACCGTTGATGTCACACACTTGTCGGACGTTGCGTTCTGGCAGGTGCTCGAACACTTTGGCGGCCGCATTCACGCCAGCCACCAGAATTCTCGCCGCATTGCTCCCTGGCAGCGTCAATTCAGCGACGAGCAGTACAAGGCTGTAATTGAACGCGATGGAGTGATCGGCATGGCTTTTGACGCGATCATGATGCAGCCTGGTTACGTGCGTGGAATCACATCTGCGGAAATACTGATCGAACGGGCCGTTGACAATATCGATATTGTCTGCCAGCTGGCAGGAAACGCCCGCCACGTCGGGATTGGCACGGATCTGGATGGTGGGTACGGGGTAGAGCAGACACCGGCAGATCTGAACAAGATCAGTGATCTTCAGCGCCTGCCGGATCTGATGAGCCAGCGTGGATACAGCGACACAGATATCGCCGGCATCATGCATGGCAACTGGCTGCGATTTTTCGCAGAAGTTTTGCCTGCTTGAAACACGGTTCCCCGGCCATATACTCCCGGCATCCTGCTGGTTTTCCGGTCGTTCTGAAGCGGCCGGGCAATTGCGTGAGGATTTTTGCCGATACGACGGATTTCACAGTCCATCGGGTCACTGGTTTCAAAGCAAATTAATTGTAAAAGAAGGACAGGTACACAATGAGTGTTCGGATTGGACAAACAGCTCCCGGGCTCGATCTGGTTTTGCGAGCATATGACCGAACAAAGGATGGTTCAGACAATCAATTCAAGGATTTGAAGCTGGCTGATCTGAAGGGCAAGTGGGTGTGCCTGTTCTTCTATCCGCTGGACTTTACTTTCGTTTGTCCAACCGAACTTGTCGCCTTCAACAAAGCTCTTGGCGAGTTTGAAGATCGGGAAACCGTGCTGCTGACCGCCAGCACCGACAGTGTATTTTCTCACAAGGGATGGTGTGATTCACACGACGATCTGAAGAGCCTGAAGTATCTGATGATCGGCGATACCAACCAGGAACTGTCCAGGGCTTACGACGTTCTGGATTGCGAAAAAGGCATTGCTTACCGTGGGATCTATCTGATTGATCCAAACGGAGTGCTGCGTTATCTGGCCGTACATGATTTGAGCGTCGGCCGAAACGTGGACGAAGTCATCCGTGTTCTGGATGCTCTGCAAACAGATAAACTGTGCCCCTGCAACTGGAAGAAGGGTGAAGAAACTCTGAACTAGTGTTTCGCAGTTTCTATCGTTGAACCTGTGGCTCAGAAGTCCGACCCCGAAACGGTCAGGTCTGCCAGCGACGGGGGAAACAATGCGATCAAATCAATGCAGAAACCCCCACAGAGCAGACATTCCGTGTCTGCTCTGTGTGTATTCGGACCGCGAGCCTTCGTCAGGCTGTGCTCCAGCCTGACTCTCGGTTGAAAAGTCGGGGCAGGCAAGCAGGACGACTGGAAACCGTCGTGTTTTCAGGTCTCCGGCTCGAGCCAGTCCCGCTTTTCAACAGGCTGTTAACCACGTCCGCCAGAGCCAGGAATGATCTCCGAGCCCGGCTCTTGTAGACGACGTCGTTCGGTGAGTCTGCGGTGCAGCTTTCCGGACAAGCGGGTTAGCGAGTTCTGGAAGTCATCCAGCGTCGAATCGGTCCGCTGTCGTGGAATCAGGATCAAGTCCAGACCGGCGGGAACTTCGTATTGTTTCAGCCGAAAAGCCTCCCGAAGTAAACGCTTCTTGCGGTTGCGGATAGGAGCTGGTCCGTGCTTCCTGGAAACGCTGAGCCCGATCCGCGTGGGAAGCGTTTTGCCCCTGGGCGCGTTCGCCAACGATTCCGAATTTCCTGCGGATACTTCATCCGGGTGAGTGTCCGCCGTCCGCAGCGCGGCAAAAACCAGCAGATGATCATCTCCCGCGCGGACATCGCAACCGTAGATGGCTCGAAAATCTGCCTGAGATTTGACTCGCTGATGCCTGAGAAACCGATGATTCATGCTAATTGTTTCCGTTGGGATCAATTCCGGGCAAAACACGGATCCTCTTTTTGCCTCGGGATTTGGCGGATTCTATACTTCCCGCCCCGCAAGGTTTACCTTCCGCAGGCACCAGGAGCCGACGATCCAGGGAAGATTTCCCGCCAAGTCACGTTTTCTACCAACGTCTACCAGAGCACCCATGGCACTATCGCTGGCTGAGTATTCAGATTCGCTCGACGAACGCAACCTGTTATGGCCACGCGTTCAGGCTGTCGCTGGAGTGAATGCAACGCCAACAATTAAGCCGCTTGCCGGAGTGAAACTTGTTCTTTGGGACGTCTTCGGAACGTTAATTCGAATCACGGATGGAAAGATCGGATTCGAACCATCCGATGAAGCACGCCTGCAGATTGCACTCGACAAAACGATCCATGAATTCAATATGTGGAATCACATGTATCGTCGACCCGGACCTCCATGGCAATCTCTGATTTCGCTCTACCGCGATATCGCGGGTCGCCTTTCGATGATCGCTACAGAGCGTCGCGGCGACTACACAGAGGTCGATATGGTGGATGTCTGGCAGAGCATCATTACTCGCCTGTTCGAAAAGGAATATCAGTTCGACGAGGGACACTTCGGTAACCTTCGTCAATTCAGTGAGAAAGTGGCCTTCTTTTTCCATCGCAATCTTCAGGCCACGGAGGCCCGGGAAAATGCGGTCAGAGCAATGCACGAGCTGGCGTCGCTTGATGTGCTGCAGGGTCTCCTTGCTGATGGTCAATCCTATTCTCTGGTGCAGGTGCTTCATGATCTGGGCCAGCAGGACGCATTGCCTCCGCTTCATGAAATCTTTCGTCCGGAAACCTTGTTGTTTTCGACACAGCTTGGGATCCGAAAACCATCGAAGACACTTTTTGAATACGCGGTGTCCCGGGCTCGATCCATTGGGATTCCGGCCTCAGCAATCGTTCACGTAAGTTGTCGACTGTCCACTGACCTCGCACCAGCGAAGGCTGCCGGAATGAAAACCATTCTGCTGGCCGCCGAGAAAACCGGACTGGAAGTCAGCAGCGCTCAGATGAAAGATCCTGCCACCCGGCCCGACCGCCTGATTACGAACCTGAATCAATTGAGCAGCATTGTTGGACCGGCATAACTATCAGGCGGAAATCGGTCCTTAAGAACCGTCCCCTTCGGGCCGTCCGGATTACCACGTCAGCCCGGCGACCAATTTATGCGTGCCTCAAGAAAACGGGCGTCTGATTGTCGCGTCAGGTTCCTGTGTGCTCTAAAACATGGATCCTGATCCGACGCTGTTTTGTGATCCCTGAACTCTTTGAGGATTCTTCGATGGTTCCTGCACGCTCGTCATTCACCATGGCTGCACTTCTGATCTCCTGGTGCCAGCTCTGCCTGGACGGTTCAAACGCTCTGGCACAGGGTTACACCAATCTGATTTCGGATACTTCTCTCAGTCAGTGGACAAAGGCTGATGGAAAGCCGGTCGATGGTGGATGGGTGCTTGAACCGGGAGGCGTTTTGCATTTGTCCGGCAAAGGTGGCAACCTGATTTCCCGGGATGAGTTTGGTGACTTTGACTTGTGGTTCGAATATCGAATCTCAGAAAAAGGCAATAACGGAATCAAGTACCGGGTCAAAAAGTACGGCAATTCGCTGCTTGGTCTGGAGTACCAGATTCAGGACGATCAGGCATTTCCGAAGATGGCAGAGAAACACCGCACCGCGTCTCTGTACGACCTGTTCGTCCCTTCACAGCCTTTCTACGTGCGGGACTATAAACCGTTGAGCGACTACAATGTCGGACGCATTGTTGTTCAGAATGGACGGGTTCGACACTGGATGAACGGGCGGTTGATTATTGACGAGTACTTTGGCACTCCCCGATGGATGGAGGCCGTCGCAAACAGCAAGTTCAGGAACCATGAAGGATTCGGCCAAAACACCGTGGGTCGTCTGATGTTGACCGACCACAACAGCGAAGTGTGGTTGCGAAACGTTTTCATTCGCCGACTGGATGGGTGTTCGCAGATCTGACGTACCGGTCCAAGACTGGAATTCGTGGGCGCTGGAATCGGCCGACGAATGTTTCACCCTCAGGTTTCGCCGCCAGAATGTCACGCTCTGGCGGTCTTGATCCGATTCTTTGAGCTTCCCCGGAAACGTCCTGCAGCGAAGACATGGTGCAATGTCATACCCGATTTCAAGGTTTCGTGTTTTTTCTGCCACAGGGCTGTTGCTGTGCGGGCTTTGCCTGCTGTCAAACACGGAGTCGGTATCCGCGGTCGATAGTGAGATCGTCGTGCCGGAATTAACCGATGCGCAGAAAACGGCCATCGAAGGCATTCGCGAAGGGAGTGTCCTTTCAGCGGTCGCCTTTCTGGCATCCGACGAAATGGCGGGCCGCGCGACACCGTCCCGGGAGCTGACCATCGCATCAGCCTACGTCGCAGCGCGATTTCGTGGAGCTGGTCTCACCAGCATCCAGGACAATGGCAGTTTTTATCAGACACACCAGATTGAAATGGAAGGTCCGGGACGGCCGTTACCAAAGGTGTCGGTGAACAACACTCCGGATGATCGTTTGAGGATCCTTTGGGGGCGGCCGGAAGAGCTTGAGATTGCCGGTTCATTGACGACAAAGGTGGCAGACTCCGGAGCTGTGCAGGTCATCGTCATCGAGGACATCATGCTGGCTCCTCAAATGCTGAGCAGCCCGGCACGGGTGATGTCGGTGTGGTCCCGCCGGATTCGGCCGTTCACAGAAGCCGGGGCTTCTCTCGTGATTATTCGGTCCGCAGATGACAGTCCTCTCTGGCAGATTGCCGATCAGATGAGGTCAGATCCTGTGAATCTGCCCGAACAATACCACCCTGCGGTTCCTGTGCTGATTGCTCCTCTTGACTTTCCAGTCGAAGGAAACCTGACGGCAAAAGTACCAGCCAATACCCGAACGACGGCACCCGTCCATAATGTGATTGGGGTGCTTTCCGGATCAGATCCTGAACTGCGACAAGAGGCCGTCATCATTTCGGCTCATCTGGATCACATTGGTACTCTGAATGAAGGACAGGATCGGATCAACAATGGGGCGGACGACAATGCCACCGGCGTGACGGCGGTCTTGACGATGGCCGATGCATTTTCCTCGCTTCCTGAACCTCCCAAACGGACCGTCATCTTTATGACATTCTGGGGAGAGGAGCAGGGGCTTCGCGGTTCAAAGTATTTTGTTGAACATCCACTTTGGCCGCTGGAAAAAATTGTGGCCAACATCAACATCGAAATGATCGGTCGCCCGGAAGAAAACGCAGAAGGCAAAGCCTGGGGCACCGGCTGGGAACACTCCAACCTTGGTGAGCAGATGGCCGCCGGAGCGGCACGTGTGGGCATGACGGTGTTTCATCACAGACAATTTAGTGAAATGCTCTACTCTCGAAGCGACAATGCGTCATTTGTGCGCGTCGGAGTCGTCGCCCATAGTTTTTCGGCCGGGTCGCTTCATAACGACTATCATCAACCGACCGATGAAGTTGACAAGCTGAATCTGTCTCACATGACCAGGGTCATTCAGGGCCTTTTTGCCGGGACGATGCCGATTGCAGATGGTATTCTCACGCCCACCGCATCAGAAAAATAACCGTCAGAGACCTGCTTATTCAGCCCGGACCATCGATCCTCATGTCCCTCACTCCTGCTGCCACATCGCAATATAACGAAGACGATCTTCGAATGATTCGCCTTCAGGAAGGCGATCCGGGGGCATTCGACGAAATCGTTGCCGTCTGGAGCCGGCCCCTGTTTGGCTTTTTTCGCCGCAGCAGTCGCGACGAACAGCTTTGCGAAGATCTGGTGCAGGAGACGTTACTTCGGCTGTATCGCAAGGGGTGGGATTATCTGCCCACAGGCCGTTTTCGAGGCTGGCTGTTTCGAATTGCCAATAATCTGATGATTGACCATGCACGCCGCGCCGTGAACGATGTGATGATTCGCAGTCTTCGGCAATCGGTGAAATCAGGCGACGATGAATTTGATCTGCTGAAGACCATTCCTTCCGATTTGCTGCCACCGGATTCCCGGGCAGAAACATCAGAAATTGCAGTCGTTGTTCGTGAACTGCTGGAAGAATTGCCGGAGGATCAGCGTTCTACATTTGAACTGCACCACTACGAGTCACTCACACTGTCGGAAGTTGCTGATGCGATGGAAACAAGTCTGCCCACGGCCAAAAGCCGCCTCCGACTGGCCAAGGAAAAACTAAGGTATCTGCTCTCGTGTCGAGGATTTGCTGAATCGGAATGATCTGTGACGGCAGCAAAACCGTTTCCTGGCCCAGTCCGGAACACAAGACACCACCGTCTCTGCTAAACTGTTCGATGAATTTTGCTTTTCGTTCCATCAAAGAAGTTCTGTCATGCCTCACTTCAGCCGCCTGACCGATATCGTAACCTGTAATCTGACCGAGATACTGAATTCATCCGACGATCCTGCCACCACTCTGCGAGAAGTCATCGCGGAAATGGAGGAAGGACTCGCGGCTTGCCGGCGTACTGTGCGAGTCTCCGAAGCCAATCACCAGCGTCTGCGTGAAGAGGTCAATCAGCACCAAAGACAAATCGACGAATGGTTGGATATCGCTCGCCGGAATCTGTCCGACGGGGACGAAATCAAGGCACGCAACGCCCTGACCCGCAAAGTCGAACTCGAAGGGCTGATTGCCGGGATTCTGCCCGAAATGGAAGCTGCCGACAGCCTGCAGAAAAACATGCTTCGCATTCAAAAAGCTCTGGAAGCCCGACAATCAGATGCCACTCGTCGACTAGCAGAACTCACTGGAAACAACGTACAAATTCCACTGGAATCGGAAACAGCGGTGCACGCAGCGTCCGCAGCGGCCCAGTTAAAACAATCAGCGATAGACGCAGAAATCGAAGCACTGCGTCGTGAAATGAAAGGTTAAATGCCATGCCTATTTTTGAATTCGTTTGCGAAGAATGTCACAAAGAGTCGGAATTGCTTGTCAGTTTGCGTGAAACGCCGGATTGCCCGCATTGCGGCTCAAAGAAACTTGAAAAACTGATGAGTACTTCTGCAGGACACGTGGGATCAGGTTCCGCATTGCCAATTACGTCGGCATGCCCGCCGCCGTCTGCCGGTCCATGCGGTCCCGGCTGCTGCCGCCACGCACACTAGAAGTGTACAAATTCGCTGAGATCGTTGCCTGGCGTGCCGAAGGAAGCCCAAATCAGCCTGAACTCGTTCGCTTGCCTTGCCAATTCAACGCTCGCACAAATTCGTTTCCGAGCCCTTCTGTGGCGGCGACTTCAGAAGCTGCCGAAACCACAGGAGTGGCCCGATCCCGCCGTCACACCCGGAGCTGATATGCCAATCCAGGCACTCCCTGGCTCTAAGAATCGGGTGAAACAAAATCCATTCTGAAACACAGTCCTCCTATGTCTGCATTTCGCTACAGCCTGAATTCAAGCACGATCAAAACGACGCCCATCCTGCAGAAAATTGCAGTGGCCGCAGAAGCTGGCTTCGAAGGGATTGAATTGTGGCACGATGATATCGACCTGTTCCTTGCCGAAGGTGGAACGCTTCAGCAACTGCGTCAGTCACTGCAGACCAGCGGACTGAAAGTTCCCACCACCATTCATTTGAAACAATGGTTCCAGTCGGAAGGTGACGAGTACGCTCAGGCAATTCAGGACGCCCACAGGAAATTTGAACAGGCTGCCGCGGTTGGCGCCGAGTTCACAGTGGCCGGACCACCTCACGGCCATGCTGACCGTGCTCTGGGAGCAGAACGTTACCATCACCTGCTTGAAATCGGTCGAAAATATGGTGTCCGCCCCGCATTCGAATACCTCGGTTTTGTTGAAGACATCAAAACAATCGACGATGCGATCCAGATCATTGAGGGCGCCAATCATCCGGCTGCCTGCATCGTTCTCGACCCGTTTCACTGCTTTGTCGGTGGCGGGACGATGGAATCCATCAGCAAATTAAGACCGACGCAGATTGCGGTTTCTCATTTCAATGACGCACCGGCCGAGCCCGAACCGTCAACTCAGCGGGATCCGGACCGTGTCATGCCTGGCGACGGAGCAGTTGACTTGCGGCGCTACTGTGACCTGCTGCGGACAGTTGGATATCAGGGATTTCTCTCGCTGGAATTGTTTCGCCCGGACCTTTGGGAAAAGAATCCCCTGGAAGTCGCCGTGGAAGGGCTGCAAAAAATGAAGGCTGTCGCCGAAGCCGCATCCTGAAATAGGTCGGATGCTCTCACCGAAGCCAGCAGCTCCACCAAATCACCGCATTCCACCCAGACACGCCTCAGCAGGCCGAACAGCCAATCACCCCAGCCTGCGCAAAGAACTCAGAACTCGCATGCCATCGTAAATCGTGGACGATGGTTGATTTCTGACCTGAATCGATGTCTGAATCGATGATCGACAGAGTGCGGACATTCCGTTCCAGACAGTGCAGACCCCGTCATTGGCGGCAGAATAGCCCGTTTACAAAGAACAGGCAGCCATGAAAGCGGCGTCGCTGGCCCGAGTGACATTCATCTTGACCCATTCCGATCCATTTCCGTAGAACTCTGTGGTTTGATCGGAGGACTTTCGGCTGGGATTGCCGTTCGAATCCGCTCAATTGCTGAAAAAGCGTACCAGCGTTGCTTCAGCGACCCATCATAAGCACTCTCACTCTCCCTCCTCTTCGTCGCTCACCAGAGACATTGTGTCGGGTGTGTGATTTCAGAACTCCACTTTGCGGCTCGATTCATCCATTCGGACGATCGGGTTTGCAAATGACGAATGAGAAATCTTCGATGAACTACAGACGCACAGGCGGCAACGCGAAGGATTCGCAGGCTCCGTTTTTCATAACGGTCGCCCTGTTGTGCATCCTCACAGGCTGTCGGTCGGACAATCATTTCTTCGCCGAATCGCTCCCGATGTCGCTGCGACTTGCTGCGCAGTCGAATCCGCAGGAGGCCGATCTGTCGGGGCTCGCCAGCGCGAATGGAAGCAGCGAAGTCCTGGGCCCGGGCGATGTGCTGGATGTTTCCATTGCAGCGGGGCTCACAGAAAAAGATCAGGTCAAACTGTCGTCCCGGATCGCGGATGACGGAAACGCATCCCTTCCGGAGATCGGCACCATTCAGCTGGCTGGTTACCCACCGCAGGCAGCCGAATCTCTGATTCGAATGGAAGCCATCAAGAAGAACCTCTACAAGAATCCTTCTGTAACGGTCACCGTTTCGCATGCCCGAAAGAATCGCATTCGCGTTCTGGGGGCGGTGAAGCAGCCAGGGATTTACGAACTTCCCCCCTCGGCGAGCGATGTTGTTTCGGCGATCGCAGAGGCTGGTGGCCTGGCAGAAAACGCAGGCGAGAATGTGGAGGTTCGAAACCCTGTGTCCGCAAGTTACGATCGTCCGGCCATTGCCGGGGATCCTCAAAATCCCTATTCGCCAGTCAGCTCGTCCAGCGCAGAAACACCGGTCGCCTCAACTCGTTCGATGAATTCCTATCGCATCAACCTGATTTCTGCTTCGAAAGACGGAGGTGGCGATTATCTCGTGAGCGACGGCGGCGTCATCATGGTCGAGAAGCGGGACCCGGATCCGGTTTCAGTGATTGGCCTCGTGAAAAATCCCGGCAAGTATGACTTCCCGGTTGGAAAAGATATTCACGTCCTGGACGCCATCGCGCTGGCCGGAGGCATTTCAAACCAGTTAGCCAACAAAGTGTATGTGATTCGTCCGGTAGCCAATGGAGCGAACCCGGCAGTCATTGAACTGACAATTTACAAGGCGAAGCGAAGCGGTGATTCGAATATTCGACTTGGTCCGGGCGACGTTGTTTCTGTAGAGCAAACGCCCGGCACAGTGTTCATGGAAGCACTGCAGATCATTCGATTTGGCGTCAGCGGAAGTGTCGGGACTCTGTTCTGACGAATTTCGCAGCGGAAGCCACGCACCAGTTTTGTTGACTACACAGTCTGTTTAAAGACACGGGCAGGAAGCCGATCAATGTCGATGGACGACAGAAATCTGATGATGATGCAGCAACTTGGCCAGCATAGCGCTGCGACAACTCTGCATTCTGTCTTCCGCTTCCTGCGCACCGTGCGAATGCGCAGCGGAATCCTGCTGGCGACCATCGTTGCTGTTGGCCTTTGCGGAGCGGCCTATTACGTCGTCGCCGAGCGCCGTTACGAATCATCTGCTCAACTGCACATCGTCCGCAAAGGGTCCGGAGTCACCGAGGACGGTGTTCAGAAGAACGACAGCCCCAGTGCGGACATGCCGACCTTTCAACAGCTGATGTCCAGTGACGAAGTCATCAGCCGAGCGCTGGTGAGGTTGCCAAAAAAATACCGAGTTGATCTGGTCGGAGTTTCAGAATCTCTCTGGGTTGAAGAAGTGCGCGATAACCTTCGCGTCTCATCTCCCTTCGGCACGACCATTCTTGAACTCAAGTATCGCTCTCGCGATCCCGCCTGTGCTCAGATGATGCTGCGAACGCTGCTGTCGTCATACGAACACTATATGAATGAGACACACCAGGGTGACTCGGAACAGAATCTCCGCACGCTGCAGTCAAAGTTGACGGAGTTTGAGAATCAACTGATACAGAAGACCACCGAACGTCTTCGCCTGAAATCTGCCAATCCGGATATCGTCGATTCCGGCAGTGATCAGGGCGTGTTAAGTATCGCGGTAGAACAGATTCGTATCCTGGCACAGGATCTGGCCAACGCCCGCGAAGAAACCACCCGGGCGAAGACTCTCTATATGGGGCTGCGCCAGGCGATCGATAATAACGAAGACATCAGTCTCTTCCTCTCGCAGTCGATGGATAGTGCGGGGCGAGATATGATGAATCAGCTGATGGGTGTGGGAGCTCAGGATGACATCATCAATTCGCGGCTCAGTCAGGAACTCCTGGACCTGTACGGACAACTCAACGATGCACAGACAAAGCTGGGTGCTGCTCATCCCGAACTGAAGCGACTGCAGTCCGAAATCCTGGTGAAAGAAAAGTATCTTTCTGAGAAGCCTCAGATGCAGCGTCAGCGCATTCAGCTGATGGCCAAAGAACATCTGGGACCACAGTTGCTGAAAATGGCCGAGCAGCGCCTTCGCAGCAGCCAGGCTCACGAAACAGAGCTGTATTCACGAATGCACGAACAGCAAAACAGTTCGATGATGTTGTCACAAACTCTGACTCAACTGCGCGACCTTGATCGCGAGATTGAACAGTTACACGAACTGCGAAACGGCTTGCTCACCAGTATGAGCACCATCGACCTGAACAAGGAAAAAGGCATCCGTGCTCAGGTCTCCAGCAAACCCAGCTACTCCGCTCGACCCGTTTCACCCCGTCTGGCAATTACCGGACTTCTGTCTCTGATGCTTGGAACTGTGACGGGCCTGGGCATTATCTGGGTTCTGGACATCATGGACGATCGTTTCCGAACGCCTGAAGAACTGAAACTTCAGTTGTCCACTCAGGTCCTTTCGATGGTGCCACGCATCGAAGAACTGGAGGGGGACGGCTTTGATGCCGTCATCAGTCATGCTCGTCCGAATGCTCGTGAAGTCGAAGCGTTTCGATCGATGCGAACCAGTATTGAGTTTTCACCGGTGGAATCCAGCCGGCTTATTGTCACCAGTACCGAACCCGGTGATGGAAAGACCACGGTGTCATCGAATCTGGCTGTTGCGTTCGCTCAGTCCGGCAAACGCACACTCATCATCGACGCGGATATGCGTCGTCCGGGGCTGTCGGCGTTGCTGGGATTGCGTGATGACATCGGGCTGTCACAGATACTCAAGTCTGATGAAGATATTGATACCATCGCAACTCGCCACACTCGCAACCTGAACACCGACAAACTCGATGTCATCTCCTGCGGACCTCGCCCCATTAATCCGGCCGAACTTCTCGCGGGTGATCGCTTCGCCAATCTGCTCGCGTGGGCCGAAACGCGTTATGAACAGATTATTGTTGACGTTCCACCGGTACTGGCTGTCAGCGACCCAACCATTGTCGGGCGTCTTGTCGACGCTGTGGTACTGGTCGTTCGACCAGACAAGGACCGCCGCCGCATGGTGATACGAGCAACCGAAACTCTCCGCAGCCTCGGCTGCCAGTTGCTGGGTGTCGTCGTGAATCATCTTTCCGGGCATGACGATGGCAGCTACGGATATGGGTACGGTTATGGATACGGCTATGGATACGGCCACGAAGCCGACGAGCACGGCGAACCCGGCCAGCCAAATGTGGCTGCGGGCCTGAGTGCACTGGCAGAAGGCGGTTCGTCATTTCGCAAGTCGGGCTCGAATCGAGCTGCTTGAACGTCCGGAAAGTCATCCCCATGGTTCAGAGTTTGCACGACAGGAAGAAGTCGTCGAAGAACAGCGCACGATCCTTTGGCAATGCAACTATTCTGCCAGAACTGAAGACCGAATCGTGGGGAATGCTGCTCACTGACTGCGCAATTGTCGCTTTGCTTTTGTTTTTCCCGTTCATCATGGGGGGGCGAGAAGCGTGGGGGCACCGCATTCTGATCTCACTGTCGCTGTTCATGGGGCTGGCCTGGTCGCTGCACCGATTTCAAAAAGGCGGGCGGCTTCTGATACTAACGCTGGAACCATTACTGATCGCAGGGTTGATGCTGGTTTGGTACCAGACCATACCTCAGACTCCGGCTGTGATGTCCGGGATTTCCGGTGAGTATCAACGACTATTTCCCTCGTGGGGCGCAACTCAGGCAGATCCACCATCACGCGAACCGGACCAGGCCGTTTCAGTCGGCAGCGAGACTTCGGACGTAGCTCCCGGCCCCGTCTGGAACACACTGAGCCTGACTCCGTCTGAAACTCGGCATGGCTTCTGGATTCTGCTGGCCTACGGAATCATCGGAATTGTCATGACTCAACGCATTCGCAATCAAGCGGATTGTGAAACATTGCTGAAGCTGGTTGGGATCTCCGGAGTGATGATGGCCGTCTTTGCTGTCGCCCAGATGGCGACATCTAACGATAAATTCTTCTGGTTTTACAGGCACCCATTCACAGGAACACGCGAGGTACTGAAGGGGGCGTTTACAAACCGAAACCACTTTGCTCAGTTTCTTGCGATCAGTGTCGGCCCGTTGATCTGGTGGGCTCTGAAAGAACGCCGACAGCACCAGTTACAGAATGCGGGCACTGTTCGTCAGGGTCTGGGTCCGGCCCAGGGGAATCATTCGAATTTCGATAACCTGGTCAGCGTTCGACTCCTGTTGCTGATCTGCGCTGTGGCAGGAGTGATGATGTGCGCCGTATTGTCATTGTCCCGCGGCGGCATGGCGGCGGCGGCGCTGGCGGCGTGCGTTTCGTGTGTGGGGCTGCTGCGAAACGAAAGTACGCGCAGGACACTGTCGCTGGCACTGCCCGCCACCGGGACTCTGCTGGTTTTTGGGCTAATGCTTTTGGGAGGCGACACCGTTGATGTCCGGGTAAACCAAATTGCATCCGGAGATGTCAACAAACTGGACAGTGGTAATGCACGCCGGACCATCTGGGCGGCAGATATTGAAGCAACCAGGAAGTTCCCTCTGTTCGGGACAGGCGTCGGTAGTCATCGGGAAGTCTATCCCACCTACATGACAGACTTCGCTGACTTTTCAACGTTCGAGTTCTCTCATGCCGAGAGTACCTACATCAACCTGGCACTGGAAACAGGACTGGCGGGACTTGGATTGTTGGTGATTGGGCTGGCCTACGTACTAACACGTCTCCTTTGGCGCATGGTTCGCCCGGCAGATTCCGAACAGGCCGAACTGGTCGCTGCGGTCAGTGCAAGTCTCCTGGCGGGGGCAGCGCACGCAACAGCAGATTTCATCTGGTACGCGCCAGCAATCGTGGTAACGACTGTTGTGCTTGTTGTTGCCGGCCTTCGCCTCTGTTCAGGATTTGAACGCGAACGTGGCATCACAATTCCACGCCCGTTCTGGCTAGCCCCGGCTGTTGCATGTGGTGGACTACTGTTGCTGGTTCAGCCCGGGCTGTCGGCTCGTGTGGCAGGCGAAAAGTACTGGTATCAGTATCTGCTGACGACACTGGACGAGCAACGGGATGTTGCGGATGCTGCCATTTCACTTGCGATGGACAGTGAAGAAGCAGAAGAACTTTCGCTATACGAGAGTGACGCTTCCGATGCATACGATGCCGATGATCCCGGCGATGCCACAGTGGAAATGGAATACCGGAATCATGGCCATAACGGCAATAGTCCGGATGATGCCAGCCAGCCGGATCACAGGGATCTGAGCATTAAGAAACATCGTCTGGGCCTGCTGGTGAAGTCTCTGAAAGCGTGTCCGGATCAGCCACGTGTCCAGCTGACAATGGCTCAACTTTGTCTCACGCTTTTTGACGAACAGCAGGCGACCAGCGAAACCCCTCTGAATCTGACGCAGATTCGCGACACAGTTCGATCCGCAGAATTCCAGTCGCAGCAGGAAAAGATGGCGTGGTTACAAAGGGCCTTTGGCAAGGCAATCAAACTGCCAATGCTGGCGGATCAGCTGGCCCGGAAATCGCTTGCACAATGTCCAATTCAGGGAACCGCATACATGTTGCTGGCGGAGACCTCGTTTCTGCGTCCGGCAAGCAGCACGATGGCGCGAACGATGCTCGATCAGGCCCTGCTTGTCCGTGGATACGATCCGCGGACTCGATTCCTGATTGGACAGGAACTGCTCATGACCGGCAATCAGGCTGAAGCACTGGAACACTGGTCAGTCGTCTTTCACGCGAATTCGTACTATCGCAGAGCCATTACCGCTCTGTATTCAAGAATGGTTCCCCCCAGTCTGCTCCTGCAACAATTTGCACCGAAGCTTCCGGAACTCGCAGACGTACTTGCTGTCTATAAAGCCAGCGGTCAGGAATATGATCTTAAGCCGGTCCTGGATTTGATTGCCGCACATATGGATGAAGAACATGACGGCATGTCAGATGAACTCCGGGTCAATCTGGCGATGGATGCTTTCGATACTGCATTTGCCTTGGGCGATTATTCACTTTGCGAAAACGTCCTGACAAAGATTCTTGCGGTCGATGAATCTGCCTACCGTCCCAGGAAAGCGCTTGGCATGACATACTTTGAACAGAAACGGTTCGATGAGGCAGCACGGACGCTGCTATGGTGTTACGAACAGCAGCCAACGGATGGACGCGTGATTCAGCTGATCCGTGATTCCCGACGGCTGGCTCTGGAAAATCGAACACCAGCGATGCCCGCGTCGTGGCAGACTCAGCAATCAGCAGGACAGCCATCAACTCCGCTTTGAAGGCTGATCACGCACACGCCGGCTGGCACTCTGTCTTCTCTTCGTGATTCTCTTCTCAGCTGAATCGGCGGTAAACAACGCGATGATGCATTCGTGAAAAATGTCGCAGGATGCATGACACATGAGCGTCACATCAACGATCGTTTACTAAGGAGCGACGAAACGTACTTCCTGCAAACTGAAATCGTCCATCAGGTAATCTGCATTCTGATCGTCCGCGTTGTAGACACCGATTTGAAATGAGTGGATGCTGCCAACGGCGTCAATTCGTACGACTTCCTGAAGCTGCTGCCATTGATCCATCCCGGCATTCAGAATTCGGTACATTCCATAGTGGACACCCGCGTCGTCAACCAACCGTGACATCATCTTAATGCTCATGTCCTGCTCGGGAGATTTCAATAATGCCCGGCACAGGTAATACCGCCCGTTCTCGATCTGAAATTCCCTGGCCGCGCCTGAATCGGCACTGGCACGATCGGACACACGAAGGCAATGATCTCCTTCCGATGCGTCATCACGCTGAACCACGTTGACGTTGCCCAGATCACCATCGATCTTCCATGGACCCGCACCGTGTTCAAAATCTCCGCCGGGGGACATTTCCGAACCAGTGACAATCTGCAATTCCCGAATAGACACAGCGTCTATTGCAAACGGTTCCGTGCTGACACCGTCGGCAGGGCGAAAGACAAGCCGTGATTCCAGCACATGCTCCGGCAGCAGGATATCCCCTTCGATGCGATTCCATTGGGCTTCAAGCATTTGGTAGGCAATTGGGGGGTAACTCATGCCGTCCGGCTCTGATAGTTCCAATTGCAGTTGCAGAAGGAATGGATGCCTCAGTGTTCTGGCAAAAAACTGAATGTAATACAGACGACCGGACGCAAGTTGGTCCGTCGCGTTGAATGCGACCCCATCGAATTGACGGACACGATCGCGGACGGCCAGGCATCCTTCGCCCCTGAATGCGTCGCCCTCAATCCGAGAAATGGCTTTTTCGTACGCGTACCATGGCCCCACGTCATGATCGAAATCGAATGCCAACAAAGGGGGGCAATCCTCAGCGACAACGAAGGCTGGACCGCTTTGCTGGACGTTCTTTTGCCGGAGGTCCGTGCCGACGTTTTTGGCAAGGGCTGAATCAGTTCCCGCGTGTCTGCTGATACCTGATGAAAACAGGCGGAATAAAATCATCAACAGGAGGACCGCTGCTGCAACGATCCAGACTCTGGGCGGGATAAGGTGCTTCGTGGATTGAGTCTTCTTCAGGTCGGCCAGAAGGTCCATCGCTGTGTTGTATCGACCGTCCGGAGATTTGCTCAGACACCGCAGGCAGATGGCTTCCAGCTGAGGGCAGATTTGAGGATTTGTTTGACGAGGTGGTCTCGGATTGCGTTCCACAATCGCCTGAGCAATTTCATCCAGTGTCTCACCCGCAAAAGGCGGCTCACCGGCAAGCATTTCGTAAAGGATGACACCAAATGCCCAGATATCGGCGCGTCCATCAATCCAGTGCGCCTGCCCCAGCACCTGTTCCGGCGACATGTACTTAAGCGTTCCACCGTTACCATCACGACGGTTCAACTGCGAGTTGAATTGGACCGAGAGACCAAAATCAACGAGCACAACGCGACCTTCGGTGGTAACAAGAATATTACCGGGCTTCAGGTCGCGATGAATCACACCTTTTTGATGCGCGTATCCCATCGCTTCCGCAATCTGCATCAGACACGGGACGTCAGGGTGCGATTTTGAATTCCACCAGTCATCCAGCGGCTGGCCATCTATGAACTCCATCACAAGCAGCGGCCAACCGTTCTCGTCACGAATGACATCATAGAGCAAAACGATGGAATGGTGTCGCAGCGAACCCAACAACTTCGCTTCGCGGCACACCTGATCGGCAACTTCGCAGGTTACAGCGCCCTTCAGAGCGGGAATCTTTACTGCAACCCACCGGCCCAGTTCCTGGTCCCAGGCGCGATATACAGTGGAAAAAGCTCCCTTTCCGACGGGCTCCTCAATGCGGAATCGATTCAGCAGTAAATCACTCGGTTGTAATTCTGCAGGGGTCAGTTTCAGGCAGCGTCGCAGGGCTTCCTGCACCGCGGCTTTCTCCCGGGGAAACTCGGCGAACCATTGTTCCGGATGAACATCATCTTTGGCATAGTCGTGCCGCAGACAAAGAAGTTCGGTCAGCAGCTCTTCGCGATGTTCCGCCGCGACTTGCAGCAGAAGTTCAGCAACAGAAAGTTGGCTTCCCTCGCGCAGCGCGTCTTCATACTGAATACAGATGCGGTCAATCAGAAGATTCATTCTCGGGTTGCTCGAAGTGGCGTTGCCATATTTCCTGAATCAGACGAATTCGACGCTCAATCGTGCGCTGTGATCGATTGTGTTTCTCGGCCAGTTCCGCGTTTGACAATCCCTCCAGTCTTCCACGCGCAATGTCGCCCAGTTCCGGATCTGACTGATCCAGGGTTTTCAGCAAGGCTGTCAGGGTGTCTGACATGATGGCAGTGACTTCCGGCAGAATCCGGTCATTCGCCATTTCCCTTAAAACCACACGGTCCAGTTGATGCAAATGCTGCATGTGCCGACGCTTTCGCGTCAGAAATCGGCCCTGCTTCCATGCATGGGTTCGAGTAATCGTTACCAGGAGACGCCAGAGGTCATCCCGCGTATTCAGTTCGGGATAGGCACCCACCTGGCTCCTTCGAAGGAATGCCCAGAACGCCGTAGAGACGACGTCATCTTCATCACCCACCGTTCTTGGTGACTTCCCCAACGCCTCTCCGGCTACAGCCTGCATCAGCGGCTGGTACCGATGAAAAAGATGTGTTGCGGCAGATTCTCGACCATTGCGAAGTTCGTGAATCCAGTGACTGATCGAACCGGTACCGCCTCCAGAATCGGTTGCTTCTATCTTGTTCGTACTTGCCATCTGCCCGACTGTTCAAATGATGCATCTACGGATCTTCCCTGAGGATCTGGCCGCGAGCGTATTGAAACACTCACTGTAATCGATTGCAACGTCTGACTGTCTGTGGTTTCCTGAGTGAACGGACAGGCAGGCATGTCTGCGGAAGGTGGCGCTGGTTCAAGATAGGCGTATCTGTCCCGGAAGCGCACCTGCATCATCTGCAGTCACGTTTCTGGCACGCAGCATCGTTATTCGCGCAGAGCTCTCAAGGGATACGGCATCCGGCCCGCGCGCGACGGCGGAGAGCTGGAGCCCTCACGTGGTCAGACCGGTCAAGGATGAACAAACTGCGTAGGTTTCCAACCGCTATCACCTCGGAACGACTGATCGAGAGTTGAGTTTGATGCCGCGGAATCATTACGGGACAGGGATGCTGATCGGTTCACAGGCGATGAATTGCCGGCCGGCTGATCGGATACCAAGTCATCATACACTCCGGCTGCACTTTCGAAGTGACCTGACTGAACCAATGCTTGCTGTGCATCGACCGGCCTGAGTGTTCGGTTGTGTTCATGATTCAGCCGAGACGCAGGGCGCGTCGCGGATTCCTGCATGAATTCATTGAAAGCTGCGACATCATCATCCGTCAGCCGCGCCGTACCGGGCTGGTGAGCAGACAACCCCTGAGCCAGCAGATCATGACTCTTCTGAACTGGCGAACTCACTCGGTCAGCATCCGCAGATGGCTGTTGCAGCGGGGAGGGCTGCTGAAACTGAAAAGCCTCGGGATTGCCGGCAGACGAGGCAAACGCATCAGTCGAAGACATACTGCCGGAAATACCCGGACTGGAAGCAACCGGTCGCGTCTCCCGGGGAATAAACGGTTCATCGGTTGCGAATGGGTTGAAAGGTCGGTCTTCGGCATCCCCGCTCGCTTGCGCGAAAGGCTGCGAGGACGATTGTTCCAGCGGCGATTGTGACGGGTCTGCAAATGGGTTGTCGGTGTTTGAGTCTCCGTATTCCGCAGTCCCCATCGACTGCGCGCTGAAATCGCCCGACGCGTTCGCGAGCCCGGAATTCACACCGGACAGGCTGGCTGTCTGCCTGGCGGAGGGAACAGCTGGCAGCTGCAGAAATGGGTCTTCCATGGCCGCGTAGTCGTTTCGCGAGAGCCATTTCAATGAAGTGCAGCCCATTCCCGAACACAGCATCGTGCCTGCCATCAGGTTCGTCAGTAGTTTTCGAACAGACATTGCGATTCCTTTCGCATGCAGAATGCTTCGGTGCCTGCCGTACCCGCAGGCGGCACTCGAATCGTTCTTTTAATTGTTTCCGGTGACCGTGTTATTTCCTGTGACCGTGTTGTTTCCTGTACCCGTGTTGTTTCCTGTACCCGTGTCGCCGGGAAGACTGTTTCCGGCGCCAGCGTGGTATTTTCGATTGAAGATGGCTGGGTCGAATGGATCACTTCGGTCCATCAATCGAAGCTCGTTGAGAATTCGCTGGTCCAGTTCCTGACTGGATAATCGGCGACCGTACCCAACACCGGCCGATGGTTCGAAACCAGCTTGACGGACAGTTGGTTCGGGTTGTCTATCGTTCCCGGATGCCTCCCGGGTGAAAGGAGAATTCAGCGAAGCTCGTGCATCCTGTTCCGCAGAACCCGCTGTAAGATACGAGGGAGCATTTTCCAGGGAATCCAGATCCGCAGCAGCATTGTGAACCCAGTCTCGGATCAACTGAAACTGCACGGCACCCGTGCGACCGGAAAGTGGGGCTGTACGAGCACCACCGTGGGTGGAACTGGCGAAAGTCAGGAGGGCACTGTCATCGGGATTTTGACGGTTCACGTGCCTCAGCACCGCCGCCAGATTCCTCTCTGTAATAGTGGGTGTCGTTCTCTGGCGTATCGAAACCAGTGGCATGGTGGCATGATTTGTGGAGTGACAGGAACCGCCAAAGCATTTATTGACGACAAGCAACTGGACTCGACTGGTAAATTCCTGAGCTGTTGATCGACGAAGCCCCAGGAGGGATCGGGGTTCGTTCGGATCGCGATCCGCAGACGTGTCAGCAGTTTCAGTAGAAGCATGGGCGGATTGCTGCGATGGGACGGCATCGGGCGTCAACAAGTTCGGATTGGTCCTGTGGATGATGTCGAGAAGCATTTCTTTCGCTTCCTGGCGATTGGGATCCAGATGAAGAAGATCCATCAGCTCCCGTTGCGCCTCCGCCAGCATTTCGTTACGTTCGCACCATTTCGCGAGTTCCATGTGATGGTTGGGCGTCAGTTCGGGCAGAGACAACTTCATCTTTTGATATGCATCGTTCTTGTCGTTGGCCGGAAATCGAACGCTGCTCGATGGAAAATGAATGCGTCCGGACGGCTGAATAACTTCGTAGCCGTCATCGCGCAACGAGATTTGCCCTTCGATCAGACGCCCGTCCGTCAGCACCAGCAGTGCCGGGCTGGAGTCGACATCAGGCGATAATGCCTCCTGAAATTGCCACGCATTAGCGCTGTGCATCGCGCAGAAAATCCACGCGGCAGCTGACAGAGAGACAAGAGTGATGCGTGACGAGTAATCCATTACGTCGTCCCATGGAAATACCGGGGCTAAATAACAGCTGAACAGTACTGGCATCACGGAAATCAGGTCAATACGACCATCACCGGTCAACGAATGCGTGGATCGATTCCGCGGCAAAAATCGAGCATCAACCTCCCAATCTGGTCTGCAGGCATTTGACAAACGCTTGTTAGGACGGGTAAAACGGCTAACGATGATCGATTACTGCTTCTGTATGGGAAAGTCCGCTCGCATGCGAGTTTTCAGCAAATTGGGTTTGATTGCACTGGCAGGATTATTCACCTGCGAGACAGCCTCAGCACAATTCGGGTCCTGCTATTCGCCATTCTCACCGGGCTTCTGGGGCGTTGGCTATGCTCCAATGCCCATGGCACCTGTACCGATGTATGGCTACTCAGGCTGGGGCGGCAGCCCATATTCCGCGGGCTATGGTTCATTTGATTGCGGTTGCTCTCCATGCAGCAATTGCGGTGGAAGCTGCGGTGTCGGTAATTGTGGTGGTGTCGGGTGCGGAACGGGTTGTTCCACAGGTTGTGGCGTCGTCGAATCCGGAACGTTGAAACCCAGCGCTGATCCCAACTTTCGCGAAAAATCCGAACCAGAACGACCTGCTGAAGACCTTGAGCGTCGTCGAGACAATCTGGGAACCGACCCTCGCGACGGTCTCGAAGATACGCCGCGCCGGACCTATGATGATCCCAGTGACGGTTTCCTGCCTGCGGATCCAGCCCGCTCAGGCGGAGAACCCGATTTGTTTGACAACAATCGGGGGCCTCTTGATGAGCCCACGGGAGGTGTCGGAACCGGTCGCGAAAACGAGCGGTGGGCACCATCTGGCGGTGACTCTGGTGGATCAGGAAACGACGATTTCCCATCCCTCACGCCTCGCGCTACCAACAAGCCTCCCATTTCGGATCCACTTTCCGGGACCCCGGAAACTGAAGAGGCACCGAAGGCTGCAGAAGACGCGACGCCTGAATCAGGCTCGACGGAGGATCCCACCGACTTGCTGTCGCCGGAAAGTTCTGCCAGGAATCAACGTCCAGAAATGTTTGTCAGTCGGCTGCGAGACGTGCTGCCGGTTCAGCGCACGGCCGGAAGAGGCATTCCAGTCAACGGGCCCGGTAAAGCAATCGCTACGGGTCGCCCGATTCATCAGATTCGCTGGATTGCTGCACCCGCAGAAGCCGGGCTTACTCGACTCTGATCGCACCCCATTGCAATACCTGTAAATTTGCTGGCGCGTGGGTTATTCAGCAGTCGCAGTGTTACTTTCGTCCATCAAACAGACGTTCCATCACTCGGTAGCCAGCATCCTGAAACTTCAGTCTCTGATAGACTTCCATCGCTCGACTGTTTTCAGCTTCGACGTACAGGCGGAGCCCCACAATGTCGGGGCTTCGTTGCATTTCACCAATCGCGTGCGACAACAGTTGCCTGAAGATTCCCTGTCCACGGAAAGGCGCTGCGACATAAACGCTCTGCAGCCACATCATCCAGCCATCTCGCCAGTCACTCCACTCACGCGTAATCATCAGCTGGCCGACGACTTCCTGTCCCGCAGGGGCTGAACTTTCGGCAACCCAGTACTGAACATCCTCGTTTTTTTGCAGACCGCGGACAACACCTCGAAGAACTGTCGCAGGGTCCAGCGAACGATGCTCCGTTTCCTCGCAAAGCTGGCAATTGAACCGGGCTATCGTTTCCGCATCATTCTCTGCGGCGCGTCGAAGAATCAAACCTGAATCCATTGATGTAACCTGTCCAGAATCGAGTGGTCCGGAAGTGTAGGTATTTTCTTCTTCCGTCAACAGCCTTCACCAACAGCCACTCGCGCATCGACAGTGCCGCTCAACAAGGCAAAATGAGAGGTTTGCGCAGATTTTCTGGTACTTGCAGTTCCTGCGGGAACTCGAACACCGCCCTGCTGGTCATTCCATTATCAGACCGACAGTGCCATTGACATCCGGTTCGCGACGGTTAACCTTCCCGGCGTCATCATCTGGATGGCGCAGGAGTGTGAGCGGAGTCAATCCGTGCGACAAGAAGGATTCACCGACAAACGTCGACGATTCTGCGGGTCGCTTTGAGTGGTGAAAGACAGGAGTGCGAACGATTGGCTGCCGTTGAATGGAAGTCCTGGAATCAGGTTTCGTTGTTTGCCCCCGGAAATGCCCACGCAACGCTGGTGCAGCTAAATGGAAAACTGCTGGCAGACGCTCTGGAAGTCAAGACGCTCGATTCCTTCCTGCGTCCTGCACTGGCCGAAATTGCGACGGAACTTTCGGTGCAATGGATCGCTTTGGTGAGGCGGGTACCGGGCCCCGCGTGGAAAACCGTCGCCGAACATGGCCAGCACACACTGACGATTAGCCAGACGGAATTCTGGGATCAGGCCTATGATCGCGATAAGGCCGGACTGCAGTCGACAGCTCAGAACTGGACACTGGGAGCCTTTCCATTGCAGACAGGTGGTCCCGTTGCGGACATGCTGGTCGTCGCGACGCGGCACACCGATGGTGACCTGCTGGATTCAGGTTTGATTATCGGTCGATCCCTTTCGATTTCGCTGCGTCTGGCGGATCGACAACTGAAGAACCGACAACAGGTTGATCGACTTCGATCGACGTTGAGCATTGCGTCACGATTGTCATCAGCTGAAGACACGGCCCCGTTACTCGAACAAATCGCCAACGAAGCAACGCGGCTTCTGGATTGTGATCGCAGCAGCATTTTCCTTTGGGACCGGGAACGCAATGAAGTTGAAGCTCGCCCTGCACTCGGTGTGAAAGGGGCGTCACTTCGGCTGCCGGCAAAGGAAGGTATCGTCGGTGAAACGCTTCGGACCGGCAAAGCGATTCGAGTGGACGACGCTTACAACGACCCCCGATTTAACAAGGAAGTGGACGTTGCCAATAAGTACAAGACCAACAATCTGATTTGTGTTCCCCTGCGCGATGCCGACGGCACAGTCATGGGTGCCTTCGAGGGTATCAATCGCAACGGAGATGGGCCGTTCAATGACGACGATGTGGAATGCCTGCAGGAACTCGGGACGCAGGCCGCTGTTGCGTTGAGAAATCTGCAGGAACGAAACCTGCTCCACCGCAGTCACAGCCAGTTGGCGGAACAAGTCACAAGCGGTGTCTCCATCGTCGGGGAAAGTGCTGCGATTGTCGCATTGCGGGACACGGTTCATCGCCTTGCATCGACCGATTTGCCGGTTCTGGTACTTGGTGAGAGTGGAACAGGAAAGGAAGTTGTTGCTCAGTCATTGCATTACGGAGGATCGCGTGCGGCATGCCCCTTCGTTCCCGTAAATTGCGCTGCATTGACAGATTCACTTCTGGAAAGCGAATTATTCGGGCACGAGCGAGGTGCGTTCACCGACGCACGCGAAATGCGTCCCGGTAAGTTTGAAGTGGCTGACGGCGGGACTCTGTTCCTGGACGAGATCGGAGACATGAGCCTGAATGGGCAGGCAAAATTATTGCGGGTTCTGGAGCAGAAAGTCATCACCCGGGTCGGCGGTTCGCAACAGATCCCCGTGAATGTCCGTATCGTTGCCGCCACAAATGCAAATTTAAGTGAAGCGGTCAGGGCTCGTAAATTCCGCGAAGACCTGTATTACCGACTGAGCGTCGTAACGCTGGACCTGCCACCACTGCGAGAGCGTCCGGAGGACATTCTTCCACTGGCGGAATTCTTCATGAAACGATTCTCTTCTCAGGCAAGAAGACCTCACTTAATACTTTCCTCCGAGGCTCGCCGCCGACTCCAGTCCCACGCCTGGCCCGGGAACATCAGAGAGCTTCGGAATCTGATGGAGCGATTGGCCTTTCTGACACAGGGGGATCGAGTTGAAGCCGACGACGTGGCATTCATCTTGAGTCCCGAAACTAACAACGCTTCGCAGTTGTCTCTGGATCTGGGACTGGAAGCGGCAACACGTGAATTTCAACGAGACTTCATTCGCCGAAGTATTCACCAGGTAAAAGATAATATGACAGACGCAGCAAGACTGCTTGGGCTTCATCGATCAAATCTGTATCGCAAGATGAAGCAGCTGGAGATGAAAGAAGTTGGCGGATCGGAGTAGCCTGAAGGTGAGTCGAAGAAAGAAAACACGTTCGAAGAAAACTGCCAGGCCTTTGAAAGGGTTTGCGTCAATTGGCGCATTGTCGACAGGAAAACCCTCGACAGACACACGGTCAGAAATGGAGGCATCTAAAGATCCGGCCAGTATTCGAGAGCTGCTTCAGAAGCTGCAGAAAGAGAATCGCCCGGGACTGGTAGGATTTGTGCTGAGCCTTTTACAACTGGCAGGGCACGGGGTGTGGATTGCACTCGTGCAGTTTACCGTGAAGACCGGTCGGGCCGAAACAATATCCTCTTCCGACCCGTTGGCCTGGGCTATTGTCGTCGCCATGGGACTCAGCACAGCTCTGACACTGATAGCGCTGTTTGTCTGTCTGTTTTATGGCCTTCGTCGTGAACCGCGAGTGTTGCCTTTACTGGGACTGGCGCTGGCATTTTTTACCGGAGCATTCGCTTTCTTTGCAGTGCTGTTGTCATGAATGCAATCAAGTCCATTGTCAGCTGGCTAGCTGGCCGTCCTGCACTATTCGATTCACTCAGGTGGGTGCTGGAAGGAGGGTTTGTTCAGCATCGACAAATTATTAAATCGCATTTGAGTTCAACAGGTCGCGATGTCGCCTGGAAAGTGCTGGATATTGGTTGCGGAACGGGTTTGTACGCGGCGCACTTTCCAGCGAATCAGTACGTTGGAATCGACATTTCCCCTGTCTACACAAACGCTGCGCGGAGTAAGTTTCCGGAGCATCGGTTCGAAACGGGCGACGCCCGTCAGCTGACATTCAAAGGTGATGACTTTGACGCCGCATTCATTTCCGGCGTGATTCATCATCTGACAGATGACGATGCTGTTGCGGTACTAAAGGAAGCCATTCGAGTCATCAAACCGAGCGGAAGACTGGTCGTCTGGGAGGACATTCCTGCCCCCTGGTGGAACATCGTCGGGCACGTCGCGCATCGCCTGGATCTCGGGGCCTGTATCCGTGCTGCGGATGGATACAGGAAGCTGATCGAGCACGCTCTGTCAGACGACTCGGAACGCCCGGCCACGCAACCATCTCTGCATGTCTATACTGTCAGAAGTGGATTCATGGACTACGCCGTGTTCGTGTGCGATTTCTCTGCTGGCCCTGCCGAGGACCAATCGGATTGATCCGGTTGCTGCAGGCCCCGTCGGGCGGACGCCGATTCTGCACACAGGGTTCGCTCAACAGGCCAGAACTCTTCATTTGTCCAGTCGGAATTTGTGGACTCAGCACACGGCGATCCCGTGAATGCGTAAGTCGGGATACCCCGCAATTTTACTATTGATTCCGGCGATTATGCAAATTCCGCGGGCGCGTCGCGGATCGGAATCAAATCACATCGTCGTTTTTCACCGTGTGAACTCGACTGTGGACAAACCTCTGGCAATCGATTCATTGAACGTCTGTTGAAAACAAACCGGTCCGCAATTCAATAGCAATGGCATACCGGCGACATTTGCTACGACGATGGACCAGGATCTCTGTCGACAACCTGAACATGAAACATGCCCTGCACACATAAAGAGCCGGAAGCTGGATAATTCGAATGGGATTGGAAAACCGCGATTACGTTCGAGATGATGAAGGATACGACGGTTGGGAACACCAGCCTCGTCGCCGATCGCAGATGTCAATGTTGACAAAAGTCATCATTGTCACCGTCGCGGTTTACTTCCTTCAGCTGATGACCGGGCGACCGGGCGGGACTTCTCTGATTCAGAGTTTTCTCGAAGCCTCTCCGTCTTCAATATTTCAGCAGGGGCAAATCTGGCGTGTGCTCACGTACGCTTTCTGTCACGACGAAGGAAAGATCACACACATTGCTTTGAACATGCTGGCCCTGTATTCCCTTGGTCAGTGGGTCGTGGATCGTTTGGGAGATCGCGAGTTCCTTTGGTTTTACCTGACGTCTGCGATCTTTGCGGGGCTGTGCTCCATCGCCTTCTACTCTTTCATGAACACCAACGTTCACGTTGTCGGTGCGTCCGGCGCTGTGCTCGCCGTTTTCATGCTCTTTGTGATGTATAACCCCAGGCAGACCCTGTTATTGATGGGAATCGTCCCCGTAGAAGCTCGCTGGCTGCTGGCCGCATTTGTGGCATTCGATGTCTATCCAATGATTGATCAGCTCACCGGTGGCTCAGGCGGATCCACAATCGCCCACTCGGCTCATGTGGGTGGCCTGCTGTTTGGCTATCTTTACTTCCGCTGGCACATGCACCTGAGCAGCTGGTGGGATCGATTTGCCGGACGGTTGCAGCAGCGTCGAAAGCCGAAAACAAATCTTCGTGTCTTCAGCCCGGGGACCCAACCGGAAGTGGACGTCGCAGACAAGGTCGATGAACTGCTGAAGAAAATCAGTGAACAGGGTGAGGCCAGTTTAACGGCGAAGGAACGCAATTTTCTGACCCAGGCCAGCAAGCAGATGCGCAAAGGCAAATAGTGGCCCGCGTCGCCGTAGCGGCTGCCTGAATGCAAATCGTTCCCGTTGAATGAAATCCATCGGGTATCTGCATCGTTAGCAAGGAGACTTCACGGAGGGTCGTAGCCTCCCTGATTCCAGGGATGACAGCGGCTGATGCGGCAGATCGTCTTCCAGAGGCCCGGGATGCAGCCATATTTTTCAACGGCAAGAATGCCATATTGGCTGCACGTCGGTTGAAAACGACACCTTTTACCCAGCAATGGACTTAACAGTCTCTGGTAGGCCCGGATTAACGCCACAACGCAAAATGATGGCCATCTAAGAACGTGAACCGACAACTCTGCACGTTCGTCTTCAGACTGCCGAGCGTCACGGCCTGCCTCGCCGTCCTGTTCGTGACTGTCCCGGAGGTTGCACACCGACGACTCCCTATCATCTGTTTAACGAAACCCGACCTGTCTGTCGAAACCCAACCTGTGTGACGAAGCCCGAAAAACTTCGAGATTCTTGTGCTGTGGCGTATCTGTGAAATCACCACAACTTGGGGAGAATCATCGGCGTTGCGCGTGCAAAGGTGAAGGGAAGAGTTCGAGCTCATTCACACAAACTCTAAACTCAGATCGGAAACCGGGGTTCTCAATCACCCCCGGACCTGATCGCGCGGAGACAATAGTTCAGGTATCCGTTGTCGAGCTCTGTTCGGCTTCGGCAGTCCGCTGAAATTCGTCCAGACGAGGTCGACGATCATCGGGTCGCATCGCTGTACGAACGGCATCATCCGCGTTGCGATCCCGAAGGGCAGCAAAGACCTGGTCGCGAGCTTCCTGAGCAAACGGGGTTGGTACACTGAAGCCTGCCTCGAACGCCGTCTCTCTGGCATCGTTCAAAAGAAACGGGTCGGCACCGCATTGCATCAGCAGCCACGCATAAAGTTCATTGCCGGATCGCACTGCGACGTGGAGCATGCGATTCTCTCGGTCATCGAACGGATCGTTGACAACAGAATGGACAAGCAGTTTGAACTCCATTTCAGGGAACGCTGAGGTGCCGTAAAGAAACGGTGCGAGGGACTCGTTGTCGATTTGTCTGATTTCGTCGAACAGGTTGAACTGAATCATCGCCAATTCGAAGGGTGTGGCGTTGTCGCTGTCAGCGTCCACCTCAAGTAAGCTGTTACTTTCCTCTTTAAGGCTCAGGCTTTCACGCGTGCTGCTCAGTTCGACAACAGGTCCGGATTGAGCCTGTGCCGACCGGCCGGACCACGCAGTTGCGAAACCTGCTGAACCGATTACCAGCAGGCAGATGGTGACCATCTGCCATCGACGGAAGAAGGCGTACCGTGACAAAGCTGATTGTCGATTCGTTGCACAATGTCGATTGATGTTTGAATGCATGGGATCGTTGTCTGAAGTCGTCTCAGTACCGCAAACTCGAAAAGCCTGAAAACGGAACTGACGATGGGGAGGCTGTTCGTCGATTAAGAGCGGTTCCTGGCTGGAAAAGTTACAGATTTCGTTTTTCACTCGTGCAGAAAATGCTGGCTGAAAAGAGCCCAGAGCATCGTGCGACGAAGAACAACGCAGCAGCAACCTGTTTGGGCCGCGCTGGTCCGTAAAAAACGTATGCACTTTTCTGAAGAAATCTGTTAAAAGCTGGCTGAAAACTGCTCTACGCAAAGTTGCCACGAGGGCCGCCTGCCCGAGCGCCAAAGGACTGGATATGCGAAATTTTGATGGAAAACACGTTTTTCTTACCGGAGCCGCTTCCGGGATCGGGCGACAACTTGCCGTGCAACTTTCTGCCCGAGGCTGTCAGCTGTCGCTGATTGACGTCAACGAAGACGGTTTGCAATCGGTTCAAAAAGAATTACGAAAAGCCGGAACGAATGTCCGCATCTATCCGTGTGATTTGTCTGAGGCCGACTCTGTCGATTCGATGCTGGATCGATTCTGTACCCACAACTCAAAGCTGGATCTACTGATAAACAATGCAGGCGTCGCCTATTACGGGCCGACGGATCTGATGACGCAGCAGCAATGGGACTGGCTAATGAATATTAACCTGCTGTCCCCACTTCGAATCACAAATCGACTTTTGCCAATGCTCCTTTCCCGGCCGGACACACACCTCGTCAATATGTGCAGCATTTCCGGACTTGTCGCTGGCGGCCGATTTGCTGGTTATCACACCAGCAAATACGGATTGATTGGTTTCACGGAATCGTTGCGAGCAGAATTCGGACGACACGGTCTCGGAGTGACAGCCATTTGTCCAGGTCCTGTTCTCACACCGCTTTATTCATCTGCAGCCAGCCCGAAGCCGGATCGGCCCGTCCCGACACCTCCGGCATGGATGAGTACGACGCCGGATCGCGTCGCATCAGTGACCATCCGAGCGATCGAGCGCAACAAACGGCAGGTACTGATTACTCCTGTGGCTCATGCTCTGTTCCAACTCAAACGATTTGCACCGGGACTGATCGATTTTGCGAACCAGTTCAGCCGCCGGAAAAAGCAACGACAGGAATCGCTTCGGAAAGCAGCCGACGAAGCGGATCGAATGGAATCTGCACGGAGGGAGTCGTGCGCAGAAGCTACGCTTCCCCTGAGCCCTGACGATCAACCGGTGGCTGGCAAAGATTCATCATCTTCCCGCGCCGCGTGAAGGATGTCTTTCAGACCAATCAGAACGCCGTCAGTGCGACTGTTGATCGGGAAGATTCTTAGCAGATCCTCCCGGTTCGGATTCGGTGCCTGAATCTGTCAGGTTCAGGTGAGTCAGAAAGGACTGACTGGAATCCACAAGGTAACGCCCTCGAATAGCCTCTCTCCCAAGAAGCATTCGGAACCCCATTAAACGTCGGTTAGCCAGAGTGACTTCGATTCTGTGTGACCGCCTGTTAATGACCACAGTCGTCGCGATCACAATGCGCAATGAAGCTCGCCCACTTGAACTGCGTACTAAACGTTCGTCAAGAATCGGGGCCGAGGCAGTTGTACCAGCGTCGTCGTGGGTTTGCTGCGGAAAGACCTGAAATCGAATCCATGGCTTCCCATCAACTTCAAAGCGTTCCAGTTCCGAGGCATGAATGGCCGACGATCTTGCTCCAGTATCAACCTTTGCCTTGATCTGACGAATCCCAAGATCGGGCAGTGCGACCCATTCACGCCAACCGATGATTCGCCGGCGCCGCTTCCTGTCGGTCATTGTCTGGTAACTCCCTGAGCCTCACTCGCGTCTCGCAATCTGACATGTCGTCCTGCTGTTCATCAGCCATTCCGGCACAAATGTCTTTTGTTGGTCGACTGTGGATCCACCGAATCGATTATAGCCATTGTCCGGGGCTTATGAAGGATCGTGAAACTCGGCCCGCCAGAAGAATGGTACGACGCGCAGGAACGAGAATGAGGTGAAAAGCGTACGAAGTTGGGGATCTCCGGTTTGAGTTCATCCGTGAACATGTCAGCATGAGTTTGTTCGGTTCTGATGATGAATGCAGGCAGATTCTTCCCAATACAGGCAGCCATTCGGTCGATTCCTTTTCTCACGTCCACCTACACCTGATGCCCCTGTTCGAAGTTTCGAAAGATCCGGCTCTCAATCGCCAGTACGCTGACAGCGATACACAGTTTACTCGTCCTTGCTTGATTCTGCCTGATCAGATACTGACTTGTCTTTAGAAATCGTTTCATGAAACTCGCCATTTTGTCGCGGAGTCACAGATGCTACAGCACTCGCCGCCTGCGTGAGGCAGCGGTTGTGCGTGGTCATTCCGTTCGCGTATTCGACACCCTGCGATTCTCCATCGATCTGAAAGCCGGAGAGCCATCACTGACCTTCAAAGGCAAACCGCTCGGCCGGTTCGACGCAGCTTTGCCCCGCATCGGCGCATCCATCACCTACTTTGGCACGGCCGTTGTCAGGCAGTTCGAGCAGATGGACGTTTTCTGCGGTAATTCATCGGCGGGCATCAGTAATTCAAGAGATAAGCTTCGAAGTTTTCAGATTCTGGCACGCCACCATATCGGAATTCCGGATACAACTTTTGCACGTAATCGCGCAGATGTCCTGCCCGCGATTGAACGCGTGGGCGGGGCTCCTGTTGTTATCAAACTGCTGGAAGGAACTCAGGGGATCGGCGTTATTCTGGCAGAAACAACCAAAGTGGCAGAAGCCATCGTTGAAACGCTCCAGAGTACCCGACAAAACGTTTTGATACAGAGATTTGTCGCCGAAAGCAAAGGGCGCGACATCCGCGCTATCGTTGTCGGAGACCGCGTCGTAGCGGCGATGCGACGCGTTGCCAGGGGCGACGAATTCCGAAGCAACGTGCATCGTGGTGGTTCAGTCGAAGCAGTTCAGTTGCCCGAAGAATATCAGGAAACTGCGGTCCGCGCAGCACAGATTATGGGGCTGCGAATTGGCGGAGTGGACATGCTGGAAGGCAAGGATGGGCCACAGGTGATGGAGGTGAACTCTTCGCCTGGCCTTGAAGGAATTGAACAAGCTACCAGGCTGGATATCGCGGGGGCAATCATCGAGTATATCGCCGCGCAGGTCGACTTTCCCGAGCTGGATGTGCGTCAGCGGCTGACCGTCAGTCGGGGTTATGGAGTTGCCGAACTCCATATACCCGAAGGCTCTGAATACATCGGGCGGACCATCGCTGAATCGGGACTCAGAGAGCTGGATATCAATGTCCTGACACTTTATCGCGGAACCAGCGTCATCCCGAATCCCAAAATCAGCCGCACCTTCGAAGCGCATGACCGTTTATTGTGCTTTGGAAAACTGGATGCCATGCGGGACATGGTTCCCCAAAAAGCGCAGGCGAAACGGCGTCCTCGAGTTCGTAAGCTGACAAATTCTGCCGTGGTCAAAGAAAAAGAAAGTGGTTCGTCTTAGCTGTCCGTTGAAGAACCGGGGCAAGCACTCAGGGCGACTGGAAACCATCATATTTTAAGGTCTCCTGCTCGAGCCAGTCCCGTTTTTCAACAGGCTTTCAGTTCAGTTCAGACTGAACCTGAGACCCAAAGGGCGTGACATTCTGTGAACCTCGGTCAGAAAGTCGTCGGGCGATTCCGGGACTACTCAACGCGCGAACAAACATAGGGAACCCGGTCGACCAACGGCAGCACCTGCGGGGCATACACTGTTGTGAATGCATGGGCCGTACGATGAACATCCAGAGCGTCCTGATTCACCCATCGCTCGATCAGAATAAATGTCCGTTCAGTGGAACTGCTTTCGTAAACTTCAAAGCGTTCACAGCCGGGTTCCTGGCGGGAAAGAATCGCCTGCTGAACCAGTAACTGTCGAACCTTTTCGACATCATCGCTCGATTTGACAGTCAGAATTACGGTGATATCAACCACAAATGCCTCTCCTGAAGCGAATCCGAACAGATGGAAACCCAGCACCTGGAAACACAGGTTTCATGCTGGTTGCTCAGGCATAGTAGGCAACGGATGAGAAAACAGCCACGACTCACGCTGGAAACAACCTGAGGCTCGCAAGCCCGCCGAGGCAATTCAGTTCACGATGGCCGTGGAACGGGCGTCCAGCGACTGCAGAACGGATTCCAGAAGACGTTTGTCTGCTGGCAGAAGCGGGTCGCTGTCGGCTTGTTCGCGGGCCATCAGAGCAGTAATGCGAGCTTCTTCGATGCGGTTCAGCCTGCGAAGTGCAATCGCATAGTAGACGAATGCCGCGCTGGGAATGGAATCGCTGCGCGTGAGCCGTTCGCCAATGTTGACAACCTGCTGATCATCCCCGCTTGCCAGCAGCACTCGCATTTCAGATGTCTGAAGGGTGGTGTTTTGCGGATCGAAACGGAGGGCTCTCTGAACCAGGGCAGCTGCCGTCTTTCCATCCGTCCCCGTCACTCCATCCGTCCCCGATACCGCAGCGACCGTCTGTTCCATTTGCCCTGCATAGATCCACGCAAGGCGAGCCATCGCGAAGACCTGTGTTTCGTCGTGAGCCACCACCGGCTGAAGTACCTGAAGCGCGGCTTCAGTCTGATCGTCATACAACAGGATCTCGGCGTACAGTGTACGAAGAGTCATATTGCCTGGTTCCCGTGTAATCAGGTTCATCATCTGATCACCTGCGAATACAACGGCCTGTTCGCGATCGCTTTGAAAGCGTACATATTCCAGGCAGTTCAGGGCGCACCGGACGGGGGATTGCTGAGCGGATCGCCGAATAATGTCGACCGCTTCGTTGACGCGTCCGGCTGATGCCAGCTGTCGAACCAGAAGAGGTTCGTTGTCTCGCATGCGTTCTGTCAATTCCTGACTCAACTGAATCGCTCGCTCGTTAAGCCATCCTTTGATCTCTGCATTCCGGACCAGATGATGCGGATGATTCATCGAACGACGCGTCTCCCACAGTGTGGCCAGCTGAAGAGCGCGAACCAGAATCAACTTTGCCTGATCTCCCTGTATACCGCGAGCCATCCTGCCCGCCACAAGATCCTTCATCCATTGTTCGACGGCATCTGTTTCGCCCTGAGCCAGCTGGAGTCGGATCAAAGCAGCGTGCGCTTCGGGATTGGCGGGTGAATCTTTGAGAATCGAACGCAATCGGTCCTGCAGTGTCGAATTCAAAGCGCCATCAATGCGTGCCAATGCAGCCGACATTTCCGGACTGTTCTGAAACTGAACGGACATCTGATCCAGTAATCGCAGAGCCGCCGTAATATTGCCGGTGGCCATTTGAAAATCAGCCTGAAGCAGCGCTCGCTGCAGAGGATCGGTGATAACGGCAGCCTGATCGCTGATCAGTGCCTGAACATCGTCCCATTGACGCAGACCAGCGGGACGCTGCAGGTTGTATTCAATCATCATGCTGGCAAGGTAAGGCGCCACGCCCGGCACATGAAGCAGCTGTTTGTACTCTGCAATCGCCAGTTCCGTCTGATTTGAACTGACCAGTGCGGCAGCTTTGCCAAGGCGTCCATCAATTGAGTCCGGTCGGTCTGTCAGCACCGTTCGGTAAACATCCATCGTCGACAGTTCACGTCCGCTGTTACGTTTTGCGATGGCGAGAGCCAGTCTTGCCCGTGTGAGTGTCGAAGACGACTTATCAGCGAATGAAACTGCCTGGTCCAGCAGCGACTCTGCTTCCTTCCACTGGCCTTCCGACATAAGAACCCGCCCCTGCAAATAGGCGATGTCGGAACGAGGAAGTGCTCCAACGGGCAACTGACGCATGACGTTTCTGGCTTTCGCAATCTGCCCGTCATTTAGCAGGTATTCAACCAGAAGACGATGGAGCGCAAAAACGCGCGGCATATTGCGGATGCCGTCTTCCAGTGTGCCAATGGTCCTGCTGCGATCACCATCCATCCACTGCACCGTGGCGAGATTCATGACAAACCGCGGCTGGCCCGGATTTAATTTCAGGCAACTTTCAAAGTGTCGGGCGGCGGCGGCGATGAGTTCGCTGTCGTGTTCGCCCCGACGATCCTCGGCCAGCTGGCAGACATGAACAAGCAGCTGATTCAATTGAAGATGAGCTGCGTCTATGCGAAGTCCGGACCAGAGATCAGCGGCGGCCGCGTCCACCTCGCCGTGTTCAAGCAACCATGCCGCGCGCAGAGCAAACGCTTCAGGGGACTGGCAACGCTTAATCATCAAATTCAGACGTTCGCGTGCTTCCCGGACGTCTTCGAAGTCGGCATTGCGAATGCGCGAGACTTCGTTCAGCAGCGAAAACGAACGCGGCAACGGTTTGTCACAGCCGATTGCCGTCTGCAGGAACCGGTCCGCCCTATCGTACTGCCGCAGCGCGATGGCCACTTCACCGGACATGGTCCAGACTTCCGCTGAGTTTGGCTCAGCCGACTGCAGGACATGCAGGTGAGCATCCGCGTCCGATAATTTTCGCAGTTTCATCGCCAGACGGGCCTGCCGCATGCGAAGGTCAGACTGTGGCACATTGTCGCGAAGCAGGTCTTCATTGATTCGGAACGCACCTTGAAGCGCCGCCAGAGTTCCGATTTCGTCCTGCAGAATCGTCGACAATGTTTCACGGGCTTCGATGTCCGAATGACGCATTGACAAATACTGATTCAGAAGATTCGCCGCGCGCGGGTAATCCCGGGCGTCAACAGCTTTCATGGCGGATTCGCGTAAGAACGTGACCGTCTTTCCGAACTGACGACCATGGATTTTTCGCACCGCAATCGTGGCCCCGAACATCAGGCAGACCAGAATAATGGCTGCTCGGGGATTTAAAGTCCTTCGGACCGTGTAGGTACACGTATCTGCCATGATTTAATCAGCTCCCAGCGTTTCACGGATAACCGGCAGGGCATCGTGCAGAAAGGCTTCGGCTTGTTGCAGGTCGTTTGATCCGCCACTCGATCGGTCCACCACATAAAGCTTGTAAAGCCCAGTCTGACCACGGAAAGCAAAACGAGGGTTCGCAGGCGATTGCCAGTTACCATCGGAGCTCCATCCCCAGAAGACACGCACGACTTCTGAAAGATCGTTTTCTTCGCGGGAGAAGGAAGCGCGATTGAGTTCTGATGAGGTGCCGGTCGCATCCCGAACCACGGCAACTGTCGGAACACTCCGGATGGAATATCCAATTCCCTGAAAGCAGGCTGTTGGCGGATGGACCGTCATCGGACCGGCTTTACCGCTGATGATCGTAAGCATGACGCTGTAGCCTGTCGATCGGTGTCGATATTCGCGCCGCAGAGAACCTTCGATATCGGCGAGCCTCTTTTCACGATCACTGATTTCGCCGTCAGTCGAAGTCCAGTCACCAATCGTTGCCGGAAGGTTCTGAATGCGTTCGGCAGCCTGCTGCAGATAGAATGGATCGCTGGTTTGCGCTTTGAGAACATAATCTGCAATCGCGCAGGCAAGGACGATAACGATTCCAGACCCCAGCAGCAGGAATTCTCTGACAGGAGCTGTCTCAATGGCTGATGGTATCCCTGCAGCGAATCCATCAGCGCTGCCCCCGGTTGCAGGGATCGACGACGGTGAAGCAATTGGCGAAGTTGACTGCGCAGAAAGCGTCGCTGCGTTCATGCTGAGACTCCCGTGATGCCCAGCGCCGGTGACTGGTTCCTGACTTCAACAAACAACCAGTCGAAGGTTTTCATGGCTGCCAACAGCAATCCCAGCCCCATGGGAATCATCAACCAGCCACTCAGATCATGAAAGACGAGATCTGCCGTCTGCTGTCCGAGGTAATGATGGGCGATGGCTGTTGCGACAATCCGAGCGATGTTGCAGATCAGAGCAATCGGCACTGCACTGAACAGGATGACCATTCGTTCCCATCGCGGTCGCTTGCTGAGAATGACAACTGAAACGGAGATTGCCGTGAATACCATCAGCATGCGTAATCCGCTGCAGGCTTCTTCGACACCCAGCTGCGTATCACCCATCAGAATGGTATTTCCCTGAGCAATGGCAGGAATGCCGCAAGTCTGAATGTAAAACGCAGCTTCGCTGGCACCCAGCATTTGGAGTGGGGCAGACATCGCGTGTTCGAGTTCATAAGGCAGCGGCATCATAAAGCCAGGGAACAAAACCGCAGGCCAGATTCCCACAAACAGCCGCCGTCCCCATATCAGAAGAACGCCGCCCACCAGCACAAAAAGAAGTGCCAGCCCGTCCAGTGGAGCGAAGTACATGTAGTTGGCAAGCAGATGCATTCCAGCGCCGGGAATCAGCAGAAACAATCCCCAGAACGAACTTCGCGCCAGTCCCGCCAGCACTCGATCCCGGCGAAACCAGCCAAGACCCACTGACATAAAAGGGATAAGGTAACCGTGAGAGTACTGGGGTTCGGTCGCCCACCTGGAAACACATTCGGCCAGGAAATCCCGGAAAGCAAACGCCACTGTTGCAGCGAAAACCAAAGACACCGTCGCGCGCAGCGGCCAGTCCGGGCATTGCCAGACTGTCGGCCTCGTCTCGCGATTCTGCATGTCGAGTACTCCGCAAAGATCTCCTGAAGTGATGCGAAAAAACTACGTCACACACGGCAACGTGGACTGTGCCTGTAAGGGAATTCACTCTGGCGCAGCAATCACCCTTTGAGTGCGCGGTTTGTAGCGATCACGCAGGCAGGGCGCTGCTTTCTCTGCTCTCAGATTGAGAACAATCGAGTCAACCACTACCAGTCGCAAAGCGGTAAGGCATGAGGCGAAAAATCAATAGCGCCCAACGCATCCCTGCATCCGGCGCACTAACTTTCAGGATGGCATGGTCCTGAAAACCAGTCTGCTCCTCATGCCTGAATCAATTTCGCCGAGACACGAACTGATGAAACCCTTCTCAATCGATGCCGTTTCGCCTGATATGAATACAAAGAAAAAACCCGCTCGCGACTGGTATCGTCTGATCATCCACCTTTTGACCGCTGCGAGTGCTTCGCTGATGCCAGTCCGCGCTGCTGTGGGTCAATGTCCCTGCGATTGCTGCGGGCCGTCCACACCAGCCGTCACGATCGATCGCAGCCCGTTTGGCAGAGCAATGTATCGTGACCCGTTCAGCGGGCAGGCGACCGACAGCGTTCCTCAGTGGCCAACAAACCGATCGGAATCGATCCGGCAGGAAGAGTCAGGCGGAGAACTTCGGCTGAATGACGATCCAGCTGTTGGATCAATCGATTCGCAAACCCAGCGCGTGACTACTGACCGTTTAAGAACTGGTGGCGGAACCAGCAGCTCAGTTCCCGCACTTGGTAGCGCGGCCATTGGAGGGTCTTCTTCTGGCTCCGGAATCATCGCTGGAGGCACATCGGGAGGCCTGTCGGGCGGAATGTCCTCAGGTAGTTCCGGCAGCAGACTTGGGGGCTGGTCAGCTCAGTCCAGTGGTTCCGGAGCCGGTGGCTTCGCGGGCGGTGGAGGTTCCGGCGGCGGTTCTGTCAGTCGTAGCGGTACGTCTTCCACAATTCCTTCAGTCGACTCCAACGACGCAGGATCAAAGACAAACGTCACCATTCCAACTGAAGGCGATTCGCAAACACAGCGCGATTCGCAAACACATAGCGGTTCCAGTTCAATTCAATCTGCCGAAGTTCGGAATTTTGGAATCCGGTCGAACACTGTTCCCCAGGACCCCACGCCGCCCGCGGAACCCGGTCAGTGCGAAACTGGTGGATTGGTTGTCATTCAGCAGCCGAAACCGAGCATCCCCGATCCCACCGTTGATGAAGAATTGCCCGAAAACGAAGTCTGCGTTCCGGCAACTGGAGGAACGTTACCGGATTCTCCAGTCGTACCGGAACCAGGTTCGATTGTGCTGTTACTGATTGGTCTGACCTGCGCAGGCTTCTATTGGCGCAGGCGAGAATCCGGAAACAGTTTGCAGCCCCTTGCATGACCGCAATCGACAGTCAGTCAGGTTCAGTTCGGGCAGACACCGCTGCAAACTCGCGCCTGAGATTGCAGAGTCGCCAGCCAATTATCTGCCTGCTGCAGGCCGGGAACTCCGGTTCACCCGTTTGCAAACAGATCTTCGTCGTGCTTCTTATCCTTCACGCGATCGTGCGAGAACGCAAAGAACAGGTCACGCCCCCGATCACCGCGGATGGTGTCACGTTCTCCGTCGGTCGCCAGCGTCATGCTGTTGAAGAGATACGCTCCGTTATGCCCCCCCGCTGTCGTTCCGGTCAAATGGTCCCGTTTTTGTTCATAGGTCAGGCTACCGTCAGTCCATTCCTGATGAACAGCATCCAGTGCGTCGAGAACCGCATCGTAGGCCCAGGCGTCTGAAACCATCAGATCATTGCCGTTACCTCCCCGAAGATCATCTTTGCCGTCACCACCCAGAATGATATCGTCGCCGCTGCCTCCACTGATTCGATCGTTGCCCAGCCCGCCGATCAGAATGTCAGCTGCTCGACCACCCGTCAGCCGATCATCACCGCCTCCACCTTCGATCAAAGCCGGAATGTCGAGGTCTCGGTCGGAGCCGCCATCACTGCCGCAATCCGATCCCCCATCGCTGCCGCCGCTGCCGATCGTGGCTTGATCATCGCCTTCGCAAAGCACGATGTGAATGGAAGTGACCGAATCGGCATCGAAGCGAAACACTTCCGCCCCGCGATCGCGGCCACCGTCAGAGCCGCCATCTGAACCTCCGTGACCGCGTTGGACATCGAAATTGGCAACCACCTGAACAGAATCCGAGTTTCGGCGTCGACGCCGACCGGTCTCCTGAACATTCACTATGTCCTTGCCGGATGTCCCGATGATTTCCAGAACACCGTCAGCCGTGACACGAACTCCGGTCACAATCGACGTTGTCGAACCCGAATCAGATTGGTCGGCCAGGTCCGTGATCTGCACGGTGACCCTAAACAATCCGCCCGTAGAATACTGATGATTGCCCGTCACAACTCCCGTGAGTTGATTCACAGCGCCAGCCGAAGTTGTCCCGTCCCCCCAGTCGATCGTGGCGCTATGGGTATCACCGGCATCCGAATCGGTGAAGGTTGCGGTCAACGCAACGGTTTCGCCCGGCAACGCTTTGTCGGCCATCGTGGCGTCGGTCGTGACGGTGATGATCTCCGGAGCCGTATTGATCTCATCGTCATCGTTCAGAATGGTCAGCACAGCCGTGGCATTGGCAGCCCCGGAAATGCCATTCGTGAATGACAGCAAGACCGTTTCGTCCGCTTCGATATCACTGTCGCCCAGCAATTCAATTGGGACAAACTTCGTCACTTCTCCGGGAAGAAAGTTTACGGTGATTGGTCCAACAGTGAAGTCGTCGCCAGCCACAGCGGTGCCGCCGGTCAGCACAACATCGACCGATGACGCGATCGTCGTATTCACAGATCGAGTGACCTGAACGACGTTGGTTGTATTCGGCGAATCACCTTCCACGACAGCATAAGTTGCAGCCATGAAATCGTATTCCGGCGGCAAGGTGAACAGATTCATGTTATTGAAACTGATATTTGATCCAACATTGCCACGCGAACCGTCGGACGTGCCGGGCCCGGCTATGTTGACGTTCGGCGTGACGGGGAACCTTGAAAGATCCAGCGTGTCGATCCCCGAGGCAGCTCCATCACCACCATTCAGGTTTGAATTGATCCCGGTGTCGCCAGAGGGACGAATTGTGTCGTTTCCGCCAAGCGAAGAAATTACGTTTAAGGTGACGCCACTAGCCGCCGTCAAAGCGGACGAATCAATGACGTTGGCTCCCGCGCCACCCGTCATCCGCAGGTCTTCCACATTCGAAATCGTATTGACGTAAGGGCCGACGAACAACGTGCCATCGATGGCTGTCATATCGACGTCCCCGGTTGCCGTAAAGCGATCAAAGCCGCCACCCGCGTCGATCGTATTGTTGCCATCATTGTCGGCAAAGACCTCGTTGAGTTCGCCCCCCAGCAACACGTCATTCCCCGCCAGGCCTGTCAGGAAAACAACATTGATGCCAGACGCCGCTGTAACTGCACTCGAGTCCAGGGTATTGTCTCCTGCACCTCCCTGAAGCCGCACGTCTTCAAAGTTGGCATGGGTACTGACCACCCCGTCAAGTGAAAGCGTGCTGTTTGTCAACACCTGATCCGTGTCGCCAAATACAATCAGAATATCTGTGCCACCCAGTCCATCCAGAACATTCGAGCCACCCGTATCTCGAATGATGTCGTTCAGATAGCTGCCGCGAAGCAGATCATCTCCGGGACCGCCAATGATTTGCACAGTCGTAACATCGCCAGCCGCTGTGATGGCGGATGCATCGATAACGTTACCACTGACACCTCCACGCATATCGAAGCTCTCGATACCGACATGGGTATTGACGCTTGTCCCAACGGTGAACGTAAAGTCCGTCAGGATCATGTCTTCATCCTGAAACGCAGGCACGCTGTCGAGCAGAGCACCACCGACAAACGAATTGTTTCCAACAAAATCCTGAAAGTTGTTCCGTACGCCTGCGGCACCAATCAAAGTATCATTTCCATCACGGCCGTTCATATACATGCCATTCGTGATGCCGCTGGCCGCGGTCACTGCCGACGCATCAATTATGTTGTCACCGGAAAGTCCCCCGAGACTTACAAATTCAATGTTGGCGAAGGTGTCGAAATCGGTTCCGATCATGAGCCCGGCGTCAGTCATCGTCATATCGAAATCAGAATTGACCAGCCACTGATCGACGTCGATCGCCCCTCGCCCGTCAATTGAATCGCTTCCGGGACTTTCGGTGAAGCTGTCATTCAGATCGCTGCCGATGATCGTGTCATTTCCGTCTCCACCAGACAGAGAGGTACGCCTCAGACTGCCGACCTGACTAACTGCCGACATGTCCAGCACATCGTCCAGATCACCAAGATTCACGCCGATCACAACCAGCCCTGTGACCGGAATCGTCACTTCGTTGGAGTTCACCGAAGTCACTCCCGCACCCGGCGTAATCACAGAGGTGGTGTCGATAATGGTAATGACGCCTCCGGACTCGGAGATCGTCACGGTATTCATCTCACCAGCGTCAGCGACAAAACTGAGCGAGTTGCCGGAAACGCTCACACTGCTGAGCAGCGCCCGCGGTTCCAGCGATTCCAGACCTGATTGGATCGAAGTCCGCCGCCATGAATTTGAACTTCGTGAACTCGAACACCTTGACCGTGAATTGCCCAGCGAACGAGAAACCAACTGTCGCAGAGAATGAAACAACATGACCAGCCCTCAGATTCTGCAGGATTCAAACAAGACCAGATGAAGGAAACACAAACGACAAAACCACAGAATTGTTCAATCGCTCGAACAACCGAGACCACATCGTGACGTGCTAACCCACACAAGCTGGCAGGTTTCGACGTCTGCGTGCCAGGGCTGTCAAGCCAATCACGGTCAAAGCAATTGCCGACGATGGTTCCGGCACTGCAGCGGTGCTGGCAGCCGTTAGCCGAAACTGAAACGACGGGTTGGCCGCTGACGTGTTATTGCGAAAGATCTCCAGATGCTTGCCGGGAATATTGGGGTGAGCTGCGTCAATCGCGTGTTGTTCATATCCGAGTCGCAATTCAAACAACTCAGGATCGCTCAGCCACGATGTCGCAAGACTGGAAGTCACATCCTGTAGGAGGGTGTAGTTGGTGGTTGTCGCCGTATTGTTGTTTCCTTCGTATTCGAAGTAGCGCGTGTATGCACCAGTTCCGAATGCATTCGGTGTCGCGATTTCGCCAAACAACTTGTCTTCGAAGGCGTGCGGCGTCCAGGGGTTGAACTGAAACAACGCCGCGTTGGTCAGAAGCTCCACCTGTTGCAGTTTCGAAGTCACGGCCGACAAATCCCATCCCAGTGTCACATCGCCGGCCAGCTGTGTCGCATTGAAGTATCCATTGGCGTACCAATAGTTCGCATCCCCCTCTTTCGCGGGTCCGCTGAACCCGGTGTTCGTCATCACGAGCGAACCAAAGGCAATCTCAACCCCGTTCACGTAGGCCTTGTTTGTGTGACTGAAGTACTGGAAGTCGTAAACACCTCCGGAAAAATCCGCATCTGAAACCGTGAAAATGTCGCCGAACGATTCAGGGCCAGACTGACTCATGACAACAATGACGGGAATCACCAGCAGGATCGAAAATCGATTGGACATAAGTATTTTGGCCCTTTCAGTTTGTGAAGAATCAACGAGCGCGACAGCCCGCTGATCGAATCACGCCCTCCCGCCAGTCGGACGGACGACGTTTCATCAGATGCGACAAGACCAACGGCTCGCTGTGACCATTGGCGTCTGTGAATGCCGGTCCAGCCGCGCAGGACGTCAGCCAATCCCACTTTTCCTGGCAAATCTGACCGATTCAGGTCAACACGCGCTGTAGACTGCACGGCAACCGCATCGCTGCGCGTGAGAATCAGGACCATGAAACAAACCGAAGAATCAGTCTGGCTGGAGAACATCATCCACCGCCGCGACGGGTACGAAGCGACGGCTGTGGATGAATTTGCGGACCGACTTCTGCGACTCGCTCGTTCACGGCTGCCGGCGCGCATTCAGCAGCGAGTCGACCCGGAAGACATCGTCCAGTCCGTCTTCAAGAGTTTCTTTTCCCGACATGAAGCCGGTCGTTTTCGATTCGAGCAGGAATCGGATGTCTGGCGTTTGCTGGCGGCAATCACCTGGAAGAAAGTACAGCGAACGATTCGGCACCATCACCAGCAGGAACGGGATGTGCAAAAAGAAATGTTCGTTGCAGACGTGAGCCAGCAAAAGGCAGGGGAAGATCCCACCGCGTCGTCACTTCTTCTGATGATGGAGCTGCTTGACCAGATTCTGGCTCAGTTGCCGGAAAAACATCGCGAAATTCTCCGCCTGCGAATGGAAGACTATTCCATCGATGAAATTGCCGAAAAAGTTGGCGTGTCGTCCCGGACGGTCGATCGGGCATTAGCCGTTGTACGAAAGCTGGCATCCGAATGCATCGAGGACGACACTTCCAGCGAAGCCTGTCGTGACGACTAACCCAGCGGACTGATCCGGAGCCAGCCACGCCGCGACCCATTGAAGGACAAGAGTCAGGCAGTCAAATGAAGCTCGACAACTGGCAACAACATGAACCAATCCTGCTTGCCTTTGAAGACGCCTGGGCCACCTGCGATTCAGATACCCACGACTTCGAGGCCAATTGTGACCGGGCCACTGCCGTCCCGATACTGGAAGATTTCGCAGGGTCCCTCGACCCTGACGGCGTCACTCACGAACCGGATATCGACCTTCTGACTGAACTGGTCATGATCGACTTTGAACACCGATGCCGTCGATCACTTGCGAACTCTGTCGAATATTACTTTCAAACGTATCCCCAATTGAGAACCACCACAGCCGTTCGTGATGAACTGCTCCGCCACGAATTCCAGGTACGCAACAGGTACGGAACCCTGCCGGATACAACAGAACTGGAGAGCCGATTTGCGGCAGACAGCACGGCCAGAGATATTCTGAACAAGCTGAGTTCTGATGGGACGCTGGTCAGAACTCAGCCGATTCCGCCCGCACAATTACAGCCCGGGGCTCAGCTCGGCCCGTACACCATTTCTCGTTTCATTGCATCGGGCAGTTTTGCCACAGTCTATCTTGCAACGGACTCTCGCCTGAAACGCAGCATCGCGCTGAAAATCCTCAGGCATTCCGCTGAAATTCGTCCTGAAATCCGGATGCGTCTCCAGCGTGAAGCTCAGGCGATTGCCTCGATCCGGCACCCGAACATCGTCCCTGTTTTCGAAACAGGAACGATTGATTCGCATGATTTCATTGCCACGCATTTTGTCGACGGAGACACCCTGGCCGACTCTCTGAAGCGAACCACGATTTCTGCGAGGGAAGCAACGGAAATAGTGCGTCAACTTGCATCCGCTCTGAAATCCGTACATCAACTCGGCATCATCCATCGTGATATCAAGCCCGCGAATATCATGATTGAAAATGGCGTACCATTGTTACTGGATTTCGGACTGGCCATGCATTCCGACAGCAGCATTCAACTGACGCACGAAGGCGATCTGATCGGAACACCTGCATTCATGCCTCCGGAACAGGCCGACGGGCGAGGATGGCAGGCGGATCCCCGAAGCGATCTCTACAGCCTGGGGGCCGTACTCTTCCGAATGGTCTGTGGTAGGCTGCCTTTTGAAGGGTCAACTTCCGAAGTTATTAGCAAAGTCCTGCACCAGGAAGTCAGAATCCCGGCCGAATGCGCATCAGCTATCGACCGCGATTTACAGACAATCATCCTCAAGTGCCTGGAAAAAGAGCCTCGGCAACGATACCAGACGGCCGAAGAACTGGAGCAGGAACTATCCCGATTTCTGAACTATGAGCCCATCCGAGCTCGGCGTGCCGGAATTGTCGGGGCAGTCCTGAAATGGGCGCGCCGCCGACCAGCCCTCGCTGTAATGACGTTGCTGATTCTGATTTCAGCTGGATTCCTGACAGGTGTGCTGACCCAGCTTGGGCGAGTGTCCGGTGAACGCGATGTCGCACGGGATGCAAAACGGGAAACGCAGGGTCTGCTCGCCGAATCGGCCGCCAGCGCAGGGCAGCTGGCCATGCAAAGGGGGCGTATTAAAGAGGCCGTACGTCACTTTGAGCAAAGTCTTGTCGATGGACAAATTGATGATCCCGGAATTCGACTTCAACTGATCGAAGCCAGTCTGATTCTGGGAGATGTTGCGGCAGCACGACAGCATCTGCAACTGGCGAAGCAGGCACCTGGTGCTTCCGGTTTCCAGACAGAACTCCGCTACTGGCAGGCCGAATTGGCACTGGAAACGAATCCGGATGCACAAGACGCCATCCACTTATTTCATTCGTTACCGATGGAGGAGCTGCACGAATCAGATCGCCATTACATCCATGGAGTAGTGGCCGAAACGTCTGCCCAATCGATTGAGCACTTCCAGAATTGTCTGCTGTCAAATCCATTCCACTTTCGTGCTCGCAGAATGATGATTCTGACCCAGATGGCACTGGCTCAACTAACCGAAGCCAGTCAGGAACTGCGTCTTGCAATTCAGCTCTTTCCGGAAGACACCGACTTCCGGTTAATGCACGCGCTGTGCCTCGCATTAACCGGACAGATCGATGCTGCACAGCAGATTCCTGAACACAGTGATTTACATCCGGAGGAACGTGAGCAGTGGCTGAGTACGTTCAGCCGGATTGCATCGATCGTGGCCAATCCGCAACTGGACAGTGGCCTCGGCGAACTCAGCGTCGAAAGACTCAGACGCATTCTCGTCATGGTCGCCGATGAATGTATACCCCTATTCGCACAACGACGATGGCGACTTCCACCGCAAACCAGAGCGCCGCTCACGTTATTAATGCAGGACGTACCCGCATTGCTTTCTGCTGAAGATGATCTGCGAATTGAAGTACTGGAATCCATCACCGAGATCCATCCGGAAGCTTCATTGCTGATAGCGCTGGGCGGACTGCGGCTGCTGAAATGCAATGCCAATCCTGCCGCCGCGGATATTGAAATACCGCAATTACTGAAAGCTCGGGAGGCATACCGCAAGTCATTGCTTTATCCGGGCTTCCTGAAACAGGATGACCAGTTATCGTGGAAAGCGATCTTCACGATTTCGACGATTCTGAGTGTTTCCATGAAGCACGAAGTAGAGGACAACCTTTCCGAGATGCTTGTCGCCGCGGAACATGTAAAGAGTGAGTCCATCGGGGTAGCGTCGCAGGCGCGCACGTTTACCATCATGACCCTGAATCAGCATGCAGATAATGAAGCCGGCCGCTGGATTGAACGATGGCTGGAGCTGGCAAGTGAACCCGAAGAATCCTGGCAGGATGCGGTCTGGCACAAAGCGGTACTTTGCCAGCACCAGCAACGGTGGTCTGAACTGATTCAATGGTGCGATCGCCTGATGAAAGTGAATCCACATTACCCGGAACTGGTCCCATTGCGGGACTTTGCCATCGGCAAGCTGCGCGAAGTGATCGTAATCGATTCGGACCGCCCCGATTAAGTCGCTCAAAGTGCGATCTCTGCGGAATCTTCAACAAGCATTGACGTCACATCGGCAAGCGAACGATTCTGCATGGCGCTTTCAGTTGTTTCGCCGGTAGGTCGCCACTATTCTGCCCGCTGAAACAGGTTGCTGACGCAACAATTTCAATCAGGATGCTGACGCAACAGGGCATTCAGGTTGCCGACGCAATTCATGCGGTGACCAGTCTCTGGTGAATCCAAACGTAATTTGCGGTTCCGCCGGATTTCTGCTCCAGCGGCTGACGTCTCATTGAAATCAGGCTCATCAAAGAAATCAGGCACATTAAAGATCGTTTTGCAGGAAAGCAAAAATGGAAACAACCAACGGCAAACTGAATCGTAAACTTCGAATGGCTCTCGTTGGCGGTGGTCAGGGCTCATTCATCGGTCGCGTTCACGCCACCGCCGCTGTTCTGGATAATCGAGCAGCGCTGGTCGCAGGTGCTTTGTCATCCAGCGCCGAAAAATCAAAAGCAAGCGCTCCGGCGTATGACATTGCGGAATCCAGAGCGTACGGTTCCTATCAGGAAATGATCGATAAGGAACTTGCGCTTCCGGAAGATCAGCGAATCGATTTTGTCAGCGTGGCAACTCCCAATCACACACACTTTGCGATCGCAAAAGCTGCAGTGGAAGCGGGATTCAATGTTATCTGCGACAAACCCATGACATTTGATTTCGCACAGGCGGAAGAGCTTGTCACCGCAGTGGAGAAAAGCGGTGTTGTCTTTGCCGTCTCCCATAACTACACCGGCTACCCGCTGGTTCGTCAGGCTCGCGAGATGATCCTGAGTGGCGAGCTGGGTGAGATTCAGGCGATCCGTTCAAACTACATTCAGGGGTGGCTGCGTAAACGCCTTGAACAGGAAGACCAGAAGCAGGCTGCATGGAGAACCGATCCCAGCAAGTCCGGAGCTGCCGGTGCATTCGGCGATATCGGAACCCATGCCTATAACCTTGGTCGCTACATGACCGGGTTGATTCCTTCCGAAATTTCATGCAACCTGAAGATCTTTGCGCCTGGGCGTCAACTGGATGACTACGGTCACGCAGTCGTCCGATTCGAAAATGGTGCTCTGGGAACCGTCACGGCCAGTCAAATCTCACACGGTCGTGAGAATGATCTGTTCATCGAAGTGGACGGCACCAAGGGAGCCATTTCGTGGCGGCAGGAAGAACCTAATGTCATGATGGTGCGTCGTAACGGTTCGCCTCATCAACTTTACACACGCGATCCGAACGCCCCATTCATGAATGATATGGGTAAGGCTGCTTGTCGACTTCCATCAGGGCACCCGGAAGCCTTCTTCGAAGCATTCGCGAACGTCTACCGATTCGCATACGACTCCATGATTGCTCGCGCGACGGGCGAATCTTTCGAAACGAAGGATACCGTCTATCCGAACGTCTACGATGGTGCTGAAGGTATGTTCTTCATCCAGCAGTGCGTTGCGAGCAGTGCAGAGAACGGAGCGTGGGTACCGATGAAATACGCTGGTGTACGTAGCTAACCTCACTGTCCGTTGAAAAAACGGGACAGGCACCCAGGACGACTGGAAACCATCGTGTTCTCAGGTCTCCTGGTCGAGCCAGTCCCGTTTCCAACAGGCTGCTAAGCGAAGCCAAGACCAGACTGATCCCACAGGCAGGCACTGCGTGACATGTCGCAGATTTCGACAGCATCTCGCTGTCGCTTTTGACGCAGCGCCTGCGGCATGGTTTTCGCCCGTGAGCAGAAAACTCACAACACAGAAATCAATCTTCGGGAACGAATTCGACCTGAACGTAAGGCAACAGCTTGCCATCCTTGTCGATTTGACCATAGACCGACTCATCCGGCGTATGCACGCCCATGACCGTCCGATGCAACTTCGGGTCGGTCAGACTGAAGTATGTCAGCATTTGATGCGAGCCAACTCGAAGTCGGTAACCATTGGCTTCGTGTTCTCCCACGATCCGACGTGATTCGGCGACGGTCAGCCGATTCCAGTCCGCTGGCTGAGTCGCACGGCGGGGATTCCAGTCGAAGACCACAGGCATGCTGCAACCACCGATGCCCTGAGTTGAACAATGCAGCTGGTTCTCGCGGACTTCGAAAGTACCGAAGGCATGATCAATCCGATCATCGGGCTGCCAAAGCGGGAACGCCCGTACCAGCACATCACTTGAAGTCAGCTTCAACTCTCGTGTGATCAGGTCGCGATGAGTGGTCCAGCCGTTCGCCAGCGTAAATTTCGATGAGAACTGTACTTTTACGTCAGGAGTGGTTGTTCGCACATTTTCTGTAATGGCAGCCAGACGCTGCCCATGGGTAATCATGAGATGGCGAACGACAGTGCAGCTTTCAACAGGTTTGCATTCCATTTCGATGAAAGCAGCTTCATCATCCGAATACCAGCAACTGCATTCCCATCCCGTCGCAATCGGCAACTCCCTGTCATCAACCCTGAGTGAAGAGTCCCATGCACCTTCCATCATCGGGACGCCAAGGGTGGCCAGCACGAATTGCATCGTCGAACTGCTGTAGTCGACGCTGCAGACGTCTGCCAGCACATCCGCCGACGACCGCATGATGGCGACATTCGCCGTATCTGACTGCCAGGCCGGAAGTCCGCCGCGAATATTCTCTTCGAAACGACCCGTTTTCAGGTGACGAACAACCTGACGTCGAGCACGCTGGATCGACTTGACCGAATTCAGGTTCTTCAGAAGCGATCGCACCTTGCCATGCGACTTAAATCCGCCGATTCGAGTGCTGACAGCAAGTACCGCCGACATATCGGGGCTGACCGAACGGCTGACGGCAGTTTGGTCCGTGTCGTGGGCAGCATTCGTCCGACAGACAGCCAGTTCTGCTCGAACATCCGTAATTCTGCTCTTTGCGAGGCCTGGTAAACTCGGCGACGGAATCAAAAGCATTGCTGATTTTTCGACGACCGAATGAAAACGAGATGCAACTTTTTTCCCGTTCAGTTTTTCTCCAAAGACTTCTCCCCACAGCAGGGTCCGCGTCCAGTGCGCGAGCAGATGTGGCAATACGTTCAGAATCGATCCCTGTGGAATGCCATCCTGATCAGTGCATTCAGTCATCGTGTGCATCAACAGGGAAGCCGCTTCCTGACGTTCGATAGTATCGTTGATAAAGGGCCTTACAAGCAGGTTCAGCAGGAGCTGCGATTCCGCAGCGATCAAAGGTTCCAGATGAGCAAATGGGCCGGAAGAGACGACTGCATCATCCGGAATTGAAACACTGTTGCCCGAACCTGCCTGATGGTCATGTTGTTCAAGCAGCAGCGCGAGGCACTGCAGGCGAAGATCGCTCTTCAACTGGTGACCATGACGGATCAGTAACTCGCAGATGGTCAGTAATTCCCACGCTCCGAGCGGACAAGAGGCTTCCACAAGCCAGTTGGCAATGACCTCACTGACCTGAGATCGGCGTTTGGCTTTGCCACTGAGCCTCGAACCTGTTTCCTCCAGACCGGCGGCTAGTTCTCGTTCACGTCCGGACAATGGAACGCTGTCGACTGACCAAAGACAGCACGCCTGTTCTCCCGGTGCGGCGGCCTGTATCAGTTTGCTCAGCCGCCGACATTCTTCTTTGAAGGTTGCGTTCAGCCCGGAGCCATCTTTGGTTTTTACGGCATCCTTGAGTTGCTTACTGACGCCGCGAGCAGGCAGGCTGACGGCAAAACTCTCAAGCAGCGTCGACATCGACATCTGTGTTCACTTCCAAATTGGGGCGCGGCACCCAGATGGTTCGACTGTTGAATCGCCTCGAAATGGGTGCATAGGAAATCCAGGGGCTCTGGGAAGAGATTATAGCGTCGATTACGCGGGTTTCCTGCTCAGGAACGTTTCTGCCCGAGGTTTTCATAAGTTGTGGCGGGATTGATGCCCAAATACCACATCGCAGGTCGGTCCGCGTCCGGATTATGAACAATCTGTCTGCACAGAACCTTAAGAGGTGAATGGTGAAGTGTTGACTCGCGGCAACATCCAAATTCAGAGACAGCAGCCGGAATCGGCTCTGACCCGGGCGTTGCATGCCAGAATGCCCTGTTTTCTCAAGCCAAACCTGCGTGTTGCCATCCAGAAACAGTCGACACTCGAGCTCCCGTTTTTTCCTTTGGCATTCTACCTGCTTTTGTTCTCAGCAGTTCGCGGAACGGACCGCGACAGCGAATGCTCAAACTTTCCGGTGATGTTTTGTTGAGGACAAGAAGACAATGTTGAAGAAACTGTGGAATGACAATGAAGGCGTGATCCTGTCGGCTGAACTGGTTCTGATCGGAACCATTCTGGTGATTGGAATGGTGGTCGGCATGGTCGAATTACAGTGTGCTGTCGTTGCAGAACTCAGTGACCTGGGTGACTCGATCGGCAATATCGATCAAAGCTACACGACCAGTGGTATCGCATCGTACAAGAGCTACGGCGGCGTGAAAGGCAAGACCAATGGCAGTGCATACTGGGATCGCCCGGACACCTGCGACTGCAATGCGATCATTGTTTGCGATCCATCCACAAGCGGCGGAGAGAAGAATTACTTCTAACCTAACTGTCCGTTGAAAAACCGGGATGGCACGCAGGACGACTGGAAACCGTCGTGTTTTAGGGTCTCCTGCTCGAGCCAGTCCCGTTTTTTAACAGGCTGCTAAACGCTCCTGAGACGAAGACACGGCGAGCATCGGACGCGGAAAGCTGAGCAGGTTTGATCTGAGGGACCGGGAATTGACTTCGCGTGCGATGCCAGTTCCCACCCTCGGGCAGCCTTCCGCTCAATCAGATTTGATTGTTTATCCGCGATACGATCGAGTCATTCGCGCGAAACCTGTATGCTGGCTGAACAAGCCTGTCGAATACGGACGAAGACCTCGGTCACTTTACCGGCGATTCCTGCCGGTTTTTTCATGCGCAGATTTTGCCTGGTGTCTGCGATCGGATGAGCGAAGGCTGTCCGCAGTCGGACGCCTGATGGCAGTTCCTGCCGGATTCAGCAGACAGGCAAGTTGCAGGGACGCGCGAACTCATTGAGAAAGTGCGAGCCATGTTGACCTGGCGAATCTCTCAATCGTATGGTCCGTGGCGAGTTCAGCTTGCAAACATCCCATGCAACTCTTTTTCACCGATGGGCTCTCACTGAATCGGCTGAGAATTGAGAAGCGACCTGTCAAGCTGCTCTCAACAGACCTGGATTCGCTATTGAACAGACTGATGGCCCACTTGCCGGTTCATCCCACCGGCACGGGGCCTTTGGCTGAGCACAAAGCGACCATCGTTTCTATCCCACCTGTCACATCATCCCTTCTGAATATGTAATCCCGTCGTCACTTGACTGACCGAAGTGCCGTTTCTGGATTACTTTCTTCGCTGGTGGCCTCGCCTCACTGGTCGCGGCTGCGCTGCGTGAATGGAATCACGCCATGAAAAACTCACCACTCCCCTTGCGCCGATTTCACCGAGTCGTGAGCATCATCATGCTGCTCACCGTCACCGGGTGTGCTTCGGGATTGATGTCGCTTCCTCAGAAGGGACTTTTCAGCGGGTTTCCGGACCTGAAGAAGAAAGACCTGCCCGATGATGATCCCGTTCGTCCGGAAACCGACAACGACTTTATTAACCGTGTCGAAACGTCGCTGTTGAGTGAATACATCAGCGTTCAGGGCAATCACCTTGTCGTACTCCGAGGCGTTGGGCTGGTCACCGGCCTGAACGGCACCGGAGATGACCCTGCACCCTCGGCATTGCGCACGATGTTACAGGCTGAGATGACCCGTCGCGGTGTCAGAAATCCATCGCGGGTTCTTGCGTCGAAAGACACCGCCCTTGTTGTTGTCACCGCCTACCTTCCCGCAATGGTACGAGACGGTCAGCGATTCGATGTGCGAGTTGCTGTTCCTCCGAGCAGTAACGCCTCAAGTCTGCAGGGCGGATGGCTGCTGGAAACTCCGCTCTACGAAGAGCAGGAACTAAACGGGCAGACGGTCAAAGGCCACAACTATGGCGTGGCTGGCGGTGCGATCCTGACGGAACTGGGCGTCCGAAAAAGTCGTGGCGAAGTGTCCGCTGAACTGCGACGCGGCACGATCCCGGGTGGCGCGATCTCGAAAACTGATCGCAATCTTTCCATTGTTCTGCGAACCGACAAACGTGGGTATCGAAACAGCAAACGAATCGCCTCTGCGGTGTCCGAACGATTCCACGACTACAACCGATATGGTCAGCGTGTTTCACTTGCGGAAGCAAAGACTGACACACTGATCGATCTGACGATGCACCGCACTTATCGAAACAATTTCCCGCGGTATCAGCAGGTCATTCGAAATATTGCGTTCAATGAAACGGATGTCGCTCGGCGTATGCGAATGGAGTTTCTGGAAGAGCAGATTCTGGACCCGGCGACATGTCTTCAGGCTTCACTTCAGTACGAAGCAATCGGCGAAGGGACAATTCCGTTCCTGAAACGAGCCCTGAGCTCAGATAACGTTGAAGTTCGATTTCACGCTTCACAGGCACTGGCATACCTGGGCGACCCGTCCGGAGTTGAAGATCTTCGCCACGCTGTCGAAAACGAACCCGCTTTGCGAGTCTACGCTCTGGCGGCGTTGTCAGTGATCGATGAAGGCGAATCCGTCATGGCACTGCGGGATCTGATGAGTGCGGACAGCCTTGAAACGCGCTACGGAGCATTCAAGGCACTTCAGGAATTGAACCCTGCAGATCCAGCGCTGATTCGTAAGACTTTCGAAAACATGTTCACACTGTACATGATTGATTCGGAAGGCGAACCGATGTCACACGTGACACGCCGCAGAGCTCCGGAAGTGATCCTGTTTGGGGCGAATCAGCCTTTACGAATGCCAGTGGTTCTCAACGCCGGCCGCAATATTCGCGTTGCCGCTGACGGCAGCAGCCATTCGATCGAAATCACAAAGTATTCACTGGAGCACGAGGAGCCGCAGCGGCAGAAGGTCCCGAATCGTCTGCGGGACATTATCATCGCCTGCGGTGAATTCGGAGCGACCTACCCGGATATTGTTCAGCTGATGATTGAAGCTGATCAGCAGCAGAATCTGGTGGGTGAATTCGACATTGACCGAATGCCTCAAGCTGGCCGAATGTACTTTCAGGCTGACGAAAGTGAAGGCAGTGGAAAGGCCCGTCGAATTGGAACCGCATCAATGATTCCCAATCTGTTCGACAAACTTGACGAAGACGAAATTCGCGAATTCGAGAGCGACGAACACCTCGAATCGCTGAAGTTTGATACCGCAGATGAAGGCGAACCTGCCACCACGAACGGCAAGTCGGGCAACATGAAGCCGGATGCCGCAGACGAAGATTCGAACTTCGTTTCCTCGGACACCGACAGTGGGAATTCAGATACCACAAACTCATCCGACATGTTAGTCCCCGAAAAGACTTCATCTGCAACCAGCGAAAGGACCAGTCAAACGCATTCCGGCGAAACGGATTTCTCTGACGAGGAATTCGATGCACCAGAACTTGAGGAAGTTGATCTTGATCAACTGGATTCCGGATTCGGCAGCGGCCTGAAAAAGTTCTTTACAAAAACATTTTCCGGATAAAACGTACAACGCCGATCTTCGAGTCGCTATCGAAGTACCGGGCAAACATCAGGGCCGCGACGCAGTGAATTATCGGAATCATCAGGTTGCGGGAGTCGAAGGACGCTCGCATCGGATTCTGAAATGGATTGCATTCGAACACTATCTCAACTTTGGATCAGGGGCGAAGCTCCTGTCTGTATTGTCCATTCAGCAGTAAGCAGACCGAATGCTCAGGCAGCTTGAACTTTTTGGCTTCAAGAGCTTTGCCGACAAGACCATCTTCGAGTTCTCCGTCGGAATTACCGGCGTTGTGGGCCCGAACGGTAGCGGCAAGAGCAATGTCGTCGACTCCATCAAATGGATTCTGGGCGATCAGAGCGCGAAGAGCCTGCGTGGAAAAGAGATGACCGACGTCATCTTCAACGGCTCCACCAGCCGCACCGGAGCACAGTTTGCCGAAGCCACTCTCGTATTCGACAATCGCTCTCGCTTTCTTCCGATGGAAGCAGACGAAGTTTCGGTTGGCCGCAGACTCTGGCAGTCCGGCGATTCGGAGTACCTGATCAATCGCAATGCCGCACGCCTGAAAGATGTCCGGGATCTTTTCGTCGGAACTGGGGCCGGTGCGGCTTCGTACTGCATCATTGAGCAGGGTCGTGTTGACCAGATTCTGCAGTCCAATGCCGCCAATCGAAGGCTGATTTTCGAGGAAGCAGCTGGTATCAGTCGCTTCAAATCCCGCCGCACCGAGGCTTTGCGCCGACTGGAACGCGTTGAACAGAATCTTCTCCGACTGACAGATATCGTCGACGAAGTGGAATCGCAGGTCAACAACGTGCGAAGTCAGGCAACACGAGCTGCACGTTACCGAGAAGTCTCCACCGAACTTGAACAGCTTTGGGTTGGGCTGGCGGCGGATGATTATCGCCGCGAATCTGTGCAGCGGGAACTTCTGCAGAAGCAAATGCAGGAATCAGCAGAGCTGCTGGAAGGATTGCGCGTTCAGCAAACCGAAGCAGAACAGCAACTGGCAGCGGCCGATGCAGCATTGTCCGAGGTGGACGACGAACTCCGCGACGTCGAGCGGACACGCGCGGAACTGCGATCCAGGATTGCAAGTCTTGAAACAACGGCGCGACACCAGGCAGCGCGAGAGGCTGAACTGGCTTCTGACGTACAACGACTGCTGCGACAACAAACACTCATGAACAATCGTGTGAGTGAAGCAGAGGCAGAGCAGGTCCATCTTCACAATGTTCTGGAACACGAACGGTCGACGTTTGAAAAGAAGAAAACGGTTGTTCTCAGCGGGGACGAACAACTGGGCGTTCTGCAGCAGGCCGTCGCATCATCAAAGCAGCATCTGGAACAGGCACGCCAGCAGCTGATGGTTCAGGTTCGCACCAATTCAGAAGCCGCTTCTGCAGCCGGTGCACTGCGGACCGAGTATGCGACAGCTGAAAAGCGCACGGCCGATTTATGGCAACAGCTGGAAACACAGCGACAGGCTCTGGAAGAAGCGTCTCACGCGGTTCTGGAAACTCAACAGGAACTCAAAGATGCTCACGCAGAACTGCAGGCAGCCGAAAATGAAACAGACGGGCTCCTGAACAGTCGCGAACAGCTGATTTCAGAACAGACAGTCTCCCGCCAGTCGCTGGCAGAGTTGCGAGAACAACGCAGCGGATTGATTGCACGGCGGACTGTTCTCGAAGACCTCGAAGATAAGCAGGAGGGATTTGGAATCGGGGTTCGCGAAATCCTCCGGCGAGCGGAAGAGGCGGATTCTGAACCGTGGAATCTGGTTTGCGGCAGTATCGCAGACCTGCTCGATGTGGATATGGACAATGCGGCACTGCTGGAAGTCGCTCTGTCCGGACGAGCACAGTTGCTGGTCGTTCGCCGACTGCAGCCATTTGTAGAATATCTGAATTCCGGTCGCTGCCGGATCACCGGTCGTGTGGGACTGATTTCCCTGGAAGATGCCGATTCTGTTTCCGGCAGCTCCGGATCGTCGGCTACGGGGGATGGCAGGGGTCTGGCCGTCCCGGCACGGTCTCTGGCTGAACCTGAACCGGCGGATGATGATTTTTCAACCAGCTGGTGGAGCCGGTCTGAAAAGCCGGACCCCATTCTCAGCCAGTTGGACATGAGTCTGAGCGATCCGTTCGACACGTCGTTCCCGTCCCTGACTTTTTCGGGCAACGTTCAGGTCACGTGGGTCGATCCGCGAACAGACAGCCCGATTGTTCGCTCTGTCTTCTGTCAGTCGGATTCGCCTCCTGTGCTTTTTGGTCAGCGTGGAGTGGTTGGACGAGCAGACGGGTTAGCGCGATCACCACGTCAACTGCCCAGCCTGGCCAGCGAATTGCTCGCTGATACCTGGGTTGTCGAATCACTGAATGACGCACTCCGCCTTCAGAAAGAAACAGGCGGACAATGTCGTTTTGTGACGTTGCAGGGAGAGCTTGTCGAAAATGATGGCACCCTCTTCGCGGGTACTGTGCGCAGTGAATCGGCAGTGCTGTCTCGCAAGAGCGAATTGCGGCGATTAAGGAATGAGCTGCATCGCATCGAACACGAAATTGCGCAACGTGAGCTGCGTCTGCAGCATCTGACAGGATCCATTCAGTCGGCCGACGAAGACCTCCAAAGCGGACAACGCAAGGTCAACGAACGCACGATGCGTTGTCGAACCGCCGAACAAACACTGCACGAACGACTGCGCAGCCTGGCCGAGAAAAAACAGTTGCTGACGCAGCTGTCCGAACAACTGGATGCAACTGGTGAAATGGTTCAGGCACTGCAAACCCGCATTGACGAAGCCGATGTTCATCAGGCAGCCGGAGAACGTGCACTTCAGCAGTTGCAGAGTCAGATTGAAGAAGTCGAAGCTGAACAGCAGTCTCGACAGGCCGAACTGGAATCGCTGGAACGTGAACGAAACAGCGCCAGTGTGGAACTCACACGTACCGAAGAACGCCTGCTGGGATTGCAGGAATCTGTCGAACGTGTTCGTGAAGACCTTGAGCAGCGACGTTTGCAGCAACAGGAAGCAGAGCGACGCCTTCAGGTTGCGGTTGAACGCCAGAGAGAACTTCTGATCGCCCGCCTGAATACCAGCGCAGAAACTGCCGAACTTTACGTCAACGACGACCACTTACTGGTGGCCGTGCGTGACCGTGCTGATGCTCGAAATCGTTTGCGGCAAAGACGCAATGAAGCAACCAAAGCAGAATCAAGAATTCGTGACAACTGCCGTCAGCACGAATCCAGGCACCACGAATACCAACTGCAGATTCGTGGCATTGAGCACCAGCTGACGACCACTCAGGAACGAATTCGGGATGAATTTCAGATCGAAGTTTCAGAAGCCGTCAAGAGCGGACGGTCAGCAGTTGCCATCTGGCTCAACCGTCAGAACAGTCATCCGATCGAATCAGACACGGATCCCGAGGACGACGATCCCAATCCTGCAGCGGCCGGCAGCGCTGCAGCGGCGCAGCAATTGTTCGATGAGCAATCCAGGAAAATCATTGACGATGCCGAGCAGTACCAGCTGCTGCGATCTGAAATCGATCGACGCGTAGAACGACTGCGACGCCAATTGAAGAAGATTGGACACGTCAGCACCGAGAGCCTGGATAATCTGAATGAGCTGGAATCGCGATTCAATCGTCTTCATTACCAGCTAAAGGATCTTGAAGCCGCGCGCGACACCCTGCGTGAGATTGTGCGAAAGATCAACGTCGAAAGCCGTCGGATGTTTATTGAATCGTTCGAATGCATCCGGAACCACTTTCGGGAGCTTTTCAGACGGCTGTTCGGAGGCGGTGAAGCAGATCTGGTTCTGGAAGATCCGGAAGATGTCCTGGAATGCGCCATTGATGTTGTCGCCCGGCCTCCCGGCAAGGAACTCCGAAGTATTTCTTTGCTCAGCGGTGGCGAGAAAACGATGACAGCGGTGGGATTGCTGCTGGCGATCTTCAAGAGTCGGCCGAGCCCATTCTGCATTCTGGACGAAGTCGATGCAGCTCTGGATGACGCCAACATAGGACGGTTCGTGAATGTGCTGCGTGATTTCCAGCAGTCGACACAGTTCATCATGATCACGCATCGCAAGCCGACGATGGCCGTGACGGACGTCCTGTATGGCGTCACGATGGAAGAGTCCGGCGTTTCCCGCCGGTTGTCGCTTCGTTTTGAAGATGTGGATGAGCGGGGTAACTTCAATCCCAAAACAGCAGGCGGCAGTTCCGCTCGCGCAGCCTGACCTGGAGTTCAGGCGATGCAAGTTCAGGCGATGCAAGTTCAGGCAATGCGAGTTCCGTCCGGATGCGTAGGGTGATTCACTGGTTGAATCCCTAAAGGCAAAACTTTCGCTCCGGCTGGCGGAATTCTCAAAATCGTTCCGACATCCCGGCGAGAACTGAGCCAGACTTTGCGCAACGAACCTGGTAAATCGGGTTTTGACGTTTGCGGGGAGTCGGTGGGATGGCCGCGACCAGGATAGCTCGTACTGATTGCAAGTCCCTGTAAGTCTGGCGGACAAACAGTTTGGGGCGATTGGATGGGGCTATATTCGGTCCCGCTGGATCAACAGGATCTGCCCAACCAGCCGTCAGTGCGTGCAGGTCTGTTAAACAGGTTAAAGTCATCGCACATGAACAGTCGAACAATTGTGCAGGCGATTGTCATCCTGTTGTGGTAGTCAGCACGAAAGTGCAGTCTACGGGGAGGCCAGGAAGCACAATTGGCTGAATCGCCAGGGGGGCATTCAGCAGGTCTGAATTCGGGGCAGGGATGGCCACGAAGGAAGGCAGCCGTACGAATCGTGTTCACTCACGTTTCGTGGGGCAACTACTGTTTTGCACTCCGAAAGTGCCTTGTACAGGCACAAGGACTGTATCGCACACAGTCCGCAATTGACCCCAGTCACACCCAGACCCGTAAACTCTTTTGTGGAAACACGAACCTGCTGTTCCCTGGAACTGCAGTCCACACTGGAAATCATGGGGGTGACGATTTGGTTTCTCGGGATGGGAAGCCAAATGGCGCAGTGAGAAATGATTGGAGAGCCCGCCCATGAAGACGATCTTCACTACTGGTCAGGTAGCAAAGATCTGTAAAGTTGCCCCGCGTACAGTTTCAAAGTGGTTCGATTCCGGACGACTTCGAGGCTATCGAATTCCTGGCTCACAGGACCGACGCATTCCGCGCGAACATCTGATTCGCTTCCTTAAGGAACACGGAATGCCCCTCGGCGAGCTGGAAGACGAAGCGATGGGCAAGATCCTCCTCGTTGGTTCAGATATTGTCACCCGTTCAAGCCTGAACGAGATGATTTCCAACGATGACTTTAAGATCGAAATAGCTGCCAGCGGATTTGAAGCCGGTATCCAGGCAGAGTCAATTCACCCCGATTGCGTGGTTGTTGACTTTGTTATGGGGCGTGAAGAAGCTCTGATGATTGCTCAGAACCTCCGCAAGAACCCTGAATATGCGGAAACAGTTCTGATCGGTCTGCTGAGCGACGACGACAACGCTTCCGGTTTTGACCGTTCTGTGTTCAACGAGACGTTCCGAAAGCCATTCGACGCAGCATTGCTCGCCGAACGAATTCGAACACTCGTCAATCGACGAAAACAGCTGGCGTAAGCCCGCTGATTTGACTCGGCGAACTGACCGCGTCGAGTTCCAGACAAACGCCACTCGAACAACTTTCGGGCAACCGATTCCTGATGGTTGTTCAGTGGCTTTTGTTCAGGAACTCAACACTTTCATCCTTCGTGCGATTTTTTTCTGTGCTGTCTACACCAGTGCAATTCAGGGGAACTGGGCAACGTTGTCTGCGTTTCTGACGCAGTACAGCTGGTGAAAATGACAGTTCAGACTGTGGCAGCAGCATCTGTCAGTTTGGCCTCACTAAACTGAAGACGGCTGAGTTCCTTTGGGAGCTCAGCCGTTTTTTTATTGCGCTCCCATCAGCCAATTCTCCGCATCATGCTACCGCGACTGATTCCACGATTGCATCCGCCGACCTGGAATTATTCGGGCCCGGATTTATTCGGCCCGGGATTTATAGGGCCCCGGTTTATCGGGCGCAAAGAGTGAGGAGCAGGGTTCACTGGCTCGGGCCTGCATTCAGAATCTGATGCTCTATTTCCACGCCCGCCATTTCGGACCAGGACTTCATCAGCGCACGGAAAACTTTGCTCGCAGACGCAGGTGACTCACCGACTTGTCGGCCGTTGATCTGATGTACGGGCAACAGGCAGCACGGTGTGGAAGATACAAAAGCCTCGCTGAACTTCGGAATATCGTCGAGTTGCAACGGGCGTCGGGCGAATGGGATGTCCAGATCCCGAGCAAGCTCCTGGACAACCTGACAACTCATACTGTGCAGCACATCACGATCGGAGGTGACAATTACTCCATTGATGACTCCGTAAAAACATGCCGTGCTCGTCTCGGTAATGTAACCATCGCGGTTGAGTAGCAGAGCCTTGGCACCGGGCTCGGCTGCATCTGCGTCACGGTCAGCCAGGATCCAGTGAAGCCGATTCCGCACCTTATGTTCAACGGGAAAGGAATCTGACGGTAGTTGCCGTCGGGAAGGGATGCGTAATCGAAGACCCTCCTGAATCGCACTTTGCCACATTGAAAAAGGCAGTTCAAATGTGTGAATGGCAACCGTCCCCTGCCTTGAAACCGAGTCCCCGGCCGAGGCCAGATAGGTCGCGTTCGTCCCGGCGGTCACGAATACAACGATGCCCAAATCACTTTGCCGATGAATCAGTCGAGTGTTGTGTTCCAGGACCCGGGAAGCCAGGTCCTGTAATTGCTGGTTTTCATACGGAAGATGGAGACCAAGGGCGGAGCACGACCGGATAAGACGCTGAAGGTGTTGTTCCAGACGAAATGGCCGATGGGCGAACGTCCGGGCCATCTCGGTGATGGAAGCGCCTGCAACCACGCCCAGATCCCAGACCGGCAGGGAAGTTTGCTCAAACGGGAGCAACTGACCGTTCATCCAGGCAATCGGGTTGTTCACTGATTTTATCCCTCACAACTTTGTGGACATCACTCGACCTGTCAGGCGCATCTTCTATATCCTCCTGCTTCTGCGACTCTCGCAGAGTACTCACTCCACTGATCACCCGCCATGCATCATCCGACAATTGCGGGTTGATCGGAAAGAAACATCCCACCCACCAGCATGCAGCGTCAGGCTGCTTCCCGCTGCTCCGGAGCACGGCGGCCAAGCAACCTGTTCTGCAGGAGAATGGTTATGAATCGACCATGTATTTTCATGTCCCTCTCGCTGCTCACCACCGGGCTCATGCTCACCGCATTCCATGTCCACGCTGACGAATCCGAAAAACCAAACGCCCAGCTTGACTACGAAATGATGAAGCTGTTCGTCGAAACATACGAACAGATCGATACCAACTATGTACGTGACGTCGATCGTCGAGAGTTGATGGAAGCCGCAATCCGCGGCATGCTCGAACATCTGGATCAGTATTCGAGCTACATTCCCAAACGGGACGTTCAGAGATTCGATCAGTCGATGGAACAGGAATTTGGTGGCGTCGGGATTCAGGTCAATGGAGTGGGTGGACGTTTGACCGTTATCAGCCCATTGCCGGGAACCCCCGCCTACCGTGCCGGCGTGCGTTCAGGTGATGTTATTGTTGAAGTCAATGGCGAGTCGACAGAAGGCTTCAATGTCACGGATGCCGTGAAAGTATTGCAGGGCCCCCCCGGACGTCCCGTCACGCTTGGTATTCAACGCGCTGGCGTCGACGAAGTCATGCAGATGTCCATGAATCGTGAAGTCATTCAGGTTCCAACCGTACTTGGAGATCATTTCAACCAAAACGGCGAATGGGACTATCTGATGGATTCGGAAAACAAGATCGGCTTCATCCGAATGACCCATTTCAGCCGACACACGGCCGACGAAATGAAACGCGCACTGCAAGTTCTTGGCGAAGAGAATGCGCAGGGACTGATCCTGGATCTGCGCTCAAATCCTGGTGGATTGCTCGAAGCCGCGATTGAGATTGCGGACATGTTTCTGGAATCGGGTGACATCGTCAGTGTCAGGGGCCGCAACGTCCCGGACCGTTCCTGGAAAGCGCGAAAGGATGAACCCGAGTATCCATCTATCCCGGTTGCCATTCTCGTCAACAGATACAGCGCGTCTGCCAGTGAGGTGCTCAGTGCATGCCTGCAGGACAACCACCGCGCGATTGTTATCGGCGAACGAACCTGGGGTAAAGGAAGTGTCCAGAACGTCATTCGCATGGAATCCGGCGAAAGTGCACTGAAGTTGACAACGGCGAGCTATCACCGGCCAAGTGGGGTCAACATTCATCGCTTCCCGGATTCAAAGAAGGACGACGACTGGGGTGTCAAACCTGATCTCGGGTACGAATTGAGCCTGAATGCAGAACAGTGGCAGGCCTGGCTGCGAGATCGGGAACAACGCGATGTGATCCGTGCAGAGGGGACCGAAGTTCCCGAACGAACTTTCAACGACCCGCAAATTCAAAAAGGCGTCGAATATATTCTGGAACAGGTTGCTGCTGGAAAGTGACAATACCGGTTCCCCCCCAACAATGGCTTCAGACGAGAATTTGATGGACAGCGACTTGAGCCACAACCCCTTTGCCGGACCGGATTCTGACGGAGTTTCGGCGAACGCCTCCAAATCCGGTTGGCGAACTTCCTTTAAAATGTGGATGTTGCTTATCGTCTTCGTGGTCGCGCTGTTCCTCTTGTTAATCCCGGCACCCCGGCGGGCAGGGGAAGCCGCGCGTCGAACCCAGTGCAAGAACAACTTCAAGCAAATTCTGTTGGCTCTTCACAACTACCACGATACCTATGGGGCTTTTCCGCCAGCGTGGACCGTGGACGAAGCCGGTCAGCGACTTCACAGCTGGCGAACATTGATTTTGCCGTATTGCGAACAAGCCAACCTGTACGAGACGATCGACCTGTCAAAGCCATGGAACGATCCCGTCAATCGAAAGGCTTTGGAAACGCCGGTCGCAGTCTATCGCTGCCCTTCAGCAGGAACCTCGAACACGAAGACAAGCTACATGGCAATCTGCGACGTCAGTGCGGTCTTTCATACGCCAAAGTCATGTGCTTTGCATCAGATTCGTGATGACACCACAATTGCTTTTGTAGAGGTGCCGCAGGAAATGGCAATTCCCTGGATGCAACCCGATGATGTCTCGCCCGAAGATGTGTTGAGCCTCCGCCATTCGAACAGTCTGTCGCATGCTGGCGGTTTTCAGGTCGGTTTTGCTGATGGAATGGTTCGGTTCATTTCCGCCAACATCGACACCGCAACGTTGAAATCTCTGATGACAATCGATGGCGGTGAAACAGTGGGTGAGTTCTGAATCTTAATCCGGCATCTGCTGTCCGGTACGGTCAACTGCCCAGAGAGTCGTGTCCTGTCTCGTTCCATTGCGGGATTTCCATCGCATCCTGAACTCGAAAATCGCCAGCGGGCCGAGCCAACTCAGCCAGGCGGCAAGCGGATACGTCCACGCAGGATCCAGCTTTAGTAAAAGCGAAAGTCCCCCAATCAATCGAAGAGTCACAGCGGAACACAGCAGCAGGTAGCATCGCCACATCCATTGGCGATGCCGGTCAAATTGTCTCAACACGGCCATCCGCCAACCGGCTGCAGCAGAGATGCCGGTCAGCAATGCGAGAGCCGAAAAACCTGAAACGGCCGGCTTGCCACCCTCAGCATATCCCGCCATCAGCAAGCCGCTTGGAGCGACAATCAGGCAGACATTCAGAACATGAAACTTCCCCAGCCATCGATGCCAGTTGGGGTGAAGTTGCCGGAAAGAATCCATTACCAGCAGCAATCCAGCCAACAATGCAACCGGCCCGGATGCAATATGCAGGAAGAAGGCCCAGCCATAGCTTCCCCGGAAGTAGTGTTCGCGGCCCTGAAGAAACTCGGATTCGAAATCAGGTGGCAGGTAGTGTCGGTAGTTCCACAACACCGATATGGTCACCTTCAGGACCAGCAGCATCCCTACGATCTGAAGAGCATTCCAGAGTCGCAACGTTGTCCGCTGGCTGTCGGTGGAATTCATTTCGAAACCTGTCACAGGCCCTGAAATACAGCGGGCCAGCAATGGCAGCGGGCTTGCCGTGGCCGCAAACAGAAATAGTCTTCCGCACAATTGGCTTCTGACCGGTTCTATACCGAACCTGCCTGAATTCTTTCAGGTGCGGACGTTGCGTTAGCTTCCCTGCCCGTTGTCGACAATGACATCCGGGTCCTGTGCAAGAAGCTCCGCTTCTATGGGATCGACGTTTTCTACGATGGCATATCGTCCCTCGGCCCAGCGGAACAGATCCACCTGTTTGCAACGCTCACTGCAGAACGGAGAGTATTTCTTCAGAACAGCCGGGTCATCCGGAAGTCCCTTTCCGCAGACCGGGCAGTCTTGTCGTCGAATCATTTCTCATCCCCTTTTCCTAATGCGGCCGTCACTTAAAACTCTGGTGCAAGGAAGTGAAAGCTTTTTGAACAAATCCCTGCGTCGGAAGCAGATCGTCCAGGCACCTTTCCGATACCAGGCGAGCGACCGCAAACGCATGCGCAATCGGTAATGTCTGTTTTCCACATTTTTGACAAATCCATCACAGACGAATATTCGGTGTCGTCAATTCGCTGTATGGCCTGACGCACCAGATCGCGGCCACTTCCGCTGATCAGCAGAACGGGATTGCTCGAGGCACCAAACTGCTGAGTTTTAAGGAATTCGAGTCGATTCCTGATTCCGGCTTCTACCTGTTGAATTTGTTCCAGGTGCAGCTGATCAGCGATTTGCCGAATTTGTTGCTCATCGAGTTCCTGAGTGTCGCAGCAAAGCATGTGAGCCAGACGACTGGCCGCACATGGTCTTGTCGCGGGACGTCCGTCGGCCGTGTCAAAGTCCGATGGGTCTTCCGGCAATTCGCCTCGTATCAGTCGCACATCTTTCATGGTGGCAAACAATTCTGCCGCCAGAGGAATCAAAAGTCCTTCCACCTCCACTGATTTCGCAACTGCACAAACCGGTGTTCGTGTCGCGCCGGTGTAGAGTAGTTCGGAATGCACGAGCCGCTGGATATCGCAGGAGCCTTCAGAAACAGGTACACCCTGATACAGCGGGATGATATCCGTGGTCGTTGAACCGATATCAATAAGAAGGGCGGGCCCGACAGGAGCAGCCCGCGCCGCCCATGTGGCCAGGGCATGCCAGTTGGCCGCAGCAACCAGCAACGGCAACTCGACGGCATCCGCAGGCTCGGCAAATTCACCACTGGTCATCCAGACTCGAACGGGCTTTCCCGGAAACGCGGCGACCGTTGCATTGACGACAAACTGCACTCCGGCTGTCTTGTCTGGAAAGCAATCCGCAAGCTCAGCTGTCATCGTGAGACCGATCATGGTCGGGTTTGCAAAGACACCCACACAGTGATCGATCAACGTTGCCGTCAGCTGTTCGTACTGTTTCCACATGGCAAACGGAACCGAACGAACGGCGACGTCGTGTGTTGCCAGTTTGATGTTCGCACCACCGATATCAAGGCCCAGAAAATGCATGGTTTGCTTGTAGCTTCAGGTAAAAGAATGAGGCTGAATGCATGGGCTGAAGCGATGAGGAAGCTTCAGTCAAGGCGTGCCAGGGTAAAGGTTTCGGGATCAAATCGGTAGCATTGTCGACCAGGAAACTTTTTTCTCAGGTCGTCCAGTTGCTCTGCCGTTTCAGGAAGTCGACATACAAGAGCTTCCGACTGAAAGTCAGGCGGATTGATGATGTAGCTCAGCTGAGGATCTGCCCCGTTTTCGTCCACCAGAATCAACGCAGGCTTGCGGATTTCGGCCGATTCCACCTGCCATTGAAACTGCTGCAAGCGTTTTCGGGAATAGGCCAGTTGGTTAACGGCCTGAACAACTTTCGCCCGTCCCCATCCCGCCTCCTGATTGACCCAACCCGGCAGCCAACCCACGATGATCAGTGATGTCGCCCAGATGCCCGCACGAAAAGGTGACATCTGCGCGGAGAGATAATCCACGCTTTCAGCGACACCGATCGCACAAATCATCAACAACAGCGGAGCCGTTTCGAAGACGTAGTGCCAACCCATAATTCCGTCGTACCAATAGGGCACATGGACAAGATGCAGGCTCAAGACGGCACCCAGCAAAAGCAACACTCGCGTGTCAGATCGACCGCTCCACAGATTCACAAGCTGCATCAGTGCAGCGATCACAATGAACAGAACAAGCGGCACGATCGAAAGTGACCACTGCAGGCTGCCAAGAAGCCGGGTTTCGACGTTCTGAATCGCCCGAGTCGGGGTCAGATTTTGTGCCCAGTCATCGTACGCCTGAAGGGAAGGAATTCCGGAACTCGTCGATGCTTTTCCATCCATCACGGCGTTATTGAAGCCGTAACAATGCCGGGGCGTCCAGGTATCCGTATAAAGTTGATACGGCGATGTTGTCCATGACCCTGTGGTAGCGTTGTTTGAGACGGCGAGCAAAAGGAAGCCAAGAGCCAGCGGTACGGCAAAGGAAGCAACGACTCCCGTCACCGAACGAAAACGCCGACGACCGGACCCCTGGAATAACTTTGCTCCTAACCAGATGCCAAAAGGCAGAGCAAACCCGGCAGCGGTCATGGGTCGGCCAAGCATCGCCAGCGTCAGCGCCGCTCCCGCAACGGCTGCAAATCGCGTCCTGCCCGTATGGAATAGTCGCAGGAAGCTCCAGAGAAAAATGGCCAGGGCCATCATTGTGGGATGGTGAGCCAGCAACAGATTACTGAACACAGCGATACCCGGGCTGCACGCGATCAGAAGTCCTCCCAATAGTGCCCAGCGATACGGAAGGATTTGTGCCAGCGACAGAAAAAAGAAAACACTGGCAATTCCACCGGCCAGCCAGTGCCCGAAGATCGAATGGCCCATCATCCGAAACGGTGCGATCCACAGCCCCGTCCAGGGAAAATATCGGCTGGCTGTGGTGGGCTGATTCAGAACATGAAACTGATGAAACAGTTCGGGATGAATAGTCATCGGCGGCCACGCAAGGCGACCAGCGATAAAGGTATCGGCCTGCAGTTGATAGCTGAATTCGTCATGATACGCAGGCGGTAGATTGCAGAATCGAACCTGTCGTTCTTCGAACCTCTGTCGCACACCAATCGGCTGAAACCCAATCCAGCCGCTGGCGGTCAGTGACGAAACAAACACCAGGGCCATCCCAGCCAGACACTGCGTCCGTGACATGACACAGGGCGTTGATACGGCGACCATCGCGTCGCTAGCGGAATCAGCCGACGGCTGAGCGTTGTTTCTTCGCGTCACAGATCCTGTGCTTCGAAGTTTCATTACTCGGAACACCGGAAGTAGAAGCAGCACAATCAGTGGCAGCGTGGTCTCCGGATCCCAGTTCACAAACCACTGGAAGACGCCCACTTCTGATTCTGCGGCGTCGATCAACCGAACAAGCTCCCACCGCGCACAGAAGACGGTGATCAGCAGCCAGCACGTCCAGAATACGGCGGCCCTTACCATTTGTCGACGGGTCCGGAAGGAACAGGAATGTGGCAATCCGACAGCACGCCAGTCCGGTTGCCGTCCACAGGTCCGGCTTCACGAATCTTCGCCACGTGAGCGTCCATTTCTTCGCGGGTACGTACTTTTTGAAAGTCCCCACGAAGTTTCTTCTGAACGCGCATTCCTTTCAGATACCAGTGGGCCATTTTTCTGAACAACACGATTGCCCGTGCACTGCCGTTACGTTCTTCCAGACACTCAAACTGCTGCATCATCAGACTCAGCCGTTCCTCGAACGAACCCGCCGGCGAGTAAGCTCCGGTTTGCTCCCATTCCTGCAGTTGTCTGAAGATCCACGGATTGGCCAGTGCCGCTCGACCGATGGAAACAGCATGGCAACCCGTTTCGCGGATCATTCGGGCTGCGTCGGCGACATTGCGAACATCTCCGTTCCCGATGACCGGAATCCTGTCAACAGCCTCAACGACCTGTCGGATTCCATCGAGCGAAACGCTCCCGCTAAAACCCTGTTCGCGAGTTCGACCGTGAATAGCAACAGCAGCAACTCCGACCTGCTCAAACTGATGAGCAAACATCGGGGCGGTTATATTCTCTGCATCCCAGCCAAGTCGCATCTTGACGGTAACGGGCACGCGCACGGCCTGTACGACCTGCTGGACCAGGCTTACCGAGCCGTCGACATTGCACATCATTCCGGCCCCACTACCTGCGCCCGCAATTCGATTCACCGGGCACCCCATATTGATGTCGATGGTATCGACTCCGTGATCCTGAAGCATGCGGGCAGCATCTGCCATGACATCCGGTTCGCTGCCGAAGATCTGGACGGCGAAAGGACGGTCTTCTGGATGGGTTTCAATCATCTCCATCGTGCGTGCATTGCGCGAAAGCAACGCCCGTGCGTTCACCAGATCGGTTGTAGCCAGACCGATCCCTCCGATCCTTCGAACGATGCGTCGGAATGGTAAAGTTGTGAAGCCAGCCAGTGGCGACAGCATGTATCGACTGCATAACGCCAGGCTGCCGTAATGAACAGGGTCTCGAAATTCAGGCCGTTCTACAGCGATCCGCGCGTCGGCAACTCCGCTTGCGGATTCAGTCGTTCGCAGCGAAGGGTCTTTAAAGAAGTCAGTGAGTGCGGATTTAATTGCAGGAGATCCCATGCAAAGCGGTAAACGTCATCGAATACAAACCGTTCCGGACCGTCGCCTCAGCAATCGAAATACAGGGCGAATTCGTACGGATGCGGACGATGGTTAATAGCCTGAATTTCATCCTCGCGTTTGTGACGAATCCATCGCTCGATTACATCAGAAGTAAATACGTCGCCACGCAGCAGGAAGTCGTGATCTTTTTCCAGCGCGTCGATCGATTCGGCCAGAGATGATGGCGTGCACACGAGACCGTCACGTTCTTCGGGCTCAAGATCGTAAAGGTCCTTGTCCTGAGGTCGCCCGGGGCTCATTCGATTCTGGACACCATCGATCATGGCCATCAGGATCGCCGACATGGCCATGTACGGATTGCAGGATGCATCAGGGCAGCGGAACTCAAAACGGCGTTTCGCTTCATCGCCGGAATTCACCGGAATTCGTATGGCGGCCGAGCGATTGCGGTAACTGTAGGACACATTAACCGGCGCTTCGAACCCGGGAATCAGGCGTTTGTAGCTGTTAGTCGTTGGGCAACAGAACGCAAGCAGGGCATTGGCATGCTGCAGGATGCCGCCCATTGCAAACATCGCGGTCTCACTTAGACCACCGTAACCGGATCCCGAAAACAGTGGCTTTCCGCCTTTCATCAGGGACAGCTGCATATGCAGACCTGACCCGTTGTCATTCCAGATGGGCTTGGGCATGAAGGTTGCCGTTTTCCCGTAGGATGCAGCCACGTTGCGAATCAGATACTTCATCCGAACGAGCTGGTCGGCCGCTTTCAGCAGTGAAACGCTTTGCAAAGCAATCTCGCACTGGCCACCAGACGCGACTTCGTGATGTTGAGATTCCATCCGGATACCGCTTTCATCCAGCGCCAACATCATGTCGGTCCGCATGTTCTGAAGCGTATCGGTCGGAGGCAGCATCAGATAACCATCTCTGTGTCGGACACGATATCCCCCCGCACTATTGCCTCGGTTCCACTGACCTTCGCTTGATTCGATGTGGTAGTAACCTTCATTTTCACGCTGATCGAAACGCACACTGTCGAAGACGAAGAACTCTGCTTCAGCGGCAAAGCACGCTTCATCCGCGATACCCGTGGACAACATATAGTTTTCGGCTTTACGCGCGATGTTTCGCGGATCGCGTGGATAACTCTGATGCGTCACCGGATCCTTGACATTGCAGAGCATTGCCACGGTCGATTTCATAAACGGGTCAACAAAGCATGTTTGCGATTCCGGTACGATCAGCATGTCGCTCTCGTGAATCGACTGCCACCCTCGCATAGACGAGCCATCAAATCCGAACCCGTGTTCAAAACTGTCTTCGGTCAGCTGGTCGGCGGGAATTGTAAAGTGACGAAGCACGCCACAGAAATCGGTGAATCGCAGGTCGATCGCGCGAATTTCGCGCTGTCGGCACAGAGCCAGCACTTCACGGGGTGACTGCTGATTGTCATTCATGGACAGAGGCTTTCGAAGTGACAGTCGACGGCCAACTACCGATTAGCAGGCCGTTGAAACAATGCCGGAACGTGGAAAGCGGACCCGGAAGGTCAAACAAACGGAGCGCCGGAGAGGCCTACCCCCGCATTTCGCACGCAGCCGAACATCAGGTGATGTGGACTCGCCGAAACCGTATGTTACCGGCGAGGTTTTCCAAGTTCGACCGAAACTTCCACCTCTTCTTCGCCTCGCTTCACAATGACAATGACTTTGTCGCCCGGTTTCTGATTTGTCAGCTGATCCAGCAGTGCCGGGTAGTCGTCGAGCCGACGATCGCCCATCTTCATCAGAATGTCCCCCACCTGGATCCCGGCGTTCCGAGCCGGTGAAGTTTCCGGCAGGCCGCGAACAAGAACCCCGCCATCGTCGTATTCGCCCAGTTCCGGCACGATGCCCAGATACGGAATTCCCCGAAATCGATTGCGATCGCCACTCATTTTGAAAAATACGGGGCGCTCAGGCAATGCGTCGGCAAGTCGCAACAATTGCTCGCTGTAGTCGATCACTTTCACTGAACCCGGAATGTTCAGCCGTTCGAAATCGTCATCCGGCGTATGATAGGTGCCCGTCAGCCCTGTGCAGCAAAACAGCACAGGAACGTCTCTCTGGTAAAACGGAAGGTGATCGCTGCCCGCGAAGGGATTCTGAACAACGCTGATCCCGACATCTGTCAGTTCGTCAGCTTCACGCACCAGATCCGCAAATTCAGGCGCCGTCCCAACTCCATTCACTTCCACCGTGTTATTGCGCAGATTACCGATCATATCGAAATTCAGCATCAGCGCCGTCTGGCCCAGCGGCTCAACGGGATGAGTAACGTAGTAGTTACTGCCGAGCAGCCCCAGTTCTTCCCCTGAAAAACAGATAAACATCATTCGACGTCTGGGGGAAGGGCCGGAAGCAAATCGACGCGCGAGCTCCAGAACGGCAGAAGTTCCGGTCGCGTTGTCATCGGCACCATTGTGGATCTCTCCGTTTCGATTGCGGGTCCGGGACTGCGGTCCACCGTATCCAATATGATCGTAGTGCGCGCCAATGATGATGGTTTCATTTGCGAGCGGACCTTCTCCTTCCACAACACCGATCAGATTGCTTGTACTGATGCTGCGAGATTCGAATCGCGTTGTGACATCCGCTGTCCAGCCTGGCATTGGCTGCGAAACAGGTTTCATTGTAGCGTCGATGTGCTTTTCGATTTCTGCAAGACTCGTCAATTCGCTTTCGCCGACTTTTAGGGGCGATTTCTGCAGCAACTGATTAATGACGGCCTGCTGAACATGAACAAACGGGAGATCGTCACCTTCGTTCCCGAAGCCCGCAGGAGGTGTCAAATCGTCACGATCAGCGCTGGGACTGCTGTGTGGATCATTTACGAAAATGATGCCGGCAGCCTTCCTGCTGACAGCGAGCTGCATCTTTGTATCAATATAGGAATGGCGAGAATTGGAGCGCCCGTTAAAGGCATCATCATTCGACTGACGGGGCTCACGGCGAATCATGACCAGAATACAGCCTTCAACATCCATGCCGTCGTAGTCGTCGTAGCCGTCTTCGTCGGATGAAATTCCGTAACCAATGAAGACAAGACGGCCCGTCGAACTACCATTCCTGCCCCGACGAATTGGCTGAAACTGTTTGCCTCGAAGGAGCGAGACCGTTTGGTTGTCTGGTCCATGAAGGACTACCGCCGTGGAAGGATCGACGCGCACAGGGCCAATCGCAACGGGAAATGTTTGGCGGAAACCACCATCCGGCATTGCTGGTTTCAGCCCCATACGCTGGTATTCAGCGATGATATGTTCGGCCGCTTTTTCCAGACCCGGCGTTTCGATGCCTCGACCTTCCAGCGCATCGGATGCCAGAAATTCAATATCATGCTGCACTCGTTCCAGGACTGCGCTGTTAACGGACGAATTGTCTTCCGCAAACAGGCTTCCGCCTGAACTCAAGCACGCGAACAAAATCATAACAGACATAACACGGCGTCCGGCAAATGACCCAAATTGGGCAAGTGACCGGAAATGAACGTCGGATCGCATTACAGAATTCCATCTCTGAGTAGAGTCATGGAGAAGTAGAGTCATGGAGAAAATGACAGGAGAAGTTTGACAACGTCAGGGCATTGGCTCCGGACGTCCGTACTCGCCGTACGGACTATTGCACGATGGCACAATCAGGCAAGTTGCTCGAACTCCTGTTGGCCGGAAGTTTCGAAGATTATCACGTCGTGGCCATGAGTGGCGAGATGATAAACGAGGATTGCCGGCGGATGGATGAGGTCTGCCCATGAGAAGCCGACAGCGAGAGATTCCCCGGGTTTTCCCGGGAACAGCGGGAACGATCCAATGTGATGACACAAACAATCCTCCGTTTTCCGCGAGCCTTGCAGCCGACTTCTTCGGAACTCACAGTGGACTCTGTCGGATCAGAATCCGTCGAAGAATCGCCCCGGTTTGCCTGATGAGAGCACTCCCGAGAGCATTCCACCGTGAAGACGCGATTCCAGTAAACCACATCGCTGGACGGTCCAAACCAGTCTGCCAGCCTTGCCAATTCACCTTCAGGTCGGCAGCATGTAGATCCCTGGCCGACAAGATTGTTCGTCGTCCTGCAAAATTCTGTGCTTTGGAGGATGCTGTGATGCATCGAATTCTGCTCGCTTTCGTACTGATCCTGAGCCTGACATCTGAAGTGTCAGCTCAAAAGAAGTCGCGCGAAGAAAAAGTGCGCGAGGACAAAGCACGCGTCACTGAAGAAGGTTTCTGGATATACAACGATCTTCCAGCCGCATTTGAGCAGGCAAAGCAAACGGGCAAACCAATCCTGGTTGTTCTGCGTTGCCTGCCGTGCGAAGAATGCGTGAAACTGGATGACGAACTTGTTGATCAGGACCCCGTCATTCGCCCCTTGCTGGAAAAATTTGTCTGTGTTCGTCAGGTATCCACAAACGGGCTCGACCTGTCGGTCTTCCAGTACGATACAGACCAGTCATTCGCTGTATTCATGCTGAATGCCGACAAGACGATCTATGGTCGCTTCGGGACGCGTTCGCATCGCACTGAATGGTTTGGCGACGTCTCTCTGCCGGGCCTGGCAGAAGCATTAAAGGGCGCGCTTGCACTCCATGCCGATTACCCCGCAAACAAATCCTCACTGACTGGTAAGACCGGACCAGCTCCATTGTTCGCAAGCCCGGAGAAGTTCCCTTCGCTGAAGGATCGATTCACCGATTCGCTGAACTACAAGGGCGATGTGGTAAAGAGCTGCATTCACTGTCACCAGATTGGTGATGCCATTCGCGATCATTACCGAGCAACCGGCGAACCGATCCCCGAATCAGTCCTGTTTCCTTATCCACATCCCAAGTCGATTGGTCTGATCCTGAATCCCGAAGTCAAGTCCGAAGTCAAATCTGTTGAGCCTTCGTCACTGGCAGAGGCCGCTGGATTTCAGGCAAACGACGACATTGTTTCGCTGAATAATCAGCCCATACTTTCCATTGCCGATGTTCAATGGGTTCTGCATTCGGTTCCACCAGAAGGTGGTATGGTTTCAGCAACCGTGAATCGCGGTGGAAAACCAGTGAATCTCACGCTCAGCCTGCCACAACACTGGCGCCGAATGGGAGATATTTCCTGGCGAGTCAGTTCGTGGGGACTGCGTCGGATGGCAACAGGGGGCATGAGGCTGGCCACGGTTGAAAGCACCGAACGCAGTCGTCTGAATCTGGCGAATGGCAAGATGGCATTGAAAGTGACGCACGTTGGACAATACGGGGCTCACGCAACAGCGAAGAAGGCGGGCTTCCGTGTCGACGACGTCATCATTCAGGTCGATCAACGCGACGACCTGCTCACCGAAACGGACCTCATGCTCTATGGCTGCACCGAAAAGAAAGCAGGCGAATCTGTCCGTGTAACAATTCTGCGAAACGGACAAAAAAAGACACTCCAGCTTCCAATGCAGGGGTAATTCAGCGACACCTGCTCCCCAGCATTGCCTGCTGCAGGCATTTCCTGCCAGTTTCACCGTCAAGTAAGCATAAGAATGACTTTCACAAACATTCCTTTCCAGCCTTCCTCGCCCTCTCGGCCTGAGCTATCAAAACGAATGCTTCCTGCGGCAGTGATGCTGGTTTTTACTTGCCTTCCGGCTTTCTGTTACGGCGAATCGCCAGCCAGAATCACTTCCGGAGGCATCGGCCGCTACATGAGCGATCGATGGGGAATGGTCAAAGCGACTGTCCACAATACGGAAACTGTTGAGCAGGACTTCCTGCTGCTGGTGACTCCGCCGAATGGCAACGGCCTGCAGTTCGGCCGAAAGATCCGGATGCCGGCAGGGACGTCTTCCGAAATTTCTTTTCCGGTATGGATAAGTTCCGGGCTGGAAGGAAACCTTGACTTCCCTTACCTGATTTTTCCGGGCGGCGATGATGACGGTGTTGTAACACGACGCAGCGCTGATAATGAGGTCGTCCCCAGTTACAACGCACTTGTCCGAGCGTCTGGCAGGGGAATGATGGCATGGCTGACATCCACCAGCATCCCCGACGAACAAAACGTACGCGCGCAGCAACTGATGTTTGCTATGCAGCACGGACAACCGTCCGTCAGTAAGACGGTCGTCAGCCTCGTTCCCCGAGAATTGACAGGCCATGCCGAATCGCTGGATGCGGTGTCACAATTGATTGTCTCCAGTAACGAACTCACCGAACAACCTGAAGTCTGCGAAGCGATTCGCCTGTGGGTTCAGCGTGGCGGTCGTCTGTGGCTGTGTCTCGATCAAACAGGCCCGGAATCCGTTGAAGCGTTGCTGGGAGATGCCTTTCCCTTTTCTGTTGTTGGACAGACCTCTGCAAACACCATCAAGCTGGATATTAACCCCGACTACCGCAAAGACGGATATCCCGTTCGGGAAGTGATTCGGGAATTCGATGAACCCCGATCCTACATCCGGGTTGTTGCCGATCGAGGTGAAATGGTCTGGACCGTGGATGGATGGCCGGTCGCGTTTCGTCTTCCATTCGGAGAAGGGACCGTTGTCGTCACAACCATTTCTCCGGATGTCTTTTACACCGAACGCGAACGCAAAGGCTCGAACGAATCGCCGGTGGAATTTATCCCATCCATGCGCCGTATTCAGAATTCGTTCTTTGGCCCTATTGAGCCCCCGCAACTGAATGCAAAACTCATCGCCGCACAGGCCGCATCTCGCATTGGCTACACCATTCCTTCGCGATGGTTTGCGATCCTGCTGACACTTGGATTTCCGACAATCCTTCTGGCGGCCGGCCTGATTGTGATCAAGTCTCATCGCGGTGAACGACTCATCTGGGTCACGCCGCTACTGGCCATCCTGATGGCAATCCCCGCAATGCAAAAAGGTCTGCAAATCTCCGGCAGTGCTCCGCCGACTTCAGTGCAAACACAGATCATCAATGCCGTTCCTGGTCAGATAAAACTGGTGAGCGATGGCCTGGCTACGATTTACATGCCAGATAGTGGCAATCTTGCCGTGACAGCGTCACGAGGGTCCATCCTGGCGCCACCCCCCGGCGATATTGACCGCAGTTATCGTCGTTTGATCTGGAATGGAAAACGAACCAACGAATGGAAACAACTCAATCGATCCGTCGGCCTGACAACTCTGCAGGTTCGCAACACACGCCTGATTCCGGAACCGATGGATGCCGTCGCAACCTTTACCGAACAGGGTGTTGAAGGCCGGATACAACTGGCTGGCCTGACGAATCCCCGTGACGCGTTGTTCGCCGGAACCGTTTCCGGAATCCAGTCCGCAACTGTTTCCGAAGACGGCCGTTTTTCCATCACGTCCCGCGCATTCCTTGCGCCGGGTACGTTTTTCGAATCCACATTGATGACGGATGAACAGCGACAGCATTCTTCCGTCTACGAAAACATCATCAACCCCGAAGGGCAGGCAGAGGCCTTCCCCGAAGAGCCGGCAATTTTATATTGGGCAAACGCCGAACCTTCCGGGGTAAAAATCGGCGGGGATGATATGCGTCAGGAAGAACAGTTGCTCGTAGTGCAGCCCATCCGCCTGGAACAACCAGAGATCGGGAAGACCTTCATGATTCCGCCAGGCTTTCTGTCTTATCGCGCGGTCCAGAATGACGACGGAAACCTCAGTTCCGCCTTCGATTCTGCGCGGCGCCGCTGGAATCTGGAAGGCAGTGAACGCGACGGAATCGTGCGACTTCAATTCGAAATCCCGAAAGTTTGCAGGCCGTTTGCCCTTCAGGATGGTCAACTTCACATCCGTCTTCGTGCAGGTTCGCGCACAGTCCAGTTCTCAGCTGGCGAACCCGGTGCCTTCCAGGAAATCTCTGTCCTGAAGAGCCCCGTCGGCTCCTTTGATATCGACTTCAACGACGAATCGATTCAAAAGTCGATTCGCAGTGGCGTTCTGTATCTTGAAATCTCAGTCAGCAGCCTGAACGTGCAGGATTCCGGAGAAGAATCAATTGGTGAACAGGATGATTCCTGGAGCATCGAAGAACTGTCGATGACCTTACAGGGACAACGAACAAATGAATAAGTGGAAAAACACAAAACGCGGATGCATCCTCTGCACCCTTTCCATGATCTGCTCAGCCATTGCATCAGGTGCGGAAAAGGACATTCGCTTCAACCGCGATATAAAGCCCATACTCTCCGAGAACTGCTTTACCTGCCATGGCCCCGACGAAAACAAGAGGGCGGCTGGACTGAGACTGGATCAGTTCGAGGGCGCGACGGCCATTGCTGAATCCGGCGATGCTGCCATCGTGCCCGGAAAGCCAGAGAAAAGTGCGTTGATGCAGAGAATCCTTTCTGCGGATCCGGATTTGCGGATGCCGCCCGCGGACACGGGCAAACAGGTCAGCAGCGAACAGGTTGCCCTGTTGCAACGATGGATTCAGAACGGAGCGGAATATCGGGGACACTGGGCATTTCAACGCCCTGATCGGCCGGACATCCCAAACGTAGAATCAACCAACCACGAACTCCAGGTAAACGATTCTGCAAATCCCATCGATCGGTTTGTTCAGCAAAAGCTCGCGGAAGTCGGCCTGAAACATTCGCCTGAGGCAGATCGTATCAAGCTGATTCGTCGTGTCGCGCTGGATCTGACCGGTCTGCCGCCAACCCCGGAACAGGTAGAGGCTTATCTCAGCGATAAGTCACCGAATGCCTATGAATCCATGGTCGATCGCTATCTGACCTCGCCCGCCTATGGCGAACGTATGGCCATTTCATGGCTGGACTACGCGAGGTATGCAGACAGCAATGGTTTCCAAAGCGACGGAAGTCGTGATATCTGGGCGTGGCGGGACTGGGTGATTGATGCCTACAACAGCAACAAGCCATTCGACCAATTCACCATTGAGCAGCTTGCCGGCGATATGTTGCCGGACGCCACGCAGGAGCAAATCATCGCAACAGGTTTCAATCGCAATCATCGCCTGAACGGCGAAGGGGGCAGAATTGAAGCAGAGTGGTTCGTCGAAACTGTCATTGATCGCGTGGAAACGACGGGCCTGACCTGGATGGGCCTGACTTTAAACTGCTGCCGTTGCCACGACCACAAGTACGACCCGATTTCTCAGCGAGAATTCTATCAGCTGTTTGCATTCTTCAATTCGAATGACGAAAGCGGCGTTCTTGCTCCCCTTGGGAAAAATGGAGAAAACACGCCGCCCCTGCTGACCCTGACCACACCGGAATCAGAAGCACAGCTCGCTCGTCTGCATCAGAATCTCAGCAAAGCCAAAGCGATGCTGAAAGATGCAGAATCCCAGTTGCCGAAAGCACTGGAGGTCTGGGAACAATCAATGGCCGATCAATTGAATCAACCGGACATCTGGCAGCTTCAATCTCCTTCCAAGGTGGTTTCCGTCGGCGGCGCAGAATTCCAGGGGCTGGACGATGGTTCGTTTCTGGCGACGGGAAAGAACCCGCCACGCGATACCTACGAAATCGATATCCCGCTTTCAGATGCATTGGCGGAAGGGCAATCGCTGACAGGTTTCATGCTGGAGGTGATTCCTGACGAGAGACTGCCTAACAAGAGCCTTGGCCGAGGATCGAATGGGAATTTTGTTCTGACGGATGTTGTTGCTGAACTCTCCGCCCCAACACTCAAAAAACCGCTTCCCCTGAATGTGTCCCGTGCCGCGGCAGACTACGAACAACCCTCGTGGGCAGCGACTTCCGTGATTACCAGGCCCGTGACAAAGGGTTCTCCGCAACCCGCGAGGAAGGGATGGGCTGTTGATGGAAACGATCCGACGAAACGACTGAATCGTCGCCTCATGTTCGCTCTGGCTCAGCCGGTCAGCGTACCTGCCAATGCCACTCTGCATATCCAAATGCGGCACCAGTCACCCTATGCCGATCACAATGTTGGCCGATTCAGAATCTTCGTCAGTCAGGTCGACCCATCTCTGTTGGCTCCCGCCGGCAGCAATCTGGCTCCGGAAATTCGCGCTATTCTTACCACGTCCCGATCCCAGCGCACAACGCAACAGACGGCTGCGTTGCTGAAGTTCTTTCAGTCAAGTTCAGCCAGCCCTGTCGGCAAAGCAGAAGCCGCAGTAAAAGCGGCGGAAAAACAAGTGACGGATTATCGGGAGAGCCTTCCCACAACGATGGTGATGAAAGAACGCAGTCAACCCAGAGATGCCTTTGTGCTTTTACGCGGCGAATATGATCAGCCAGCAGAAAAGGTAGAACGCAGGCTTCCGTCATTCCTTCCTCCACTTCCCGAAGGCGAACCCGCCAATCGACTGGGACTCGCCAGATGGATCGTCAGTGAGGATAACCCACTGACCGCACGCGTCTGGGTCAATCGGGAATGGGAGAGGTTCTTCGGTACCGGAATCGTCAAGACGACGGAAAACTTTGGATCGCAGTCCGAATTCCCCAGCCACCCTGAACTGCTCGACTGGCTCGCCGTTGAATTCATGCAACCCACAATGCTTCCCGCAGTCGCTGGCAGGAAGCCGCATGGGTGGGACATGAAGGCGCTTCAGAAACTGATCCTGATGAGCCACACCTACCGGCAGTCTTCAGTCGTTTCAGAGAAGCAAATCGCATCGGACCCGGAAAACCGATGGCTGTCCCGCGCATCTCGATTCCGCCTGACCGGAGAATTATTGCGGGATCAGGCGCTCTTCGTCAGCGGATTGCTGGTTGACAGGATCGGTGGTCCCAGCGTGCGTCCTTACATGCCCGAGGGTGTCTGGGACGAAACCAGCAAATACGGCAATCTGCGCGGCTACAAACATGACACTGGCGAAGGTCTGTACCGCCGCACGCTTTACACCATCTGGAAACGTACTGCTGCACCGCCGACGATGTTGCTTTTCGATGCCCCGAACAGAGAAGTTTGCACCATCAAGCGATCTCGGACCAACACCCCGCTTCAGGCGCTGGCCCTTTTGAACGAAGTGACCTTCGTGGAAGCAGCACGGGCGCTTGCAACGCGTATCATTACGGAAGGTGGCGATTCAGCCTCAGACCGAATGACTTACGGGTTTCGCATCATCACCGGCCGTGCGCCAACATCACACGAATCATCGGTGCTGTTGCAGGGTTTGAACGAGGATCTCACTCGATTCAGCAACGAACCGAATGCCGCAAGAGAAGTCATACAGCAGGGCGAATCTCCCGTACCGGCGAATATCCCACCTGAACAACTGGCAGCATGGACCCTGACGTGTAACATCCTGATGAACCTGGATGAATTCGTCACGCGTGAATAGACGGAGGCGACAACAAAGAGTCTGCGCCTTCACCTGAAGAGACCTGCAATCTGATGACCGATGCACTGGACAATTCAGCGCTGATGTTTCGTCAGATGACCGAAGGAGACGCGGATTCAACGACGGAACTGTTTGAGCGCTATCTGACGCGACTCTGTCGGCTCGCACGAACCAGAATGTCCGCACGACTGCAACAGCGAATCGATCCGGAAGATGTCGTGATGTCTGCCTGGCGCAGCTTCTTTATTCGCTCAAGAGAAGGAAAGTTCTGCATCAGCGAATCCGGGCAGATTTGGTCCCTTCTGGCTACGATCACGTTGCGAAAACTTTATCGTTCGGCAGCGCATCACAATGCAGAGCGGCGTTCGATGGCCCGCGAGTGTGGTGGATTAGTCGACACCAAATCTGTTGATTTGATCGTCAGTGAATCGCCATCCCCCGAAGAAGCTGTCGCAATGGCTGATGAGGTCGAAGCCTTGCTGGCAGCCCTGCCAGCAAGGCTTCGTCGAGTCGTGGAATTGCGACTGCAGGGAGAACTCATTGACGCGATCGCGAGAGAAACAGAGCTCTCCGAGCGAACGGTTCGACGCATCCTTGATGGCATAACCGAGCAACTCACGATTCGGCAGGCTGAAAGCGGTACCAGCACCATTCGCGTCCTGGCAGGGAATTCGCAAACGAAGGAAATCTCCCAGTACAGCCTGCAGACACAACCAGCTCTCAGGAAAAGTACTTCCGAAACCAGCGGCCCAACACCAGTGAAGTACAGCGACTTTATACTGGAGAGACTCATTGGCCGGGGCGGTATGGGGAAAGTCTTTCAGGCTCGATTGCGTTCGACCAACGAACTACTGGCCGTCAAATTCCTGCATCGTCGCTTTCAGTTCAACGAAGCAATGTCAGCTCGGTTACTCAACGAAGCCCGCGTTGGTCAACAGATACAGAATGATGGCATTCTTTGTTCACGATCTGTTGGACAAACACCCTCAGGGATCTGGTATCTCGTGATGCCGTATGTGAAACATACAACACTGGCCCGCATTCTGATGACAGCACCACCAAACCTTTCGGCGGCCATTCAGTGGATGAAACAACTGGTCGAAGCCATGCTGGCGGTGCATTCTGCGGGAGTCGTCCATTGTGATCTCAAACCCGACAATGTGCTGATCTCTGAGAACAACATGGCCCTGGTTTCAGATTTTGGCCTTTGCCATAGGGCCGGAATGCATTGCGAAGACGAAATTGTCGGTACGGTTTTCTGGATGGCCCCAGAACAGATTGATCCTGTTTTTGGCGACATCAGTCATCAGACGGACGTCTACGGCCTGGGCGCAGTTCTCCATGCAATGCTCACAACGAAACCTCCATTCTCGGGCGACAGACCCGCAGATGTATTCTCGCAGATCGTTTCTGCGCCTCCCTGGATCCAAATGCTGGCTTACCCGAAAGAGTTAGCGAAACACGAAACAGACACATTCATCTCACTCAGAAAACTGTGTCTACAGTGCCTTCACAAACATCCGAAAGCGCGGATCAATCTGCCGGCACTGCGGCTTCGACTGATGGAGATTGAAGAACAAAATGGATGACTTCTCCGGTGTGTTTAACTGGCTGGATTTGCAATCAGGACCAGTGCAACGGCGTCACTTCTGAAAATCAATCCACATTTTCCCCACGGTAAGTTCGCGGAATTTGTCAACATCGTCCGGCTTCAGATTCGGATTGCCGACCAGACCCAACCAGCGTAATTTCGACAGCTTTGGCAGCAGACGCAATCCAGCACCAGTAATCCGCGTTCCGTGAAGTTCCAGTTGAACAAGGTTCTTCAGCGTCGCAATCGCTGGCAAAACGGTATCTCCACAAGGAGTGTTTATCAATTCCAGCTTTCGAAGCTGTTTGAGACGGCTGATCGTTTCCTTTAGTACGTCTTCGCTGTCCGGAATCTTTGCAATTTGCAGTTCGCGCAGATCAGGCCAGGCTGTCAGCAGAAACTTGAAGTCGTCTCCTGTTAAGCCCTTAACTTCCCCCGTGTAGTAACTTCCGATGACAAGTTTTTCCACGCAGCATTCATTCGCCATGTCCTGCAAAGAAACTGGGGTCGGGATTGCCTCAACAACAAACGTCGTGCCGAAGAAGCGATTGGGCCCGGCGTTCCTGGATTTTTCGAATACAGAAATGACTCTCGCATTCTGTTTCAGATGCCTCGACTTTTCCTGAGCCGTCGAGGACTGCATCCCCATGGCTACTTCGTTCTTGATGAAGCTGAGATCGAATCTGCCTGGATGTCGAACGACAAACTTCGATGCATCTGCAATGGAGATCTGATCACAATTACAAATCGACACTCGCTGCAGCGATTGCACCTGAGTGAGAGACGTCAAACCTTTGATTGTGACGCGGGTGCTTGACAGATTGATTTCCCTGAGCATGGAACAGTTCTTTAGCGTCTCCAGATCTGCGTCTGTCACATCGGTGCGATCCAGCTCCAGATTCTCCAGCGAATCCATAAACGGCGCATGGCTGCAGATCCAGGCGGCAAAGCCACCCGTCACTCCGGTGGCAATTAGTGTTCGCAATTGAGACCAGCCCATAATAAGCGTCTGGAGAATGCGGAGCTTTTCAGCAGACAGTTTTTCTCCGCCCACGCTGAACCAATCCACGTTTGGCAGCGTTGCAAGACGCACAGCATCCTTGATCCCGGGATACTTCCGCAACGTACTAAACGAGACCTCGTGCAGTTTTTTGTTCCTGTGAACCGTTCCGGCATAGCCTCCACCCAGTTTTCCAAGGATGCTCTTCACATCCCTGAGTGAAACGGGCTTGTTGCCTTTTGTCATCGCAGATGCGCTGATCCTGCCTGCATCATCGGAGGATCTCCGGGAACGAGCACCAGGACTTTTCGGTGCCACATGTTTTTCTTTTGCTTCTGGCACCCTGCGCTTTGATACACCCTCCTTAACCGGCCTGCCAAGTCTGTCCACAAGCGACTGCATGGAACGTCGCCACGCGTTGTTCTTGTCCGAGTCAGCCCAGAGGTCCGCCAGTCCTGACGACTTCAGAATTGCGGAGGCTACCTGTTTCGCTCGCTTGTGCAGCGATGGCGTTAAAATGAAGTTGCCTTCCTTCAGAAAGGCACGAATTTCACGCGGCAGACCAGGAACTGCATATCCAGCCGCGGCGGCGACAACTTCACTCGCAGCAACCGCGCGAGAACATTCGTCTTCGTCATCCAGTTCACGAAGTTTGAGTTCCTTCAGCGTCGAAGCCAGATAGCTCACACCATCTGCACCCTGCAGCAATTCCAGAAACTCCTCCGCCTCGTCATTCGCGAACGGTTTGTATGACCATGCCCCCATACACAAGTCCCCTGGCAGTCACGAAATCGCGACGCAAACAGCACCATTGCTTTACAGACATCACCGCACTGAACGCCGGAAAGTGTAGAATCTGAAACACGACTTGCCAGTATACCCTCCGGAGACTGAACAAAAGTGGGGCGTGATTGACCGAAACTGATTCGGCCGTCTGGACTCCGAAGTCAGGAACGAATGCTGTGAACACGGCAGACGCAGGCGACATTGATCCTCGCCGACCGGTAACGATCACGAATCGCCCGCCACGTCATCAGTACTTCGGAAAGATGGCTGGCGATGGGAAGCGTTCATCCATATTTCCATGGTCGCCGAGATATTCCTCACGAGGCACCTGAACCTGAGGCCAGTCGCCGGGGCGAACACGAATAATGCGCCCCGGACGGATACCTTCGATGATGAGGTCCGTTTCGAATCGAATTTGAATACCACTGCTGCCCAGCGGCGCATCGGCGTCTGCTTTTGTAACGTCAAGAATCGTTCCGCGTGATGCCATGTGCGCGGGACCGTAGGCGCCGTGAGTGTGCTTCAGCGTGTTCTCCACGGCGTTCATCATTGCGGAAGCATCTTTCCTGAAATCGGCGTAGAGCGATTCATCCATGCCACCGAACAATGTCGCCGTCACGGTAGCTCGACCAAACTTGCCGTATTCCACCGCATCAATCCATGCCGGCATCCAGCGGCTACGAATGAAAGCCCTGTGGGTCTCTGTCTGATTTCCCGCGGCCCGCTGCATCGCTGTTTCGTCCAGCCAGATGTCCGAGATATGAAAGCGCGTGAACACGCCATCCGGTGTCGGCTTCCACGTGATGCCAAGCAGCACTGGCTGGGCTTCCAGAGCCTTCTTTCCATCGGCAGGCCAGATGCCTTCTTCGACCACGTCCGCAACGCTTAAACATTCGCGGCCGCGCCAGATGCGGGTGGCAGCGTCGAAGGTCAGCTTTTCTTCGGTGGCAGGGCCATCGTCACCGTTCTTCAATTGCCGGCTGGCGATGATCATCCCTGCATGGTTCCTGATCTCCACTTCCTTCAGCTTCCAGATCTTGCCTTCTCGCAAACAATGGCTGGGTTCGTCTTCCAGCAGAAGCACATGATTCTCGGCCGGGAAGATGCCCGCCCCACGGTTGTGGTTGGCGTCCTTCCTGCCGCTGTCAATCGGCAGCACCGGCACGGCAGAGATTTTGGGGTCCGGTGGAAGAAACGCCTTCACATGCACCACTGTACCCAATGGAATGTCTCGCAAGTCTGCGGGAGCGCCGTGATAGCGAACGATGCCGTAAGGCAGCATAGCGAAAGGATGCGGATCGTTGCGGAAGAACATCCCTGATCCCACAACACGAATGCTGCCGCGCCGGTTGGCATGGTCCACAAAGATCAGTTCGCCACGATACGAATGCGCCATCTCTACAGGAGGAAACGTTCCCGGCGTAGGACGAAAGGGTTCGTCATCGGCATTAGCAGTGACTCCCGGCAGAATCATGCAGAGGCAAAGCGCGGCGAGGCAGAACGCGCCGACGGACATCGGCCGGTCAGTTCCCGGAGCAGGTTCTGGCCTTGCGTATTGAGTCGCAAATCGCCGACAGCGAATGGCTGCGAGCGTCCCCTCGCAACGGACGGATGTGTCCATGATGTTCGTTCTCAAACAGGTACCCCAATAAACTCATTCAGGACCAGTTGCAGAGTCATTTCCCGTTGATTTTAACCCGCGGCCGATAAGTCAGGTTTTAAGGTGGCAGGCGGCCTGGCCACGGTTTAAACAATTCAAACCCCTACAATGGACCACACAAATCCGGAACCTATTGTGTTCCAAAGTGGCGATCTCAGACCTCGATCAACCTGTTGCTGTCGCCGAACTTGTCGACTTCGACGCCCATCCGCTGGGCCATCAGCAGTAACAGGTTGCTCATGTGTGCATCCGAATTCGCCGGGCGGCTGCAGAGCCCGTAGTGCTCTCCTGGCTTGTCAAGCTGGTATCCACTGAAATGCCCCTGATTGAAGTCGACATGGCTGCCGTGTTTCAGTCCGAGATCTGTGCCACCGGCGAGCACCAGTGGCAGGTTGGCGTTGCCGTGACTGTGACCGTACGACATTCCACTGCCAAAAAGCGCCATGGTCGTGCCGAGCAACGGATGGCCGTTCAAGTCTTTGGTTTCGGAAAGACGCGTGAGGAAGTAACTGAACTGTTCAATCGCAAACGTATCGTAATTGGTCAGTTTCTCCATAGTAGCCTGCATCGCCGCCGTGGTGACTAAGCTGATGACGTGATTCCGTGATGCCGATCTCCGGAATCGCGAACGCATCTCCTTCACCGCCCAGACTGAATGTGGCCACGCGTGTGACATCTGTTTGAAAGGCCAGCACGATCAGATCGTAAACCGTACGAAAATAGTCACCCGCCTGCGTCTTTGGAATGTCGCGATTGGTGCGTTTGCGGTCGGCATCAGCGATCTGCGGCAACGGAGTGTCGAGCCACGCATCGGCTCGCCGCGTCCGAATTTCCGCCTCACGTACCGAAGTGAGATACTGGTCGAGCCGTCCTTTGTCGGCCGATCCCATCTGTTGTTCGAGCCGACGGACTTCGGCCAGGTTATCATCGAGCACACTCGCTTTGCGGCGCAGGACTCTTCGCTGGGCTTCGATGCCGCCTTTGGGTTCTTCGAACAATGAAGCAAAGATTTCACTGCAACGACGCATTGCCGGCAACTGAACGCCGTCGGCGGTCCAGGCAAGTGAACCCTGGGTCAGGGCAATCTCCATCGACGGATACCGCGTATGCTGAGCGGTGACTTCCGCCATTCTTTGATCGACAGAAATTGTGTTGCGTTCCGATGGTCCGATCTTCGCGCCGGTCAGCCAGATATCGATACAGTTGTGGTGATGCCCGAGGCTCCCAGGATGATGCAGCCCACTGACTGGGGTAATGAATGGACGGTGCTTCTCCAGTGGCTTGAGCGATCGAGAAAATTCATAGTCCTTGCCCGGCGTTGTGATCTGATAATTCAGCGAATGAACGCCGTTGGCCAGATAGATAAAGGCACTGCGCCGCGGCGTTTCCGTTTGCCGCTCCTCCGCACCCAACGGAACCATGCATTCCAGAAACGGCAGCGAGATGCAGGTCCCCATGGCACGCAGAGCATGCCGACGGTCGATCAGCCACGATTGGGATAGGAAGTTCATGGTCCAGCTCCTCAGTTCTTCGTTCCTGGGGCCTTGGTATCGGTTCTTGAGACCTGAATGGTAGCGGATGATTCCGCCAATTCCGGCGTGATTATTTGCAGCTTCGTCAGGCTCGAACGAATTCTGACCAAATCTCCGGAAGGACGCTAACCACGCACGACCGCACCGGAGGAGCGACGCCCGACAGAAGAAGCCTCACATTCCGCCATCCGATTCGGTTTCGGCACATCTTCAGGTCAGGCTTCCCGGGAAGAACCGCAGAACCGGAACCGAGCATACCGCGCAAAGAATTCTTTCCATTTTGCGTAAACATCCCATTTTAACCTTGAGCGAGATGTAAACGAATCGGCACAATCGGCACAAACGTTACAGGCGCACCCTGCTGGATTTCATCGGGAATCGTCAGGTGGCCTACAGTCTGATTGCATGGGAGAGCTGAGAGAATGCAAGTATTTCGAAGACTTTGGAGTGATGAGTCGGGCGTACTGCTGTCCGCCGAGGCAGTGGTGGTTGGCACTGTCGCTGTTGTTGGACTAACCGCGGGCCTGAGTACAGTGGCTTCGTCGGTGAATGAAGAGTTGCGAGACGTCGGGTTCGCTATTCGAAGCCTGGACCAAAGTTACACGATCCCGGCGATGGAAGGTTGTGGTGCATGCACGGCGGGGTCTTCATTCACGCAGGAACCTGTAGAGAAGTCCCTGAAAGAACTGGACGCTGCATACCGAAAGGCCGAAGCCTCTGAAAAGCAGGCGGCTGCCAGGGCCAAAGCTCAGCAGGAACGACTCAAAGAACAGGCCGAGCGGCAGAATTCAAAGAAAGATCCTTCGAAGGATAAGAAGAAACCTGGCAAGACAACCATCTGATCTGGCAGTCCAGATGGGCGGCAGCCGGACAATTGCCTGCTCATTTGAACGGATCACACTCTCAGCTGCCTCGGGGGCTCTCTCTCAATCTCTCCCCCGAAGGCAGTTCTTTTTGCGCTTGTCAATCTTCAGTTGTTGACTGGCCAATGTTTCCAGGATGCCTGATAAGCCTCACGCAGTGCTTGACGTCGTTTTCTGTTCGCCGGATGATGAACACGGTGAATGAATGGAAGGACCGATGGACGATGCATGATCAACACAGGCAGGCGAATGCAGGATTCGAAAACACATTCTGAAATCCTGACGCGCCGCAGTCTGATTCAGGCATTGGGTGCTGGCACCGGTGCGCTGGGGATGCTGGCGGCGTTGCACGGTGAGGCGGTTGCGGAAACGCGCGTTCCCCATTTTTCCGGTCGAGCTCGCCGCGTGATTCATTTGTTCATGAACGGTGGACCATTTCAGGGCGACACGTTTGACCCAAAACCTCACTTAAAAAACTACGAAGGGCAGCGTCCATCCGGTGCTGATTTACGAACAGAGCGAAAGACGGCGGGAATCCTGCCATCGCCATTTCGTTTTCTTCCAGCGGGTGAAAGTGGCGTTCCGGTCAGTGAGCTGCTTCCACACACGGCAGCATGTATCGACGACATCTGTGTGCTGAGATCCACCTACACCGACAACCCGAATCATGGCCCGGCGTTGCTGTTAATGAACAACGGGACGATTCTTCCTACACGTCCAAGCATGGGATCCTGGTTGTCCTACGGACTTGGTTCCGAAAATGCCAACCTGCCAGCGTATGTCGTACTTTGTCCTGGTAAGCCGGTTCGATTCTCTATTCTCTGGACGAGTGCTTTCCTTCCGGGATCTCATCAGGGAACGTACATCAATCATCAGAACCCGGTTCCTGAACAGTTAATCCCCTTTCTTCGAAACCCATCCGCCACAAAGGATCAGCAGAGGCGACAGGTTGAACTGATGGCGCGACTCAATCGCCTGCAGCTCGAGCGAACGGGGCCTGACAGCCAGCTTGAAGGACGTATTCAGGCAATGGAAACCGCGTTTCGCATGCAGTTTGCGGCAACCGACGCTTTCGATCTCCAGCAGGAAACGAAATCGACGCGCGAGGCGTATGGAAGCGGGCACTTTGCCAATGGCTGTCTGCTGGCAAGACGTTTGACCGAGCGTGGTGTCCGGTTCGTGCAGGTTTACTACGGCAATGGTCAGCCGTGGGACACACACAACAACCACAATGCCAGTTCAAGAAACCTCTGCGCTGACATCGATCAGCCGATTGCGGCGTTGTTAACAGATCTGAAGCAGCGAGGCCTGCTGGATGAAACTCTGATTCTGTGGAGCGGAGAATTTGGACGCACGCCGACGTCTGAAAATGGAGATGGCCGTGACCACAACCATCATGGATTCTCAACCTGGCTGGCCGGTGGCGGTGTCAAGGGTGGAATGACATGGGGAGCGACCGACGAATTCGGCTTCCGAGCGGTTCAGGATCGCGTTCATATTCATGACCTGCATGCGACGATGCTGCATCTTCTTGGCATCGACCACGAAAAACTAACTTATCGCTACGCCGGGCGCGACTTCCGTTTAACGGATGTTGCCGGCCGTGTGATTGACCAGATTGTCAGTTGATCTGGTGCTCAGCAACCGCCGACTGATCATGGCACGAACATCATTTCGTTGCTGACCAGCATGATGCGGATGAACGTTGCAAGCCGGGACAGGACTTCAGAATCCGTCTGGGCCGGAAACTGCTGAATCATCTGATCCCAGGCGGACTCGTGGTGAGGACTCAGAGGTTTGGCATAGAGCTGCAGACTGGCAACCTTCAAACACGCGGTTTCGCTGCCATGTTGTTTGAGCAGTCGTTCTGCCATCTTTTCTGAACACCGGTGCACGAAGGGATCATTCATCAGATACAGCGCCTGGGTCGGAGCGGTGGTGACATCGCGAACAGGCGTTGAGGCGTTTGGATCTGCACCATCAAAGAGCGCGAAGAAGCGATCCCTTCGATTGCGTTTTTGCATCAGATAAACGCTCCGCCTGCTGGATTCGTATTCAGCAGCAAACGGCGTGTGTTGAGTGAACCCCCAGCTCGATTCTGGTGGAAACGGGTGTTGCTGCCCCGGCGATCGGTCCAGCTCTGCGCTGACAAACAGAAGCGTGTCCCTGAGCTCTTCGGCGGACAATCGTCTCCGTGCATGCCCTGCCAGAGCTGCAGCGTGATCTGCAGAACTCGTCGCCTGTCGATAAACAGCGCTCAGCAGTATCTGTCGGTGCAGCCGCTTGATGCGCCAATCGTTTTCCATGAAGTCACTGGCCAGATAATCCAGAAGGGCCTGATTGGAAGGAGGTGCGCCGCGTGTGCCAAAGTCGTTCGGAGTCTTCACGATGCCTGCGCCGAAATACTTCTGCCAGACTCGATTCACAAACACCCGCGCGGTCAGAGGATTGTTCCTGCTGACAATTGCGTCGGCCAAATCCAGTCGGCCGCTTCCTGCCGAATCACTGAGTGGCATGCCTCCGAGGATTCTGGGGAATCGCCTGCCGACAACATCGCCAGGTTCTTCCGGATTGCCGCGCAGTTGTATGGGAGAATCTGTTGGTGTTCCGTCGGAGACCGCGTACGCGACAGGAATGACCGGGCGATCTCGCTCCAGCTTTGCAGCCACGTCATCAAGCTGCTGCATGTGCTGACCAAGCCTTCTGAGCTGATTTGCAAATTCAGGGGCCTGAATATGCCGAATTGCCCAGGCCACCCCATCGCCGCCCGGATGAGCATCGGCAATCTCTCCCGACAGTTGAAAAGTCCCGTCACAGGGCGCAAGCCAAACAATGCTGACTGGTCCATTGGGCCCCGGATGCACGAAGAATGTTCGCGGCGGCAATGTGGTCCAGACAGAGACAGGCACTTCGGACCTGTTGACAAAAACAGACGGAGTACTTTCGTTCCAGGCCTGTAGTTCCGGGTGACCGTCAATCGCGGGTTGTCGGGCACGCAGCAGTTTGATGCCCTCTGTTGCATCCAGCAACGCCCAGGTGCCGTCTTCGGGCTTTGTCAACTTATTGCCGGGGTGTGGATTGGCAATCAGCAGGTCATCAATGAGATCCGCCACGCTCCATTGTTTCTGAGGATCGGCCGAATCTGTTTGCGTGATCGTCAGAGAAAGCCGTGTGCTGTCAGCACCATAGTTGCCTTTGGGGAAAACGGATATCTGGATGGCCTGCCCCTGATCAATTTTAAGCATCACTGGCTGCTGGCTGAGCGGCGCGGCTGTGCCATCCGCAAGATCACCGCTGGCGATTTCGGTGGACGAATTGGAGAGTGATTGCGTAAGACAGACGGTCAGATTTTCTACCGATTGATTCAGCGATGCGGATGCCGTTTCCATTTGTGATTTCAGCAATTCCCATTCTGCCATGCGATTCCGTGCAATCGTCTCCGGCAGGAGTGGAACAAGGTCACGCGGCTGCTGATGTGGCTCACATCCCGGGAAGGCAAATCGAGTGCTGGCAAAGACGCCATAAAGCGCGTAGTAGTCTTCGGCCGAAACAGGATCGTACTTGTGATCATGACAGCGACAGCAGCCCAGCGTCAGTCCAAGGAAATTCTTGCCCAGATTATCGATCACATCTTCATACGTCAGGTGAATATCCTTGTCGATGTCGTGGCCGAAGCGGCGTGCAATAGCCAGATATCCAGTGGCAATGACGTTGTCGGCGTATTCATCCGATGAAATCACGGGAAGGCTGGCAGCCTGCCTGGCAATAATATCGCCGGCAAGCTGGCGGCGAACAAACTGATCGAACGGCAAATCATTGTTCAGGGCGTTGATGACCCAATTGCGATACTTCCAGGCATGCGGCAGGGGATGGTCGCTGTTTTCTCCGGCGGTGTCCGCGTAACGAACAACGTCGAACCAATGCCGCCCCCAGTGCTCGCCATACGCCGGAGAAGCCAGTAGTTCGTCGACAAGCTGGGCGAGTAATTCTGAAGTGGGACGCGGATCGGACACAAAGCTTTCCACCCGTTCAACCGTCGGAGGCAGGCCGGTGACGTCATAGACAATCCGGCGAATCAGAGTTCGTCGGTCGGCTTCCGGCATGGGCTCCTGTGACTCCGAATGGATCTGTTCCAGTGCAAACGCATCAATGTCTCCCTGACACCACGGATCACTGGCTTCTTCGGGGAGCGAAGGCTTTGCAACCGGAACAAACGACCAATGTGCCCTGGAGCTGAATTCCATGGGTTTCTGAGGCCATCTGGCGCCTTTCGAAACCCAGTCTTCAAAGGCCTCGATCTGCTCTGTGCTCAAAGCGTGGTCTGGTGGCATTGCTGATACGTCGGGCTCCCGACGGATCGCTTGTAATAACAGGCTGTCCCTGACGAGGGTTGCTGGATCCGCCTCCGGAGATTCGACGAATGCCGGCCCCGAGTCGCCACCGCGTATGAGCGCTTCGCGCGAATCAACTCGAAGGTCGCCCGCGGTGCGTTCACCTCCGTGACAACGGAAACAGGTGTCAACCAGGACCGGCCTGACGTGCCGTTCGAAGGACTCTTCATCCGCAATCGTTTTGCCGGAAACCGAAAGCAGGATCACGATCGCTGGCAGGGTCATTCGAAAATGAGCGGCAGTGGAAAGAATGGCCAAAGTCCTTTGGGGATTGCGGCAATTCCGAGCTGTCAAATGTCGCATAATTCAAATCCCTGTTCCGGGAGCAGAGTGGTTCGCCGGGTCTTGACCATTCCTGAACCATTGAATGCTATCGACAGTGTTCAACAGATTGCCAGTTCATGGCTCGACTTTGATTGATCTGATCGAGCGATGTACTGACCCAAACTTTGACGTTCTCGGTCGCAGCGGTTCCCATTCATGGCTCCGGGATTCGCTGAGATCAGAATCCTAACCAGAGGACTCGTTGCCACTGCCGTCGAAAGGCCATCCGAATCCGGATTTGGTTCACCATCGCGTCGAAGGCAACATTTGCAGTCTTATTTCTGTTCGTCGTGGCAGGCGGGCTCACTAAAAATCGGAACAGGCACATCGTGCTGACTGCAGTCACGTGAACTCAGGGCGACATGGAATGGCACACGACGTAGACTGTGTGGTGTGTGATGAAGCTTACATGCGAGAACCGAATCATGCCTCACGAAGCCGCCCGTTTCAGTAATATCGACGAAGCCAATAGTGACCGTTCGATGGTCGCCAAATACTCGGCCATCATGGAGACGGCTGTTGATGCCATCATCACCATTCGGGAAGACGGCGTCATCGAATCCGTGAATCCGGCGGCCTGCCGAATGTTTGGATACCCGATGGAAGCCCTTGTCGGGTCCAATGTACGAATCTTAATGCCCGCTCCCCACAGTGCTGAGCATGATGGGTATTTGCGAAAGTATCGCGAGACCGGCCAGGCAGCCATCATCGGAGTCGGTCGACGTGTATCCGGGGTTCGAAAAGATGGAACGCAGTTCCCGCTCCACCTTGCTGTGACCGAGTTCCACATTGGAGACAAACAATTTTTCTCCGGGATCATCAGGGACCTGACAGAACTCGATCAGGCGCAAACGCGACTCCTCCAGTCTGCGCGGCTGGCTGCGATTGGTCAAATGGTGACCGGACTTGCGCATGAAAGCCGGAACGCTCTGCAGCGTGCCCAGGCGTGTCTGGATATGCTGAGCCTTGAGCTTGAGGGACAGGAAGATCTGCAGGATCTCTCACGCCGGGCAACAAATGCGCTACAGGATCTTCATCGGCTTTATGAAGAAGTTCGCAGCTACGCAGCTCCCATTCATCTTGAATTTCGGGAAGTCAACCTGCGTAACATCTGGCGGAAGGAATGGGAGAACCTCGCCGCCGTTCGTACCTCTCTCGATATCAGACTCACGGAAAGTGTCGAATGCGACGACGCCGTTTGCGAAGTGGATGTTCATCGTATCGAGCAGGTGTTTCGCAACATCCTCGAAAATGCCATCCATGCCTGTGGCAGTGACGGGGCAATTCAGGTTCATTGCTGCCCCGTTTCGATAAACGGGCAGGAAGCGATACGGATCGAATTCATCGACGATGGTACGGGGCTGACGAGCGATGCAGCGCAGCACATTTTTGAGCCGTTCTTCACAACAAAGCAGAAAGGAACGGGGCTCGGGATGGCCATCGTTCGCCGTATTATCGACGCCCACTGCGGAGAAATTTCCGCTCGCCCGGGTTCGGATCGCGGCACCGTGATTTCCGTGGTTCTCCCCCGCCGGATCGCCGCCAACGAGGTTAGGAACGGAGTTCGCAGTAGCTCCAGCGTCGCCTCGTAATTCCCGGCCATATTGCAAAATCCGAATTCCATTCCGATTCAGCATCGTGTTCGGCGGGCGAATCCGCACAATGCGCGCCATTGTGCACACATGGGGTGAGACCGCGTCGAGCTGGTGAGCATTTCACAGCGAAACTCGTGTTTCTCGGGTGAGATGAAAACTGTATCGATCTCGCGACATCCGCCGCGAAGGTCTGGTGGGAGTATTTTGTGATGGCTGCATCACCTCAATCCACATCACAAGTGATGAATCTGCTGGTTGTTGAGGACGATCCCGATTTCCGCGAGACGTGTTCGCGCTGGATGACGCGAAAAGGGCATCGGGTCTCCTCAGCCGCGAATGGGCAGGAGGCACTGGAACTGTGCGAACAAAAACTTTTTGATGTCGCCATTGTGGATATGAACATGCCTGGCCTGACGGGCCTGGAACTGCTTGAGCGGATGAAGGCATCCCAGTTCGAAACCGAAGTACTGATCCTCACGGGCCAGGGAAGCATCGAAAGCGCTGTGAACGCGATGAAGCTTGGCGCGTGCGATTACCTCACCAAACCTTTTCCGATGGACGAGCTTGAACATCGCTGCCTGATGGCGTGGCAGCGTGGGCAGATTCACAAAGAGAATCGGCAGCTGAAAGCCATCATCGAACGATCACAACCGCCGGTCTGCATCATCGGCGAATCGATGCGAATGCGGGACATTTTCCGTTTGATTGAACGCGTTGCGCCCACGGACAAGCCGGTCCTGATACAGGGCGAAAGCGGGACCGGAAAAGAACTGGTCGCAAGAGCACTCCAGCAGAAGAGTCAACGTGCCTCAAGACCATTTGTCACTATCAACTGTGCCGCACTTCCGGAGCAGCTGGTCGAAAGTGAACTTTTCGGGCATCGCAAAGGTGCGTTCACTGGTGCAAACGAAGATCGTCCGGGAATGTTTGAAGTGGCCGACGGAGGCACACTTTTCATCGACGAAATCGGCGAACTGCCCGGCAGTCTTCAGCCAAAGCTGCTGCGTGCTCTGGAAGACGGCTCGATCCGTCGTGTTGGGTCGACGCGCGAACGCAAGGTGAATGTCAGAGTGCTGGCGGCGACGAATCGAACTCTGGTGGAAGAAGTCGCGGCCGGTCGGTTTCGAGAAGATCTCTATTATCGAATCAATGTCATGTCACTCGAATTACCACCCCTTCGAAAACGTGAAGGAGATGTCGACTTACTCATCGACCATATGCTGGCAAAGGGATGGAAGATGACGGACGAGGCTCGTCGAATGCTGACGGCCTATCACTGGCCTGGCAATGTACGTCAACTGCGCAACGCGATAGAGAGAGCTCAGATCCTGGCGGACAATAACCTCATCACCATCGATGACTTGCCATCCGAAATCATCGATCATGAAACATTGGCCGGCTCACCGGCAGGGTCGACTTTGATTCACGCAACCGCTGCGGCGGGTACATCAGGCTGCTCCACAGCTGCAGATCCGGTGAGCACGTCGGTCAAGCTGGAAGACCTGGAGCGAACGCATATCATCGAGATTCTGCGTCGTGAACACGGCAATAAAGCCAGAGCGGCCCGGGTTCTGGGAATCCACCGACGCAAGCTGTACCGACTGCTGGAACGGTACAATATCACCGAAACTTCGTGGGTCTGAGAATTTCCCTGAGCTCAGAACAGGGCCGGCGGTCGTTCACGGATCAGCACCTCTGCGTCCAACAACTCAAGGCGCCGCTTGGAGTTCGGAAGATTCGCGCCGAAGCGGATTTGTGACGGGCACGGTACGGGCATCGCAAATTAAGCATCGCTCTGAACAGGGTGGTTGCGCGCGATTGAGTCTCGGCGCGTTTCTGATAAGCTGCTCCGTTTTTCCACTCCGCCGCGCATTCCTTAAGGTCTGCCGCAGGGAGTCTTTGTCGACCTCGATCGATGATTTTCCAGGCGATGAACATGAGTGCCGTGGCTAATAATCAGTTGAACTCACAATCTGTTCAGGCCGATTCTGATTCGCATGCTGTTCAGGATGATGTCGTTCTGGTGCTCGACTTCGGGTCTCAGACAGCCCAGTTGATTGCACGCCGGGTCCGCGATCAGAACGTGTTTTGTCAAATCGTCCGGCATGACTTGTCGGCCGAACGAATCAGGGAACTGAATCCCCGGGGCTTGATCCTGTCAGGAGGGCCGGCCAGCGTTTACGGAGAGAATTCGCCAAAGGTCGATCCGGAAATTTTCACTTTGGGGATTCCGGTGCTTGGCATCTGCTACGGTATGCAGATCATGTGTCAAACGCTTGGCGGGAAAATCCTGCCGGCTCATTCCCGCGAATTTGGTCGCGCACCGTGTGAACAGACGGTGGAATCAACACTGTTCGAAGGCCTCCCACCGACGTTTGTCGCCTGGATGAGTCATGGAGATCAGGTCGATACGCTGACGGGAGAATTCGAACCCATTGCATCGACAAGCACCTGTCCGAATGCTGCTGTCCGGCACAAGTCTCTGCCCGTATTCGGGCTGCAGTTTCATCCGGAAGTCACGCACACCGAATACGGCGCGACACTGCTGGGTAACTTTGTTCGAAATATCTGCAGCTGCAGGGGGTCCTGGAAAATCACCTCACTGATCGAACAGCAAAAGCAGTCGATCCGCGAGACAGTGGGAACGGACCGCGTGATCTGTGGTTTGTCCGGCGGCGTCGATTCGTCTGTTGTTGCCGCCCTGATTTCTGAAGCGATTGGCGAGCAGCTATCCTGCATCTTTGTCGATAACGGCATGCTGCGAAAAGACGAACGCCGACAGGTCGAAGAACAGTTTCTGAAGCACTTCAAGACCGATTTGCATGTTGTGGATGCCAGTGAACGGTTCTTATCCGAGCTGGCCGGGGTCACAGATCCTCAGCAAAAACGAAAAATCATCGGACGCGTCTTTATCGAAGTCTTCCGGGATGAAGCCAAATCAATTCCCAATGCAAAGTACCTTGCACAGGGAACGCTGTACCCCGATGTCATCGAATCGGGCGCGAATCCGGATGGCCCCGCGGCGACGATCAAGTCGCATCATAATGTCGGCGGACTGCCCGATGAACTGGGTTTCGAACTCATTGAACCCCTCCGCGATTTGTTCAAGGATGAGGTTCGTCGTATGGGACTGGAACTCGGATTGCCCGAGGTGATGGTTTGGCGACATCCATTTCCAGGGCCCGGCCTGTCCGTTCGGTGCCTCGGCGAGGTGACCAAAGAACGCATGGATATCATTCGGGAAGCCGACGCGATCCTGATTGAAGAATTGCACACAGCCGGGCTGTATCGTGAGATTCAGCAGGCATTCGTCGTACTGCTGCCTGTCCAGTCGGTGGGTGTTATGGGAGACGACCGGACCTATGAGAATGTCGCGGCCATTCGAGCCGTTCGAACCGAAGATTTCATGACGGCGGACTGGTATCAGTTCCCCTACGATGTTCTGCAGAGAATCTCAACACGCATTATCAACTCCGTGCGTGGCATCAATCGCGTGGTCTACGATGTCAGTTCAAAACCACCAGCGACGATTGAGTGGGAATAAGGATTGAGTGGGAATAAGATTGTGTAGGGAATAACTCGCAGCTGACTTCATGCCGGTGAAGCAGCTTCAGATGCCTGACAATAATTCTTCACAGATCGTTGACACGAGTGTTTCCTCCAGAGTCTGCAGGATATCAGCGACCCTGGCTCCGTCCATAATACGGTGGTCGTAGGCCAGTGTTACGCGACTGCGGTTGTTCTCATCCAGCGGTCCGTAAGTCAGGCAGCCTGTGTGAATTGACGGAGGCACCTGAATCTCTGCGCCTCTGCCTGCCAGCGTCGAAAGAAAAAAAGTGCCGAATCGTTTCGCTCGCCCCTGCGTCGAGATGTTCAGATTCCACCACCAGATCATTCGTCGCAGAACCAGGGGAAGCTTTGCCAGTCTCCATTGGTTGCGGAACACGTCCTTCGGTAGTTCGTGACAGAACTGATCAATTTGCCGCTGGATATTCAGCAGGGATTTTGTTTCCGGAGCTTCAATGATTCCCCAGAACAACCACGATTCGCCATGCACCACTCGCTGCACGGTCAGTGTGCCATGGCTGGCGTTGTTCTGGTAAATATGAGCCCAGGGCCATCGATACCAGGTCTGGCGCAGTTCGGGATAGTCGGCTGCAACAAGAGCAAATGCCTTCAAGAAAATGGCCGACCAGGAAACTCGCTTCGAACATTTCGCTCTGGCAGAAGCGACGACCGTCAAATCCATTCGTCTGTCGTGGCCACACAGCGGAACCTGTTGATTGAAATACAACAGATCCCAGGTTAACCGCCGACTACGCGGAACGGCAAACCGTCGACCGTCACGAACCGTTGCGATGTCAGGAGAGGTCAAGGTCGAGCTCCCTGCGGCCCGCGAAATGCCTGCGGAGCAGCAAGCGGGCCGGTGAAAATGCGAGGGACACGCAGCGAAGGGATCGGCCCGTTTGGATTCGGCTGAAAGGCTGAAAGAAACTGCTTCATCGATTCATCGACCTGAATACGAGAGCGGATTTCCGTCTGCGGGCGATCGACAGTTCCTCGCACCTGAACGCCAACCCATTGCGTTGTGCTGGCGTAGAGCAGTTCATTGACAAGTGGCAACGACGGACGACGAGACCGTGCGGGCCGCGAATAAAAGTCCATGACCACATCACCGCCAAATCCAATACTGCCGCGGCCACGCAGGGCCAGTGAATCGCCGACCAGGTCAATCGGGTCAAATACGAACTGCTCGTCCTGGACATCGAAAGACAGTAACGCATAGTCGAATGCTTCTCGATTTGGCACAGTGAAGTTCAGCTGACCAAGAGCCCTGAACAATGTGACCATCATCGGAAGTTCGTACATCGATGCCGGGCTGATCAGCAATTGCCCGCGGCCTTCAATTCTGGCGGCATCTTCTCCCGCGCCAGTCAGATAAAGCCACGCATTGACAACCCCTTTCATATTCTGCTGATCGGGGATGTGCCGAGCCGCGTACGATTCCAGCAATGCGTTTCTGATGGTACTGAAGAGGCGAAATCGATCGGACTCGTTAAGACTGACCGTGGCATTCACCAGAAGCGATCCGCCATAACCCTGCGCCTGAATCTGCGACGCTGTCGGGACAAGTTCCGGATTAATGTTGAAAATATCACGAGAGCCCAGCAGCAGTTCTTCGTCATTCAGGCTGTAAGGGCCGAAGACGCGTGTCAGTTGTTTGCCCAGCACATCGACCGTATCCAGGCGGATGTCGCCCGCGTTAATCAGGTGCGCGCCATCCCAGTTGCCTCGCGCATTCACGATCCCCGATACGTTTTCCAGTTGAAGACCCGCTGCAATCGCACAGTCTTTCAGTCGCATGGTCATTTCCCACGCAGCGGTCGTCTGCAGTCGTCCGTCAGTTGCACCACGAAAATCCAGCTGTGAATTCTCGATGGCAACTTTTCCCTGTCGAGACAGGCGGGACAGCGTTTCGTGCCATGAATCCGGAAGTGCTGCTCGCAGATCATCGTCCGGTTCGAGATCGGTGGCATTCACATCATTCAGATGAACCTGCCAAAGATCATCAGGGCTGACTTCAGCCCACCCTGTGGCACTGACGGGGGCTTCATTATGGCGCCCCTTGAACTCCAGAATTTCACAATGCTGAACACCAGCAAATCTTGGATCGTTGGGGTCGTAGCTGAGTTTGAGTGAATCGACCGTCATTCGATATGGAAAGGCGGTCGGGTAGATTTCCCCATCGGTGATTACAACTTCCGGCAGTCGAATCACGGGTTTCTGCCCGGGTGAGGCCGTCCAGTGAATGTTGCTGGTTAAGCTGACTTTTCCTTTCGGCTGCAACATTGACCAGACGACGCGACTGCTGTCGCCCAGAGCGTTGTAGAGATCCGGGTCCAGCTGGCCATTCTCGCACTTCACTTCCAGCTCGAGAACGCCAGGCTGGGGCTCTCCTCGATAATATCCTCGCGCAGATAGCATCGCGTCGCTGTGTCGCCCCTTCAGGTCTTCAAACTTCCAGGACTTTTCGAGCGTGTTGAAGACCAGCCGACCACTGAGCTCACTGATTTCGTATGGAAAGCCCGTAAATCGCATCGCACCATTGGTGACTGTTGCGTTCATGAGCATGTGTGTCGGTTTATCGAGACCCGGTGGTCGATAGCATCGCGCTTTGCAAGCCGCGCGACCGGAGATCTGAAGCGAATCCAGTACCTTTCTTCCCGCCTCTTCCAGCGCATCACGGAAGCGACTGTCGATCGGAAAGTTTTCGGTCTGCAGATCAAACAGCATTTCTGCTTCCGGTCCGGGACGCTGAATAACCCCCGTCCCCGAAACCAGTTGCTCGCCAGCCGTGCCCGTTCCCTTCAGATCAAAAATCACATTCTGATCCGTAAACGGTACGCCTTCGAAGGATCGCTGCGATACCGTCCCCCGAATGTTGCGCACAGGGTAACGGAACTTGTGAAATGTGACCTCACCTCCCGAAATGGTGCCAGTCAGGCCAATGGGCAGCCACTTGCCGGATTCGGCACGCCGCAAAGTGACATCGCCGCTGACGTAACCATCCGGCAGAAAGTTGTCAAAAAACGGCCGTGCCTTTACCGGAAAGAATGGTTGAATACGTTTGTCAACGTGAAAGTTTTCCGCATGCAGAGTGATCTCCGGGGCGGGCGATCCGGGCTGCGTCGACATTCGCAGTTCACCGGAAAGCAGAGCGTCCCCATCGCGAGCCTGGGTTAGTTTGACGATAACATTCTGATTGTCGCGAAAGACCGTCGCCTGAACATCAGTCAGCGTGTCCTCAATCGCCGAGGATGATAACTGACCATCGCGAATATCGACCTTCAGACGAAAATCCGGAATGGTGGCTTCAGGGCGACCGGCTACCTGAAAGTCAACATTCAGCACACCAAGAAATCGAGGAGCGATACTGCTGCTTCCAATCACAAGTGCAGCCGTTGGCGATGTTGATCCCTGAGCATCAGCGGGAACAAATCGCCCGAAGATGCTGTCAATTTGTTCGAGCTGATTTTGCAGGCCTGGGTTCGTCGAATGCGCGAGGGCAGCCAGCTTCTGGCCAACCTGTACATCTCGCATCCGTCCCCCCAGTTGCCACTGCCTGCTCTTCAGATCCCAGTCGCCCGTCAGTGTTAATGGACCGGCATTTGGTAAGACGACATCGCCTGTGAAATCGTAAGCCGTGCTGGAAGAGGGAACTGCCAGAAACGAAGAACTGGTCAACAACAGGTTCGCCGGGGGCAGGCCACTTCCGTGTTCAAGCATCAACTGCGTCCGCACGTCCTCCAGCGTAATCTGTGGCAGTACCAATGCCTGATTTTCCTGACGGATGAACCGGTAATCCTGCCAGTTCCAGCGACCGTCTTCGCGACGCTGCATCAACACTTCAATCTTCGAAGCACGCAACGAAGTGATATGCACCCGATGCCGTTCGAAAAGTTCTGTTTCATCGATCAGCGCCAGAACGTCATTTGCCCGAAGCAGTGATTTATTCGTCCTGCGATCCCGCAGTTCAACGCGCTGCAGACGCAGCGACTTCCCGGGTAACAAAGAGATCTGTCCGATTTCCAGTTTCAGATCCGGCGCAACGGCCTCGAAACGGGCGGTCAGTACCTGACGAACCATCAGGTCACCGTTCTGCCAAAACCAGACTCCCCCGGCACCGATCGCAACAGCGATCAGCAACAGCAGAAGGAGAGCCCATTTGATGACAGACAGTGGCTTCATGCATCCTTGCCGAAGTCAGCCGCGTGTGAAGCGGTAACGAGTTCTTGTCCCCTGAATAACGCAATTCAGGTGCGGGGTGAGTTCTTCCTGAACCAACCACGCCAGTCCCACCCCTGCAACGCGTTTGCCGCAAAGATGGAAAGCGGAAATTCAACAGGTAAACGATACCGGATTGACCCGACAAAGGCCATATGAACCAGCAGAAACAGCAGGAAGGGCGCGGCCAGGACAGCAATTCCTGCAGGTGAACCGGTCCAGCGGTAAACCCCCAGTATCACAGCGGCAAAAAAAACGAGGTAGAAAACAACCGAAACCAGCGATGCTGGGCTATCTGCAAAGCCTGAGGCATTTAGGGCAAGACTCAGGTATCGGCCAGCCTTGACGAACCCCAGCTCAACCGCTCGCATTTTATTCGCGAGAGCAAACGCGACTGCACGCGACTTATAGTGTTCATTTGCATCGTATTCACTCATTGTCGCGTAGACATTTTCCTCGTCCACAAAACGCATATCGCTGGCGCCGGTCGCATTGGCATGCATCCCGTCGTAAAGGCTGGGGCCGGACCAGAGTGAGGTAAAAACCCAGTGCCCGGTGACGTCATGATTCCGCCAGGCCCAGGGGAACAGGACCAGAAAACAGCCCGACAGAATTACCGCGATGGCCGCCATTCTCCATCGGTACGCTGCAGTCGACAGCAGAAGAACCAGGCCAGAGCTGACGATTGGCCAAAGAATCCAGCCAGGGCGAATCAGTACCGTCAACCCCGTCGAGATGCCCAGTAACCCGGCCCATCGCAGAATCTGGCTGGGGAACATCAACAGTTTCGCAAGCAGGATCAGACACGTGAGAAGCCCGAAAGCGAACAATGTTTCGGACAGAATCAGGACACTGTTCCCGACTTGCAGTGGAGCGATCGCCATGATGGCTGCGGCCATCAATCCGATCGATTCGGCTGCGCTGTTTTTTTCAGTGAACAGCAGGCGAGCGAGATACCAGGTGAGCCAGCAGCAGCCAGCCCCGATCCCAGCAAGCACTATGCGCGCACTCAGAATTGACGGTCCGAAGAGCTTAATCGATGCTGCCAGCAGCAGGGGAAAGCCCGGGGTCCGCAGAACATAGCGTGGCGGTTGATGGATGCAGTAGTCCTGTCCGGCGGCAATTTTTTGTGCAAGTTCCCAATAGCCGTTGGCATCGCCTTCGATCAGGAAGGCTCGACCTGCCTTCTGTACATGATGCTCAACTGCAAACGCTGCCAGAAGACGCAACCCGAAAGCGACGATCAGGATTGCCATGAAATACGGAGTGCTGCGTTGCACTAAACAGGAGCCCTGTTGCAGGATGACAGATTGCAAATGAAAATGAAGAAGACAGGTGCGGCCCCAGCCAAATCGAACGCCAACTGCCACGGAATGTTTACGGCTCCAGAGAGAAAAGTGCAAACGGGAAACCGAAATTCGAAGCAAACATACCGGCCTGCATCAAATCCTGTCATCATGTGCGACCGAAGATGTACGTTTCGCGCAGTCTGATCGTCGTCGGTGCTGCCTTTGTCTGAATCTGCCGGAATCCGGCGAAAATACGATGCTGTTCGCTCCGGAAGAGCTTTACGACTATGAGACGTGTCTTTCTCCTGATCGATGGCTACAACCTCATGCACGCCGCTGGTTTTGCAAGGTACCGGTACGGGCCCGGGGACCTTCAGCGGTGCCGCCAGCGATTTCTTACGGAACTCACATCGCGACTGCAACAGGAAGCATTGCCGGATTCGCTGGTCATATTCGATGCGTTCGAATCTCCTGACGACACAGACCGAACAATGGTTGTTAATGGCCTGACGGTGAACTTCGCCGAGCCCGGCGGAGATGCCGATTCGGAAATTGAAGAGATCATCAGGACGCATAGCGCACCCAGGCAGGTGCTGGTTGTTTCCAGTGATCATCGATTGCACCAAGCAGCAAGACGCAGGAGGTGCCGATGTGTGGATAGCGCGGTGTTCTGGCGGCAAATTGATCCGGACAACAGTCAGAATGCACCGATGCGAAGAAAACCACCAGACTCCCGCCCGATGCCGGTCACGTCGGAAGTCAACGAGCATGATTCCATGGAATGGCCGGAGGTATTTGATTTCGATGAAGCGGACTTATCCATTGAAGGCCTGCTGCGCAGCCCGCGAGAGACTCAGCAACGTCCTCCATCATCGACGATCGACAATGGCCCAGGAGATGACCATATTCCTCTTTCAGAAAGAATCTCACAGGCTGATGAAATTGAACAGCAGTTCCTTTCGCTGGATATCGACGCGATTCAGCGGGAAGTTCTGCGGGAAGAAGAACAACGCTGGCGGCAGGAAAAACGATAAAATGACCGGCATTCCAACCATTCAACACCCGACATCAGTGTGGTCGCATGAGTCTAATTCGGTGACCATTCCAGGACCTGCCGATCCATCAAAAGTCGCTGGCGGAGCTTTTGATAGTCGATGTTCTGAACGGCGATGTTGTGGTCTATAGCCAGCGCAGCGGCCGTTGCTGCAGACTGACTGGTAATCATGAAAACAGGTTCCATCCGAATGCTGGCAAATGCCGAATGGCTTGCACTGAGCGCAAATGTGACAAGAAGGTTCTCACATTGTGAAGCTTTGGGAATGATGGCTTCAAAAGCAATTCGATAGGGGCCGAAACCGCCTCGACCGCCTGCCACCTTGCCTTCTCTGGTGACGACACCGTCTTTCACAATCCGACGAATTTCATGCACGTCGGTACCGTACGAACCCAGTCCAATACTGTGTTTGGCAACTGTGCGGCCGAATGTGTGATGTTCGGTCATGACCAGATCGCTGACCATGCGACGACCTTCACGAATATACAACTGGTGAGGCCAGCCGTCAGTATCGGGGAACTCATCGGCTGGAAGTCCGAATCGCTGCATATCTTTGCGTACGGTTTCGGGAACCCGTGAATCGGTGGCAAGGAAGTGCAATAAGCCACGATGGTAGTTTTCAATTTCTTTCAGGATGTCTGCTCGTCGCTCGTAGCCAGCTTCTGGCCATTCCCAACAGCCAAATCCATCGACACGCTGCGGCCAGGGGACGGAAACCGATGGTGCTGAATGGTGGGCAACCTCTGGCCTCGGACCACCAGGCAGGTTGCCGCCAAATGTTGCCGTGTTGAAGTCCCATTTCTGATTCGGAAGCGGATCATGTTTGCTGAACCATCGCAGATCCATATGGTCGCCGTTCGCCAGACACGCTTCAATAAACCGAACAACAAGTTCGTATTGATTCGGATCGTAACCGGCCGGCGGTTCGATGGGTTTACGATCTTCCGCGGTACTCAGACACAGCCGGAAACAGTACGCCATGTTGCCGGGAGCCGCTTCACCTGGCGATCCCGGGGCTCCTTCGCTGACCAGCGGCAGCAGTCCACTGGTCAGATCTCCCCGACGGACATACGGATCGAGAGGAAAATCGCGGTCCCAGACTCCCTGACCACCTTTAACGCGGCCATTGGAACCTGGCATCAGATGCTTCGAACGAGGCCGGTATTTTTCTGCGTAGTGGATGCCGTTGTATTGCTCACCGTAAGTAGCATTGGCTTCGCGCGTCAGAGTGTAGTCGACGCCGGCAGCTGCCATCAGGTCGCCTTCGTATGTTGTGTCCACGTAGACTCTTGCACGCAAAGTAATGTCCGACAGTTTGGCATGAGCTCTCGAGAGACCGATACTTTCGATACGTTGTTTGTTGAGCTCAACGGCAGCCAAACGGCCGTGCAGCAAAACCAGCACGCCCGCTTCGGAAGCCATTTCAATGAAAACCTGTTCTGCGACGTTGGGTTCGATGGAATACGCGCCACCGGTCGCGGGACCACCCTTACTACGGAATGGCTGGTCCCATTGCAATTGCTTGCCATAATGCGAAACAAGTCGTGTGAAGTACTCCCGAGCCAGACCACCAACGCTGCGCGGGTCGCCAATATCCACAGCGCTGAGTCCGCCGGATGTCATGCCCCCCAGATGGCCTCCGGGTTCGACAAGAACGACGCGTTTCCCCATGCGCGCTGCCTGAACTGCAGCTATGACACCGCCGGATGTTCCGCCAAACACGCAGATGTCGGTTTCCATCCTTTCCGGTTCCGATTCAGGCACCGGCTCATCGCCTGCCCCGAGAAGCCACTGCGCGTCAAATCGAGCCATTGTAAGACGGTCGCCCGAGAAACTGCTCTTTTCACCTCGGCCATAGAAGCACAGGATTGTACCGTCGGACGCCACATTGATATCACTGTAAGCACTCCAGCCTGCTTCGATGCTGCGAGCCACCGACCAGGATTTTCCTTCGTCACTGCTGACCAGCACGCTCAGGTTGCGACGGTCGCGACTCCTGCCCGCCACTTCTTTACCATCAGCCCGGGACAGATTTTCGGGATGTGAAAACAGCAACAGATTCTTGTCCGCATGACGATACCGAACTGTGCCGCCCATACAAATCGGTTCCACAAGATCCGGATGAAACGCCGGGACAGTCCATCCCGTAGCTCCGTCGCTGCTGCTCACCAGAATGCGTCGGTGAGCCAGAGATTCATTGCGAACATTCAGAAGGACGCGGCCATCGGCCAGTTCAATGGCGACCGTTTCGTTCGGGTTAATAAACTCTTCCGTGCACGGCACGGCTACATCACCCGCCTGCCAGGTTTTGCCGCCGTCATCACTGTAAATGGTTGCAGTCACACTTGGCCGATGGGCGTTACCGCCGGTGCCGGTGGAAAGCCAGACGGGGACGATCAAACGCCCAGCATGCTTGTGTGACGTCGTCAGTTGGATGCCGTGGTTTGGTCCCGTGGCAAGAACCTTCCAGTCGTAAGTATCCCGAAAAGTCTCAAACGTCTGGGTTATTTCAACCGGCCGTGACCACGTGAGGCCGTCGTCGACGCTGCGCTGGTAGAAGCACCGCATGTATTCCAGGCAGAACAGCATGTGGACAGTTCCATCCCGATCCGCGATCAACACCGGGTTGTTGTAAGTAACCGTTGTGGGATCGGTGCTTTTCAATTTCAGCGCAAATGGATTTTTTTGTTTATCGCCGCTGACTTCGACAATCCTTTGAGCGGGGCTCCAGGTCACACCACTGTCGGTTGAACGGCGCAGCAGGATGTCGATGTCATCCCAGTCGGAACCAGCGTTCCGTCGGGCTTCGCACCACGCAAGCACCGTTCCCCGTGCGGTGACAGCGATACCGGGGATATGATATCGGCCGTAGCCCCCTTCGCCCGCCACAAACAGATCTGACTTCTGGATTTGCTGTGCTACCACAGTGCTTACCAGTCCATGTGCCAGAAGTGTCAAACAGGCAACAGAAATCCGAAGGCTGAGCTTCATTGAGTCGGCGTCCGATGAAAAGTGCGGGGCATTTGCGGAAACGACGCCAGGAATCAGCGCCTACAGAAATCAGCGATTCGCCGATTCCCGCCCCAGATGCGGCGTGGGGTCGGCGGTGACGCCATAGATCTGGCGTCCTTCGTGATCTTCCGGAAGGTATTCCGTGATCGGAAGTCCGTCTTCACGCACGAACAACAGGCAATGACAATATTTGAACTGCTTCATCTCGTCACACGCACAGACCCATCGTCGACCGTGATCTTCCAGCTCCTTCTGCTTGTCCGGGTAGAAATTGCAGGGACAAAGCGGGCGACCGACTTCTTCGACGTTGGCTGACAATCCCAGTACGACACCCTCTGTAATTTCGGCATCCGGATGACCACTGGTCCCTGTCTTACGCCGATAGGTTTCGACGTATCGATTCATGCGATCCAGTGTTGATTGTGAGGGTTGTGGGCGAGCCATCGAATCTCCGTTCGTCTGTTGCCCGCCAATCATGGGGACGGCAGGCGCGAGTTGAGAATGAATCGTTTTGAGAATGAACCGAAAGACTAAATACTTACACGCAGCTGTGTGAGACAGCCTGCCGCAACTGGATGATTTGCAGGCACAGCAAGATCGCTGATCAAGACACCGATTCGCAGGAAAGCGACAGTCTGGTTGAATCCCGATTGCGGCGATGACAAAGGCCAGCCTGATGATGCCTTCGGCAGAGATCCGGGATTAATCGCCCGATGACCCCGCTCGACCAGTGACGTCATCAACGTAGGTGGAAATGCGGTGAATCACATCCATCGCATCACCAGGACGGATCATTTCTGCCTGCTCCAGTACGCGAATCAAATGATGGACGAAACGACTGAAGTGGGCGCGAGTAATTCCCATGCCCTGATGGATATGTGCAAGATCCAGGTCGGAATGCATGACCGGTCCATCAAGAGCTGCAGCAAAGAATTCCTTTTGAATCGCGCGCAGGTGATCGACGCTGGAATTCTCAAAGAACGGCCTCAGCTCAGGATCACTCAGCACTCGACCGTAGAACGCATCGACCAGGCTGGCAACAGATTCCGCACCGCCGATTCGCTCGAACAAAGTCCTCGTTTCATCCGTCATTGCAATTACTCCACCGGGACGTGGCGATCATCAGAAGTCACAGCAAATGCTCCACCCGGATCGTAGCAGGTTTCGACATGCGATGCCTTCGAGAACTGCCACACATCTCATTCTCGGTTGATGCTGTTACCAATTCGGAGCATGGGCAGCGAGCGTCTGCGGGGCCCTCTATTTCTTCAGCAATCCGCTGGCGTCCATCCAGCGCTGCAGATGATCCGGCCAGTGTGACACCGCGTTTTCCGATGGCCGAAGTCCGTAGCCATGTCCTCCTCTTGTAAACGCATGAAGTTCTGCCGGAACGCCGTATTCCCGAAGCCGAGCGAAAAGCAATGCCGACTGAGCACCTCGAAGTGAATCATCCCAGGTGACTGCCATGAAAGCCGGCGGAGTCTGGCTGGTCACCGTAACGAGCGACCCAAGTTCTGTGTCTTTGCGATCGTCATAATCTTTGCCCAGGTATGCACAATATATTGGGCAGATAAAATCCGGACGGCAGCTCAAAGTATCGACATTGTCAACTGGCTCGTAACACTTCGTTTCGAACTGCACTCCTGACATCACGGTCAAATGTCCGCCGGCAGAAAAGCCCAGTGTTCCGATTCGGTTGGGATCGATCGACCACTCCGCTGACTGGCTGCGAACCAGACGAATCGCGCGCTGGATATCCTGCATCGGTTCCCAGTGGATGTTGTCGGGAATGCGGCGAGGCACGCGATACTTAAGAACGAAAGCTGTCACTCCAATTGTGTTCAGCCATTCGGCCACTTCCGTTCCTTCTTTTCGCCACGCCAGAATGTTGTAGCCACCGCCAGGACAAATAATCACCGCGCATCCATTGGCATTCTCCGGAGGTGCAGGAAAGGCGATCAATGTTGGACGATCTACGAAAGCAATCCGTTCGTCCGTTGTTTTTGCCCGAAGTTCAGAAGCCTGCTGAACGGTGTACTTGACAGAACCAGTTGGTAAATCGCCAGGCCAGATCTCAAACTCAGTCGACTGTCCGCTGGCTCGCGACTGCCCAACCGGAACAACCAACCCGACGGAAATAACAATCAGGTAAAAATAGTTTCGCATGAATCTCAATTCTTTGCTGGAGCTTGAAGTGTTTCGTAAGGCCTGCAATCAACCGCCCATTGACCGATGAAGGGGAAGCCATCACCCTTGAATAATTCTGACAGCGGGAATTATCGAACGATACGCGATGGAAATCGAGCGTCCATGTTTTTCAAACCCAACAACAGCCGTCGCCTGAGCTGATCTGCCAGCAACTCATTCTCATCACTCAGATCATTCTGTTCTGAAATATCTGACTTCAGATCGTAAAGCTCGACCCGATCATTTTCGTGAAAGTAAATCAGCTTCCAGTTGCCACGGCGAATGGCAGAATGGGGATGCGTTCTGCTGGTCACAAAATCATCAATGCCAATCCTGTCAGGAGCCACCGCATAGCCTGCCTCCGGATGGTAATAGGGAAAGTGCCAGATCAGGTCTCGATCCAGCCATTCATCACCCCCGGACAATGCCCCAACGATGCTCGAACCGTCCGTATGTCTGATCACTGCGTCAGAAATTTCCCGGCCGCCGACCTCTGCGAATGTTGCTTGTAAGTCCGTGCCTGAAACAGGGAGCTCACAGACCGCGCCAGGCATAACGTGCCCCGGCCATCGGACGATCATCGGCACGCGAATACCGCCTTCGTACAAATTCCATTTTGACCCACGTAATGGTCCGTTTGCCGTATACTCCGGATGCCCCCCATTGTCTGAGGTAAATACAACCAGGGTTCTTTCACGAAGATTCGCGGTATCCAGAGCGGTCAGAATTCGGCCGACGCGATCGTCCAGTTCTTCAACGAACGCCGCGTAGGCAACTCGGTTCCTGCGGTTCGGTGAATCCGCTGGCACAAGTGCTTCATACTTCTCGAGAAGCCACTTGCATTGAGTCCTCACAGGTGTATGAACGTAGAACTGGGATGCCATCACAAAGAATGGTTGTTTGTGATCCCGACTGATGAACTGGATCGTCCGATCAATCATTGAATCCTCCGCAAAACTTCCCGATACCTCGATGCTCTGAGGTGGCGTCTTTCCCCAGGCATAGGGATGACTGCCAAAATCTTCCTCTGCGATCTGAAAGCCCTGACGAGCCGGGCCATGCGTCGGACTCCAGCCAAGGTACCGCCGATAATGTGTGTTCAGATGCCATTTGCCAAAGAATGCAGTCCGGTATCCTTCTTCATTCAGAACCTCGGCAATTGTCCGTTCCTCCAGAGATAAATTCAGCGTGAAAGGTGGAGCCAACATCGGCACAGGTGCATCAAGCTTCTGAGTGCCGGGCTCATTCTTCGTTACGAATTCGAAATGCAAACGAGCAGGTGTCTTCCCCGTCAGAATAGAAGCTCGAGAAGCAGAACAAATGGGAGCCGCCGAATAGGCATTCGTGAAACGCATCCCGTCCTTCGCAAGCCGATCCAGATTCGGAGTCTGATGCCACGGGTGCCCATAGCAACCGGGATCCGCCCAACTAAGATCGTCCGCAAGAATGAAAACGATGTTCGGCCGCTCGCCGCCATGCACCCGGGAATCCATTGTCCCGGCCAGCAACAGCAACAGTAACAGCAACATTGCTGCAGCCTGCAAGAATCTGTCAAACCAATTCCTCACGGCCTACCCCCTGCATTACGCAACTACGCTTGTGATCATCGCCCATACCTAGCCTAGCTGTCAGTTGAAAAATCGGAATACAGATAACCCGAAGCGTCAGGAAGGAACATTTCCTCGGAGCCTGCGAGGGCCAGTTATCCATCGACGACGCATCGGGGGATTCCTGAACGAAGTGGCAGATCGCTGTAACATCTGATGAGTCACTTTCGCATCCAGAGATACCGCACGACCTCGCGGCCGCACAGAGCCCGATTCCAGACCAAGCCCCAGTTGACAATCACAGAGAAGTCTGAGTCGCGACCGTTCAGCGATCAAATCATTAGCTCACTTAAATAAGTAAAAACTTCCAGAATACTGAAGTGTTCCGTTGTTGACGGAATACCTCATCCAGCTGTAACCTCAATGTGTGGATGATACATACACCCGCATTAAGACAGAACAGGGTGTTGCATTATCCATTCCTTTCGCGCCTCTCATCTATGAGTCTCCAGCGTTTCAATCGTCTGGCTGACTTTCGCTCATTCTCAGAAAATTGCGGAAATAACATTCCGGGACAGCATGAGTAATGCAGTTGTCTCGTGATATCAGAGCGCAAACGCCTGCGCTGACAGAGCCGAATACGATTAGACTTTCGGAACGATGCCATCCTGCTGCAGAAGTCCTTCAGAGTTCTTCCATCTTGAGTGTTCCCCTCAGATTCGTACTGAGATTAATACTTCTCTCTTAAGAAAGGTGTATGCGTATGCGAAGGAAATCCGGGTTTACATTGATCGAGTTACTGGTTGTTATTGCCATTATTGCCATTCTGATCGCACTTTTGCTTCCTGCCGTTCAGCAAGCCCGAGAAGCTGCTCGTCGAACACAGTGCAAGAACAATCTAAAGCAGATCGCACTTGCAATGCACAACTATCACGATGTGTACAGCTGCTTTCCGATTGGTCACTACTACAAAGCTCACTTTGATGGAACTACCAACGACGTCGCAGGCGGCACCGGATTCTTCTGGTCCTACAGCATCCTGCCGATGATTGAACAGTCTGCATTGTTTAATCAATTCGATCCGTCGTTCCCGATCTCCAACACAAACTACCCGCAGTCTGTCAACAATGCACTGCTTGCGGCAAATCCCCTGCCTGCAATGCTGTGTCCTTCGGATACTCGCGTTCCTCAGGCCAACACCGGAAATGCGGGACAAACCGGGGCGATTCGACCTCACGCCACGACCAGTTACAAAGCGGCATGCTCCAGCTTTAGTAACTATGGAGCGACAAACGGAGCCCGCGCGAATGGCATGTTCAACAGAGACTACACACACAAGCCTCGAAAGATGCGAGATATCACGGACGGTACCACAAACTCGATTATGATCGGTGAGCAGGACGACACCAACTGGAATGGTGCAAGACTGTATGGATCTGTGACAGCTGGAAATGGATGGACTGCAGGCGAAACAAATCGCGGCATGATTCATGGCGAGTTTGGTATTAATGTTCGCGCCTGGCCGACCGATACAGCCAACGGTCCGGCACGAACTGCGTCAAGTCGCCACACGGGAGGAGCACAATTTGCTCTGGCGGATGGATCGGTGCGATTCATCAGCGAAAACATACAGCATACAACTCGAGTATGGGATGCAAATGATCCGTTTGATCAGGCAAACGGGGCAGCCGGGTATGGTCTATATCAGCGTCTTTACTCTATTAACGATGGCCTGGTAATATCGGAGTTTTGATAAATGACGTGGTTTAGAATGCCCGGGAGAGCCCTGCCCGTTCTGCTGATTTCAATGGCCTTTGTTTCGGGATGCGGGAGGAGTGGACTTCCCGAGCTGGCGGACGTCTCTGGTACGATCCGGCTTGACAACAAGCCGGTTCCGAATGCCAGCGTTGTATTTATTCCGCAGAACGGTCGGCCCTCATCCGGTGTAACGGATTCGGATGGACATTATTCATTGATGTACAATGATGACGTCGCTGGAGTCGTACTCGGCACCTGCCGCGTCCTTATTTCAACGGGTACCGCTCCCAACGAGGATAGTGATGGGAATACTTCGCCAGGGAATCCAGAGACCATTCCAATGGAATACAATGTCCAGTCGACCCTCTCGTTTGAAGTCAGAAATGGAGATAACACTGCTGACTTCAGCCTGACAAGCGGAGGATCCGTGATTCGCTCAGACAACGGTGAGGATAGTCCGCCGGAGAATTCACGCAACTTAAACGACGTGAGTGAATAAGCATCGATCGTTTTGCAACAGATCTTCATCTGGAGGGGCCAGTGGTCTGTACCACTGGCCTCTTCGGCGTATTAGAGAAAGTGTCGCAAGGAATGTTCCGGCATTTCCTGCTTTCTTGAAGAATGACGTTGCCGCAAAGGAAAGGCATCTCTGTCATCCGCCAGCCAGCCATTCAACCGCGAATAGATGTCGACCTCTGCACTCACTACTGCTGACATACATCAACGGGCTGAATCGCATACAGCGAAGCGTTCTTTGCCGATAGTCGCTCTATTCCATGCGTTTCCGAGTGTCACTCGTTTTCTGAATCGACACGCACAAACGCGGCAGCCTCACTCCGAAGCAATTCCAGCGTCAGTCTGCGGTTCCAGGGAGCGAACTCAACAGTTCGGCGTCAGCAACCTCATTGGCCTTCTGCAGGTGGCTCTTCGCGTTATCGCTGTGTCCGCGGTGATGTTCATTCATGGCGAGAAAGTAATGAACAGAGGCTGGCGAATTGCCATCTTGAGTTGGCAAATCCAGAGCTTCGTTCAGCACCTTGTGAGCCTCATCCAGGTCACCCGCACGAAACAGAATGGCTCCCAGTCCGGCGTTCATTCACCAAAGCTACGCAGAAGATCGGCCCGGGCCTTCAGGGATTGCGCCGATTGCTGGTTTCTCTCAACAAGATGATCGGCGAGTTCTCGCATTCCTTTTCTGAAGGTTGGATCGCTGCACATGGAAAGCGATTCCTGAGGAATTGCGGTGAGCACCGAAAGAGCTTCGGCCGCAGGGACCAACTGCGCCCAGTCAGTCAAATCCGCAATTGCCTGTTCGTAGGATTGCTGTCGAAAACTAGCCTGAGCACGTCGGTAGTGAATCACCGTCATTTCTTGTGATGTTGGTGAACGGCGTTGGGCTTCGTTGAGATCGGCAATTGCCAAATCATCACGGCCGCTCAGAGCATGAAGTTCTCCACGATAAGTGTACGACCAAACGGTCGGAGAAGTCTTGATCGCCGTATTCATCGATTCAACAGCTTCAGCATACTCGCCCTGAGCAACAGAATCCGACTCCGATTGATGAGTGCACCAGCGTCTTCAGGATCGCGTTCCAGAACCTGTTGCACGATGCGATCCGCCTGCTCCAAATCATCAAATCGCACGATGTAGAGTTCGGCCAGCAGGTTCAGGATCATATGATTGTTGGGTTCCTTTTTCCGTGCAGACTCCAGAACGCTGAGTGCTCGGTCTCTGTCCTGCAACTCAGGCACCGGGGAATACATCAGTAACCACGCGAGATCAAAATGTGCAGCGACTCCGTCGGTTGTGGCATCAACGGCTGCGGACAGGGATGCAATAGCCTCATGATGACTTGCGGTCGAAGACTGAGAACGTGCAAGCTCAAGTAATAAGGAAACGTCTGGACGGGAGTACCTCGCCAGTTCCTGAGTCGTATCCCGTAGAATTTCTCCGGCATTCTTCCGGGCATCCGGACGACCGCAGAAGGTAGCCCAATTCTCTGCAACGGTCGATCAGAGACTGTCGGACTCGAACATCGTGACCAAATTCACGATGCAACTGGCGTGCTCGCTCAAGGACCAGTCTCATCGTCGCCTCTGCTTCTGCTTGCTGCTTCAGTTCGAGATACACTTCCGCCAAACGAGCACCACAGACTGGAAAGCCAGCGATCAACGTGACGATGACGGTTTGTCAAATCGGTACCCAGTTCTTCAAAGAGCTCAATCCCTTGACGATGCTTTTCAACGGCCTCAGTCAGATCGCCGTTCTCCCTGGCCCGCTCTCCCAGCCAATACTGAGTGCCCGGTACCGGATCCAGACCGCGTGATTCGGATGTCTCGATGGACTTTTGGACGAATTCTCTGGCACGTCCAGAATCCGTCGGCAACCATTCGGCAACTTTGTAATAAAGCAACGCGAGGTGTTCGGGGTCATCCACGACACCAGCGTTCGTGCACCGTTCAGTGATTTCCAGGCATCGCTCCGCATCTTTCAGTCTCTCGGCCGCCGTCGGTTGCCAGTGCATTCGCGTGAAGAGTGGCAGTGTCAGGCTATGCTGAAACCGTAGCTCCTCCGGATGTTCTGCAATCAGGCTCTCCAGCAGGTGAATGGACTGGTTCGTGGCATTCAAAACGGCTTCAGCATCAAGACGCCCCTCATGAATTTGCGCAATGTGATGATGTGCCAACGCCTGTTTCATTCGGGCATACGGATCATTGTCATGTTCCGAGATGATTTCCTCGTAAAACTTCATCGCTTTGTTCAGAATGTCATCTCGCACACGATCAGCACCAGGCAATTGAGCAAATTCGGGCGAAGAAATCTCCTGTACGATCGTGTCCAGCGATTTGAGCGCACGATCGAAATCGACACGCGATTGCATCAGTCGTCGATCGCTTTCTTCTCGTGCGGCGATGGCGTCTTGTCGCTGTTTGTCAGCGTCTCTCTTTGCGGTCTGAGCTTGCACCGCGTAGGCGATACTGACGCCGCTTGCTGCGATAAGCATCAGCAGGCAAATGCCTGTCGTTGTCAGCAGAACGCGGTTCTTCCGCGAGAACTTCTTCAGTCGATACCACAACGTAGGTGGGCAGGCCTGCACTTGCTCCTTGTTGAGGAATCGCTGCACATCGGCCGCGAAGGCGCTGGCGGATTCGTAGCGGCGGTTGCGGTCTTTCTCGAGGGCCTTCATGACAATCCAGTCGAGTTCGCCGCGAAGCTGCTCGCTGACTCGACGGTGGTCGATGCGTCTTCGATCGGCCATCGTGGATCGCAGGTTGGCTTCCATTGTGGTGATGCGAGCACTCGGGCGAGGCGGGTCCTGTTCGCGGATCATCTTGCGAAGATCATCAATGCTGATCTTTGCGAGCGACGATTTTTCGAAGGGTGTTGTTCCCGTCAGCAGTTCATACAGCAATACCCCCAGCGAGTACACATCGCTGCGTGTATCGATATCAATCCCACTCATCTGAGCCTGTTCGGGGCTCATATAGGCCGGAGTCCCCAGCATCTGCTGATAGCCCGTGAACAGAGTGCGATCGGTCAACTGCTGACTGAGGGCCTTGGCGATACCGAAGTCGATCACTTTCGGAACCGGCTTGTCATCGTGCATCGTGACCAGCACGTTGGAAGGCTTCAGGTCGCGGTGGATAATGCCTTTCTGATGAGCATGCTGGACGGCGCGGCAGATGTCGACGAACAAAGCCAGTCGCTCTTCCGTGGTCGCTCGGACTTCATCGCAGTAATCCGTCACAGGGACACCGCGAACAAGTTCCATGACAAAGTAGGGCCGACCCTGTTCGGTTGTGCCACCATCGAGCACGCGAGCGATGTTGGGATGATCCATCATCGCCAGCGCCTGCCGTTCGGCTTCGAAACGAGCGATCACTTCGTTCGAATCCATTCCCGGCTTCAACACCTTGAGTGCAACCTTGCGTTTGACTGGAGATGTCTGCTCGGCCATATAGACCGTGCCAAACCCGCCCTGCCCGATCTGTTCCAGCAGCTTGTAAGGTCCAATTTGCTGCCGTTCTAACCTGGGCGGCAGAGGCTTCGTGGTGGCATCCGGAGATGGTTCCAGATCCGCAGTAAGAACCGTTTCTTCCACGCCCATCGCGTTCGCCACTGCATCCAGCGGGCTGGCAGCGGATTTCCCGCCTGCGGCCGCCAGCAGTGCTTCTACTTTGCGAAGCAGCTCTGAGTTGCCGCCACACTGTTCCTGTAACCACTGCTGTCGCTGACTTTCATCGGCCAGCTCCATCGCCTTCAGAAAAATGGCTTTCGCTGATAGTGGTTCTGAGGTCTTGTTTTGGATCATGGGCGAGCTCAAAAGTATTCAGAATGATTCAGCGAGCGGATGGTGTCAGCCAGCCGGTCCGAGTGAGGAAAGTTGTACCGGAAAGCTGACGCATTCCGCTCGCCAGTGACATAGTCTTTAGGAATTCCGAATGCTACGGCACGAGCTCCGGAGTCAAAATCACGGCCACGCTGGCGGTCCCGCCGCTGCCGTCGGGAACCGCCATTCGGCACACGAGCTGGGGATACCCTGTATCGTCTCGATCGTTGATTGCATACAGAGCGGCTCCATTCGTCACAAATAATGTCTTGAGTGGATCATCTGCAGCGATAGACTCGGAGAGCGAAAATAGGTGAGGAGCGTCATCCAAACCGAACCCAGTGTGAGACAACATTGGATTCGAGGACGATTGAGAATAACACGCGACATCTCCTGTTTCTTTCAGGCTATCGGCCAGGGCCGCTGCGATGGTGTCGGCGATCGGCCGAAGTATTCCATCATGTCGGTAGGCAACCGGGGTAGTCGTAGTGCCGTTGCCGCTGGTTCCGGGCACCGTGATCCAGGCTCTGCCTGAAAAAACACCTGCATTGTTCAGACCCGTTACCGACGCATAGTCCGCGTCTGAGTAAAACTGGACGGGTTCGGTCGACGAGTCGTAGCGAAAGGCTCGCCTCAGACTGTCGACACCTGCCACTTCTGCGAAATCGTTTAGTTTTACCACAAGGGAGCCACCCGATAGAGTGACGGGCAATACGGAAGGCGTTCCTCCGCTCCACGGATTGCAGATATACGCGCCCCAAAACCCATCGGGCTGCCGGAAGACCCCGACAACATCGCCAAACTCGTTGATCTGCGTCGGTTGCGTATACGTGCTGCCCAGATCTGGCAACAGTTCAACGATCCAGTCAATCGGATCGTCGTTGAATTGACCTTCAACAATTGGATCGATGATTATTCCATAACGAATGCCTGAAGTGCTGTTCTCAATATATCCTGTCATCACTCCGCTCTCGTTCATACTAGTAATGGAGTAGATCGAGAAATCCGCGTCCGTCAGTTGATGCACCTGCGCAGCGAGGGCGGAAATCCTGTTCATTTCGTAGACGTTACCGGTGACCTGGTCATACATGAAACCGCACTGATCACTACCATCAGAGTTCCAAATCGCGCCGAAGACACGACGGTTGTTGGTGATGCCGTTGATATTTCGCACGGTACTTGATGTGGGTACGACTGTCGTGCGATATTCGAAGATGGGTTTGTCACTCACGATAATATCAGCGATGGTGGAACTATAACCTTTGGCACTGGCGGAGATTCTCGCTGGTTGATTCCCATCCACGATTCCGTCACTCAAGGTGTTCACAAGGAACGTCGCCGAAGTCGTTCCCGCAGGGATCGTGACAGTCATGGGAACTACAGCTTCCGTCTTGTCACTGGTACTCAGCGTCACCTTGACAGCCGAAGTCGTATTGGAGTTGTTGTGGGTCACTACCCCTGCTGCAGTATTTCCTTCATAGATGGTGGATGGCGAGATCGTTATGGAGAGCTTTGGCGTGGTCTTGCCGCCGCCCTTTTGAGCCAGAGCGACGTCGGACAGAACCATCGCGGCGGCAAGGCTTAACAGAAGTCTTCGGAGCAGAGACATGGGAGCTTCCTGTAATTGGCTGTCGGTTTGACTCAACATCGAAGCGGCACAGCGTGTTCGACGGGGAAGACGTGTCGATGGTCTCGATTCGGAACCATCCAACGGAAGCGGCGAATTTCGCGGCTCTTTGTCTCACCACGATTCAATGCAGGATTCATCCGAAAGTCGTCCGGAGAATTCTCTGGAAATTTCTACGTCGTGCGGTTCGCAGACGACTTGCTGTAGGACGGCCTTTTCAGGCCGTCGAAGACCGATGGGTACGGCCTAAAAAGGCCGTCCTACAAGCCAACTCAGTCCTGGTTTCCGCACGTGCGAACGCTCTCAGTTCGCCCCGTTCATCGCACGAGCCGCAAACCACGCGCGGGCGAATTTCCAGTTCTCGTAGGCTTCCGTACGAGACTGCTTCAGAGCTTCACCGGCTTCAGTGACAGAGAGCCCTGCGAATAACCGCAGCTTGACGAGTTCCGCAGAATCATGATCTTCGGCCGCCAGTTCCGTCAGAGCCTGATCCAGATCGAGCAGCATGTCGGGATCGGTGGTGTACGACGGAGCCAGGTCGTCCATGTCGATCCGTTTGGCCGCGCCGCCTCGCTTGTCGGCTTTTTTCGCCAATGCCCAGTTAATCAGAATCTGCCGCATGGAATTGGCAGCAGCAGCAAAGAAATGGGCCTTTCCCTGCCACGGCTGATCCGATCCCACGAGCCGCATATACGCTTCATGCACCAGCGCCGTCGCCTGCAGCGTATGGTCCGGTCTTTCCGCCGCGAGTTTCGATGCCGCGAGCCTACGCAGTTCGTCATACACCAGCGGCATCAACCGCTCCGCCGCTTCGGCTTCACCGGATTCAATCTGCTGCAGGATCAATGTCACGTCAGACATTCACGGCACCATTTGTGAGGCAAACGACGGGAGACGAACTCGCCAATTCTACCTCGCAAATTATGCCACAATCCGGTGCTTTCGTGTAGTGTCGACAGCCGTTTGACACGTGGCCGCCGGTTTGGTTGTCGCGGGCCTGAGCCAACCGCCTGGACTCACTCGGCCACGGGTCAAACGAAGGCACGTTCGTCTCAAGCTTCCCGCGACTATGCGATTGACTCACTTGCTTGTTTACACCGTCGATATCGGACCGCTGCAACCATCGTTCCGACGCTTAGTAGCAGAATGCTGCCGGGTTCCGGCACAGCCGCCGGCGCGGGATTCACCGTCAGGAATCCTGAGGTTGAGGCGAAGAATATGTCGAATCCGTTCTCATCAACGAACTGCGACAGGGGATCGAGGTCAATCTCATAAGTTCCTGCAGCTAGGGCGTCCAGGTCGAGTCGAAACAACAGTGCTTCGTTGCCCACTGTTGGCACAAAGATGGGATCTTGCAGCCCCGGGGCTGGCGGTGGCCCGCTGCCGTCGTCCGTGGCGTCATACGCAGAATACACATCACCGCTGAAATTGACGGTACCAGCGGGAGCACCGAGATTCACGCTCTGACTGCGATTGAAGAAGACATAACTGGAATCGGTTAGAAATGTCTCGGACTGAAATGGCGAGAACACAAGACCACCGAGTGGTCCTCCAACTGGAGAGAGAACCACACTTGCCAGATACTGGTCGAGCAAGTCTGTGCCGGTGTCACTGGCGATCAGAACGTCGACTTGTCCGGAACCGCCAGCCACCAGCGGTGACGGTATTGTTGGCGAGAACGAGACGATGATTCCGGCGTCTGCTTTCGTCATCAGACACGTCAGCACGACAAAACTTAACAATGGAAACGGTTTCATATCTTCAGACCATTCAGAATGACAACACTCAAGCGACAGCATCCTGCGATTTCTGAGACTCCAGCCAATATCCGCAGGAATTAATCATCGCTGAACAGATCCTCTTTCAGTTTCCTTCCAAAGGCACGGTTGACGAGCGACATGTCTGTCAGATTGACGATGCCATCCCCGTTCGCATCGGATTCTGCGTTTGAGGTGCGATTGGCAAGCAGCACTTGTGACTTATCAATCGCATCCACTTTGCCGTCACCATTCACATCACCGAGCAATCGATGGAAGCTCTTCATTGGTGAACCGGCCTCAAAGCCGCCATCGCCGTCGTGATCGAAGACCAGCTGATAGTAGCCGTCACCGACATTGGAATTGCGATTGCCACCGATCCCCTGAACACCAAAGTCGAAACGAATGGTGTTGCCAACCAGGCTATACGAAGGAAGTGGTATGCTGCTTCCGTTGGAGCCATTCAGGTCATATCGATTCAGTTGCAACCGATTGTTGTTCAACAGGTCCTGAAGCTCATCCGGGCGATCAAAGACCGCGTCCAGATAGCGAACATACGAACGCTGATTCAAACCCAGCTGAACGTCGATGCCAGCTAGTTCAGTCACGTCCGTCACCTCGATCAGGAATGCCTTTTCGTAGACCAGTCCATTGGAACCATTGGAACGAACTCGTATCGAGTAAACGTTCTTCATTTCAAAATCGAATGCTTCGACTGGCGTCAGTGACTTCCCTCGGAAAATCTGAAAAGCAGCGTTGTCCTCGCTTCCCTCACCTGAAACGAGGTCATACGTATAGGAGACATCCGGATCTTCACCAAGCGTCGAAAAGCTGCCAATCAAACCATTTTTGGGTTGGTTTTCCGGGACGAGATTGTTGTCAAGCAATATGTCCGTGGGCCCCGTGGCTGTGTGTCGGGACAAAACGATGTCATTTCCGTCACCGCCGACGTAGCTCAGTTGAAATTCGACGCCATCAAGGGAGAGAACACTCCCTTCGGCCAATCCGGCAAATGTCCCAATGATTGGCTGAGAGCTCCAATTATCAAGGATGGTGAAATGTGCATCTGTCGCCGGTGTGTATGAGGTCATCTGGATGATCAAATCCATCCCAGTGATATCAGCTGACTCGCTGACAATGATTTGATCGTAACCGGTGCCCGGATCGGGTCCCATGATTTCGATCAGCATGCGAGCCCCGGGTTGCCCTTGAAGCTGACCCATCCCAAAGATTCCCGGACTGTTGCCAGCTGTGACGAGGGCAAACGTCGAAAGCGCCACGTTTCCCACGGAAATTACCGGAGCTTCAGAGGTGGACGTGACTGTGCCGTTCTGGCCAACACTGATCGTTGAATTCTGTGCGGTTGCGTCTGCACCAAAGATCAGAGTCCCGGCTCCAACACTGATGATTCCGGTCGTTGGATTATCACCGTGAAAAATAAAACCGCCTTCGCCGGTCTTCTCGACGTTTTGATCCCCCCCGATCCCGGATGCTTCGCCAGTGGTGACAAGCACAACTCCCGACGTGCTGACAATGGTGCCCGTCGACGAAATGACCTGACCTCCGTCAATCGTTAAGCCAGAGACCACCTCATCGAAGGACTGGATGTCCAGCGTTCCGCCCGTCAAAATGGCCAGGGTACTTGAGTTCGATACGCCGTCACTGGATGTCAGCTGAAAAGTGCCGCCAGCGATATTGATCTGTCCGGTACCTGCACCAAGCGTATCCACCGCGACCGTGCCTGTTGAGGCCACAAACTGGTCACCGCTGGATGTGGTAATCAGTTTGCCGCCATTTTCCAGCAGGATGTTGACCGGCACGCCGTTAGCCCCGACGCCGCCGTTGACTGCGATCAGCACGATCCCGGAGGAGTTCGTCGACTTGACTGTTCCGGTCCCTGTGACTCCCGACTGGCTGTTCACGGTGAGGCTGCCAGTCTGCATGTTGGGCACCGAGAGGTTGACCGTTCCCGCGGAAGAAATCTGCAGGTCATCATTCACGACAACGCTGCCACCCAGCGAAACATTGCCACCGGTTGAGGAGATGTGGACAACGTCGGGATCGGGGCCTGTCGACATCCCGCCAATCAGAATTGTGCCCGTCGAACGAATAAACACATCACCATCCGCCCCGCCGGGCGCTTCCGTTTGGATAATCAGCTGACCGGCCACATCGACCACCACATCGTTACTTGAACTGCCGATTGCTCGATTCACCGTGTGCAGAGACAGGTCTCCGGATGTTGTTCGAAGCGTCCCGCCCTGAATACCTTCGACGCCGAGTACGTTCATAGAGGACGCGGAAAGTAATCCGTTGGCCTGTACAAATCCGAGTCCTCGCAGATTCAGGTGATCGTCCAGCTCCATGGAGCCGTTCACAAAGATCGCGTCACTTTGCAGCGTCACGACCTGCAGGCCCGGTCCCGTCTCGACTTTCACCTGAGGCAGGATTGTCTCACGCTGGTTACCGAGTTCGATTCCGTCCGCCACGCCGAATTTCGAGGTACCAAGCGACACCCAGATGTCGCCAGGTCCGCCGACAGCGGCTGTCCTGAAGAGCATGGTATCGGCTGCCCTCAGACGCAGAAGGCTCACACCGCTCCCAATAGAACCACGTGTGGCATCAACAACTAAGCTCTTCTCGGTCTCAGCCCTCCCGATTCCTTCGACCACCTGCGCCGTCAGTCTCAGGTTATCATGAACTGCTGCGAACGTGACGACCGTCACTCTTTCTTCGAGATCCCCTCCGCCAAAGATCAGTTCAGAGAATCCCTCCTTAAAAGCAACGAGAAATTCGTCTGTCAGTACCAAATCATCCGTGGGCCGCAGAGGATCTTCCAGGTCAGGCGCACCCAGGCTGACACCCTCGCCAGAGGCTGAGCGGATCGTGACCGTTCCCGTGCCGGCAATCGTATCCGGCACGGCACCCGGGACATCTCCGATCCACCAGCGGCTTCGGAGCTCCCCGGCAACCAGCGTCAAATTTCCGGATCCAATATTGAATGCACCGCCGTTGGAGGGGCCGAGAAATTCAATCGCACCGCCTGTCGAGGCCCGGAACGAAATCTGGTCTCCCGCCAGTCCCACATGATCATCAGCAAAGTTCGGAATCAACTCGAGCACTAGCAGTGACGACGTTGTGTCGATCTCGACGGTATTTGTAAGCTCCGGATTCGTTCGAAGCTCTTTGACTCGCAGTGGAGCAGCACTCGTGATGTGGATGTCGCTACTGTACTGACTGTCCAGTTCATACAGATCGTTGATATAGAGAGAGCCATAGCCAGCATCATCAAACCCAGCACCGGTGGATGCCATTGCCAGCCCCGTCCGGATACTCAGCGCTCCGGATGCGTTGGACGCATAGATCCCCTCGCGGCTGTGAATTCTAATATCACCGGAACCAGTAAAGGAATTCTGATCTTCAACCGGAACGGTGATCGCATCGCCCGTCGTGATCGCATCGACCGCTGGGAGTTGAATGGCGCCGATAATCGATTCGACGGTGATGCTGCCACTATACGCGGGACCGCCGGCCGTGTTCGTTGCATTTCCGGTGACGAGACGTCCATTCTGCGTCCCCAGGATCGAGGCGAACTCTTCCGGCGACGAATACTGATGCCCGGATCGAAGATTGATGACTCCGGACGCGATCACGCTGAATATTGGATCGGGTGTCGATGACACAACATCACCCGTCGACACAGTCCCATTCAGAAAAATCTCCCCGGCGGCCAGCATCTGGATTGACGCAGTGACCGAAACGCCCCCAGGCCCGTCAGGATCGACGGTTTGTACGTTCGCATCAACGACAATTTGCTCGGCGACCACGCTCATCGCTTCAGCACCAGTGGGGCCGGTCAGAGTAAAGTCATGATCAAATCGCAATTCGCCAGACGATCGAAAGTTGACATTCCCCTCAACGAAGATCGGACCGCCAAAGCTGATGGGACTTGTCGCGACTGTTTGCTCAAAGCTGTAGTTGCCATAGTGGCCGACGGATACATCCAGTCCACCCAGGAATCTCGTTTCTGCCGGGAAGTCGACGCGGGCTAACTCCCCCAGAAGCCCGGCCTGGAACGAAAATGGAAAAGGCTGGTCAAAACCAGAACCCACGACCGCTAGCTGCAAACCGTTGGAGTTCAGCTCTCCCACATGCACAAGACTTCCGGACAACACAGATGTTGCAATGGTCAGAGTCCGAGTGCCGATTCCATCAACCCCCGGGCCGGGGTCGAACACAGCCTGCCAGGTATCCCCTGCCGATTCACCCAACGTAAATCGCACGTTGGATTCGTCTGCAAATTCAACCAGAAGTGATTCGCTGTCAAGGAAGTTCGACAACCCGAGCGCCACTCCCGCTTCAAAAGCAATCGTCGCGGGAACAATTCGTTGTTCGAGCACGCTGTCTAAACGCTGTCCATTAAAGCGTGATGCTCTGCGTCGTTTTCTAAGCTGCCCAGGCAGATTCCTGAAACCTTTCCAGCTCTGGTTCAGCGAATTGCATATCGCGGCCGATTCTGAGGAGTGTCCTGACATTCGAGCCCCCGGTTGATCGTGTTGGAACTGGCAAGGCGCGCTGAGGCCATACGACGGACCACACGCATCCAGAATCAAGGCGAACATCCCGTCGCTGCGACGCAAAGTTTTTCGAAGTCTTCCGAAGATTCCGGAATTCAGTCGCAGTTGACCACCGTACAAACAGGCACGAAGCGCCAACAGGATCCGTATAAGAACCGGCCCGGATCAATGAATTCTTTGACTGTGGAATGGTCCGGATCTGCTGCGATCGTTGATTGCAATGATCACGACGTCGCGCTCGCCGTCTTCCGAGACAATCCCGTGAGAGGACCAGTGACGCATCCCAAACAACCTTGATTCTGCCCACATGGAACGGCGCTGACGTTCACGCTCAGCATGTGAATATCACGACGAGAACAGTGGCGATTCTGTATGCGAACTCATCATTGAACAGCATTCAGCAATGCATCCGACACCGGTGAACGGTCCGATCAAATTGATCGGACCGGCCTGTTGACGCAGGTGGCTTACCGAAATGCACTTGTCAAGATCAAATGTCTTTCAGCGCGTCTCGCAAAGCATGAGAGTTACACGGTTCCCAGGGCCAGTATTTCATCAAACAAATTCAGCGTCTGCGGTTCAGCGACGTACTCACCGAAGACAAGGTCAATGCAGTGCTCATCATTCCTCGGCGGAATCGACGGCTGGCGAGTGGGATGCGTCAGCTTCCCGGTACTTTTCATGTGCGTGATGACGGATGTCGTCCGGGATGACGGGTTGGTCGCTGAAGAGGACAGACTGGTGGCCACAGATCACGGACCGGCCAGCTGACACTGGCCGCTCGCCGAAGTCACTTGTCAGGCGTCCGTGCGGAAAACACCAGTGTTGCATAAATCCCCGTCAGCATCGCAAACCCTGTGGCCACCAGCGTAAAGGCGACGTTGCGCGCGAAGGGGTTTTGGGCGTAGGCGGGCGATGGGGCGGCGGGGGCTACGTCAAGAAGAACGCTTAATGCATAGCAAAGTGTCGCGGCGGAAAGAATAAAGGCGATGCGGCTGTTGCGGCGGATGCCCTGGAGGCGGCGAATTCGCAGTGACAGCCAGATCAACAGCGTGTGCAGTGGGATGATGAACCCAAACAGCGGGCCGAGGATTGGTAACACGGTGTCCACAGAAATCGCGCCGGAAGGAATCTCACCGAACGCGACCGGAATCGACGCAACGCTCCAGAGCATGATCACGAAATTGATCACGACAGCCGTCAGAGCCAACTGCTGCTGGCCTCGACGAAGTGAACACCAGGTCAGCACACGTCGAATCCTGCCAATCGGCCGCGCGGTCACGGGTTGTTCAAGGAGATAACGTTTAAGATCTTCCGCCAGTTCTTTCCCGGAGGCGTAGCGATCGCGAGTTTCATGGGCCAGGCATTTCATGCAGATCGCATCCAGATCCACAGAAACGTCGGCACGGAATTCGCAGACAGACGCGGCAGTTTCGCTCTGCAATCGTTCGATGACCGCTGGCAATGATGGTGCGTCGAAAGGAGGCCTGCCAGCCAGCAATTCGAACAGGATGGCTCCGATAGAAAAAATGTCGCTGGCAACACCGATGTCTTCGGTCCGGCATTCGGCCTGCTCGGGCGACATGTAAACCGGTGTGCCAGCGATCAGGCTGCCTCGCGTATCCCGCAGAGACACATCGACCGGAATCGCCAAACCGAAATCCATGATTCGCACGGTCACACTGGTACTCTGGTCCGATCGCAGCGACGGACGGATGATCACATTGCCAGGCTTCAGGTCCCGATGCAGCACGCCATTCTGATGTCCATAGTCCGCAGCGTCCGCCAGTTGCATCGCGATCTCGGCAGCGACCTGCGGCGACACGGGTTTTGATTGAACGGCAAACCATTTGTCCAGCGTCTGCCCTTCGCAGATCGGCATGACCAGATAAGGCATGCCATCGACCGCGCCCGCTTCGTACATCGGCACAACGGCCGAATGATCCAGCCGTGCTGCCAGAGAACATTCCCGAAGAAATCGGCGGCGATGAGTCGCATCAAACATTTGCGATTGATGAATCACTTTCAGCGCGACTTCTCGATTTCCCGAAGGATCAAATGCCCGCCAGACAACTCCGAAGCGTCCGGCTCCCAGCATCTCAAGAATCTGAAACCGACCGATTTTTTCGGGTCGCTGTCCCGTTTCCGGCTGCGAGGGTCTTGCAAAGACTTTGCTCAACAGCGAGGCGGCTCGGACTGTTTCAGAATCAAGCCCATCCGGAACATCGTCTGAACTACCGCAGTCTGTTCTCCCCAACTCCCACAGCTCCAGCTGAATTGCCTTCCGCAAGTCTGCGTCGACTTCCGAAGTTTCAGGCATTGAGACTTCACGACGTACCACGTCCGACGGAGTCTTCCCCAAAGTCTCGGAACCGCTCATCGCTCGGACTCCGCACGAAGTTGTCTCCCCAGCGATTGCATGGCTTTCAGCCACAGCCGCCGCACGGCATCGTGCGACAAATCCATGAGCTCGCCGATTTTGTCAAATGAAAGCGATTCAATGTAGCGAAGCCGAACAATCGTCTGTTGTTGCGTTTCCAGATGTTCAATGGCATGCAGCAACTGCTGAATGGTTTCCTGAGCGACAAGGTCCGACAGTAACGTGGGTTGATTGATCGATTGCGGAATTTGAAAAACAGTGTCAGACTTCAGGCACAAGAGTTCTTTTCTTGAGTGAATTCGGCGTGCTTCGTCGATGATACGATGTTTCAGAATCTGAACGAGCCACTGCGTCAGTTCCTGTTCAGAAGACCCGCGAAAAGAGGCCTGGTCGCGAATGGCCGCCAGCAGAGTCTGCTGAACGACGTCTGAAGCCGCAACCTGCGATCGCAACGCGTCATTCATCAGACGTTCTGCCATACTCAGCAGAAGCCGACGTGACTGAACAATCTGTTCAGAGCGATGAACAACGACGGAATCCGTCGTTCCGAAAGTGATTTCAGATTCGTTCAGCACGACAGGACTTTCGAGAGAAGAATCAGAGTTCCTTTACCTTGCCGGAAAGGCAAGATGAAGAACAGAGTACCCACCTGAGATCAATGCAGGAGATCCGGAGGAATCGTCCGGACTTTTTCTGAATTGACGTCACGACGGCCCTTCGACTCCCGACTCACCCGATGTTTGGGTGCTCTCTGGTAACTGCTGATTACTGGAAGTTGATCCCGGGGCACTCGTGGGCGGCCTGCCCCAGCCATACTTTTGCATTCCGTAGAGTCCCAGGCCTCCCAGACATCCGGCCAAAAAACCACCGCCGGCTTTCGGCAGGATGCTTTCGTAACGTCCATCCAGCAATTCGCCCATTCCATTCATTACAAAGAAACCGACAGCAAACGATGCTGTTGATGGAACCCATGCCGGGACCGGAAGCCGTTTCCAGCTTTGTGCGGAGATGCCGATGCACAAGACGCCGAGTGACCCCGATGCACTAAACTTCAGGCCTCGCATCACCAGTGCCATCCAGTCCCCTTCGCCCTTGAGCCACGCGCTGAAAAAACCCATGAGAAAGAACAATGAAAACACAGTTGCGATCACGGCAATCGATGTCGACACCATGACGGCGCGATCAGAATGCGACGTGCTCGGTTGAGATTCAGGTGGTGAGGATTCGGGAAGTTCAGAAGACATGTTTGAGGGGCACTCACGACGATGGTTGATGAATAGAAGTCAAGTGAACGGTCTGTTCGTTGAGCCCGTAGCCGACGGGCCAGGATTTCAGATCGATTTACGAACGGCGTTTTGGCCATGGTTTATCGGATCCGGAATGCCGTCGATTGTCGGAAGACAAGTTTACGACTTCTTCCTTGTCGCACTCCAGATTCCGGACCAGGCGGCGCCGGTGCCGCAGAAGTACATGATCATACACTGGAAGAACCACAGCGAATGTGGTCGCGCCAGTGAGCCCGTCGGTTGAAGTTCCGGCTGCAGAGACTTTGTGAGCAGAAAACTGAAAGCCACCATGGCGATGTTTGGTAACCAGAAGGTAAACAGGCTGATCAGTTTCCATTGCCCCGGAGAGAATGCCGCGGCCGAAGTGGACCCCGGTCGACCCAGCACGTGATCAGCGAATCCATGACTGCCTGCAAAACCCTGTGCGGTCCCCAGCCATGCCAGCATCGTGCAATAAAATCCCCAGACGTGTGATCCCTGGCCCCAGCTGAACATCGCCAGCAGCCAGCCCATCGGCAGTGCCCAGAACAGATAACGAGGAATAGGTCGGTCTTGCCGCATGGGCCTGAATCTCCGAGTGGGTAGGTTGTTTGATGCGATTCCTGAACAGACGTTCAAAGGACTGGAATCAGTTCATTTTCAAAGCGTTTGCGCCGTTCGCGGTCCGTCCGTCGTTACGCGGTCGATCAGGATGAGCTGGAGCAAGTGCGCGTTTACATTAGTCTTTCAAAGAAAATGTCTCCACGAAATTCAGCCCATTCCATCCGCGGTGGGGGGATGCTTGCATCGGGATCCCCTGCTGAGCGACCGGGACATGCTTCCCGGGCTGACAATGGCCGATCGTTAATTACCCTGCGTGACTGCGGGATCGCACAGAATACAGTCTGCCTACCGGAAAGATCGATATGCCGCCGCTCTTATTCTGCTGTGCCTTTTGCACTTTTGCCATGACAGGATTGATCTGGCTGGTTCAACTGGTTCACTACCCGTTGATGGCGAACGTTGGACCAGCCCAGTTCGTGCAGTATGAAAAGGCTCACTGCCAGAAGATTACCCCCATCGTGTTCCCACTGATGATGCTGGAACTGATATCCAGCATCTGGATCGCTTTTCGCCCACCAGTCGCTTCACCCTTCTCGGCTTCGGCGGGGTTGTGGAATTCTCTCGCGCTGGCCACGATTTTGATTTGGCTTTCGACCGCACTGGTTCAGGTACCGCTTCACCGCAAGCTGGAAAATGGCTTCGAATCCGGCGTCCATCGCCGCCTTGTTCGCTCAAACTGGTTGCGGACTCTGCTGTGGAGCGTCCGGTCTGCCGGACTTGGCTGGATTCTGCTCGGCTGAGGCGGGCTCAGCAGTCCTGTGGGAATCCAGGAGAAGACTTCTCGCAGAGAGGACGCGAGCGTGAAAATGGGTGATCTGGAGAACAAAGGAGTGTTGTTCCCGTGGTAGTGGATCAGAGGGAGTTACTCAATCGATAAATAAGAACGATGTCGGCGGTTGAATTGAGCGTCTTACCGAGTGATGTCAATCTGATATAGTTTGCAAAGCTTTCACCCGCATTGTTCTGTTTGTGTGGCGTTTGTCATACTCGCCACCGGAGTTTCTTCGATGACTGGTTCGGTTCGGCTCATACTTGCATTTCACAATCACCAGCCAATCGGAAACTTCGACGGCGTTTTCGAACAATCGTTCCGCGACAGCTACAAGCCGTTTCTGGATGTGTTGCAGGACTATCCTGAAATCCCGTTTGCGCTGCACACAAGCGGCAGTCTTCTGGAATGGCTTGAGGTCAGCCATCCGGAATACATCGAGCGTTTACGCGGGATGGTGACGTCGCGTCAGGTGGAGATTATCGGTGGAGCGTTCTTCGAACCGATTCTGGCGAACATTCCGCGACGCGATCGAATCGGTCAGATAAAGACGTATGCAGAACATCTGAATCGAATTTTCCACACGGCTGTCCGTGGCATGTGGCTGCCGGAACGTGTTTGGGAACAGTCGTTCGCAAGTGATATTGCCGCCGCTGGCATGCAGTACACGATCGTCGACGACTATCACTTCAAATGCGCCGGCGTCGCGCAGGAAGAGCTGTACGGTTACTACGTCACTGAAGACGAAGGCCGGACGCTGAATGTTTTCCCCGGAAGCGAACGCCTGCGGTACCTCATCCCGTTCGATCATCCTGAGAACTGTGTCGAGTATCTTCGAACACTGGCAGAATTGCCTGGTCAACCAGTCGCCCTGTTTGGCGATGATGGCGAAAAGTTTGGTGCGTGGCCGGATACTCACAAACACGTTTATGGTGACGGCTGGCTGCGACGCTTCTTCGATCTGTTGCGTCAGAATGATTCATGGATTCATGTCACAACTCCGTCAGAAGTGATCGATCATGTGCCACCATCCGGGCGAATCTATCTGCCCGATGCCAGCTATCGCGAAATGACCGAATGGGTGTTGCCGCCGGAAGCACAAAAGGATTTTGTCGGACTTCGCAACGCGCACCAGCACGATGCCGACTTCCAGAAGCTGCTGCGATTTACTCGAGGCGGCTTCTGGCGCAACTTTCGGACGCGCTATCCCGAAAGCAACGAAATGTACGCGCGAATGACAGATGTCAGCCGTCGTGTGGCAACCGCTTTGTCAGCAGATAAGCTGTCAGACGATCAACGCGAATTGCTCGAAGAAGCACAGCTGCATTTGTACCGCGGTCAGTGCAACTGCAGTTACTGGCACGGGGCATTCGGCGGTCTGTATCTTCCTCACCTGCGCAATGCCGTCTATCGGGAGCTCATTCAGGCTGATGGTTTGATTGAAGAAGCGGCAGGCCGTACCGAACCGTGGGTCGATGTGTCCACGGCTGATTTCGATTTCGACGCACGACAGGAAATCCGCCTCAGCAATCATCGTCTGATTGGATGGTTGGCGCCGGCTCGTGGTGGGCACCTTTATGAACTTGATGTGTGCCGCGGTGGTGTGAATGTGCTGGCAACGCTGGATCGACGCCCGGAAGCTTATCATCAAAGCATCCTGGATTTCGGCAAGCACAAGGATGGCGATGACAAGGAGAACCTCGCAAGCATTCAGCGGGAAATCAAGTTTAAACAGCCGGATCTGGACAAGAAGATTTTCTACGACAAATGGCCTCGTAAGAGCCTTGTCGATCATTTTCTGCAACCACAGCTCCAGCATGACCAGTTCAATCGAGGCGAAGGTCTGATTGGGGACTTCGAAACCGGGGCGTACGAAGCTTCGATTCGAAAAGGCGAAACACGAATTGCCGTCGAAATGCGGCGGCGGGGCAATGTCGGCGACGTCACGGGCGAAGTGCGGAAGATCATTGTCCTGTCATCCGATCGCCCGAACGAAATTCTGATTCAATATCAGCTGTCTGACTTCCCGCGGAATATTCCACTGCACTTCGGAATTGAACTGAACTTTGCGGCGATGCCGGGGCATGCCGAAGACCGGTACTTTTATGACGGTTCGGGCAACCGTATTGGGACTCTGGATCGGCAGCTGGATCTGCACAACACCGATAGACTCAGTCTGGTTGACGAATGGCTTGGGCTGGACGTTTCGGTGGAATCTTCCCGGGAAGGCGGAATCTGGACCTCACCGATCGAGACCATCAGTCAGTCGGAAGGCGGTTTCGAGCTGGTCCATCAAAGCGTTTGTGTGATGCCACACTGGGAGTTCGTGATGCCCCAGTCTGGCGCCTGGGTTGTCGATCTCCGGATCGTGCTGGACACGTCTGTCGCGACAGCCCGTCAGCTGGCAGAGCCGGCATCTCGTACCACAGCTCCCACCATCGCCGGAGCAATCACGTAGGCCGGCAACCGATCCTGCCCACATCGAATTCAGTAAGCGTCCGAACGAGAAAGACGGCGACAGAGACGGGCGTAGCGGTCGCCGTCTGTTCTGCTTTGGATGTTACAGAATTCAAATCCTGCCAGCGGCCCACTGCATGCCGTTGATGATGGTGTCCAGGAAGACTTTGTCTTCAAAAGTTTCGTTGGAATGTCCGTAGGTCGTTCCGAAGACACGCGCTTTTCCATACTTGTGTGCCCAGATGACCGGGTGCATTTCCTGTGTCTTTTCGCTCACCGAAGTGGCCAGAACCTCAGTATCCGGCCAGACTTTTTCGATCACGTACAACTCGTCACTGGGCGTTGTCCATTCCTGAGGAAAGTCCTTCATTGCCGGATGTTCAGGCCTGGCATTACGAACCATGTATTCGCTTTTGTGTTCGTGACGACGGCTTGTCACGCCCAGCATTTCTCGCCAATCGTCAATTTCTGCGGCGCGGTAGGTGTGCATTGCACAGTGGATCACGACCGCGTTGACACCGGACTTGTGGGCATTCGTGATCGTGCGAATGTAAGACTCATCCGTGGTATTCGCAAAGCATTCGTTGTGAATGACGACATCATATCCTTCAGCCCAATTGGGGTTTTTGTAGAGCTCGATGGTTGCCTGTGTGCCATTGCCGCCCTGGTTGACGATCGTCCAGTCAACATCCACGCCTCTTTCCTTCGCCGCTGACTGCAACTTGTAGCTCTGAAAAGGGTAATCGTGACAGCAACCGCCCGTAATCAGAAGAACGCGGATTGGTTTTTCCCCCTCCGGTTTTGGCTTTGGCGACTGGGCCAAAACAGTTGATGTCGGGGCAAGGGCAATCAGACTGGCAAGCAATAACGTGCGAATCATTGTTTTGTCGACTTTCAGGAAGGCTCACCCGCGGTCGGAACCGCGATGGCAAAGGTAAGGATGCGTTGAAACCGGATGTTAGCGACTGCAACCTGGCCACGCACTCCGCCAACACTGTGTGGTCCTGTCGACGCGGTGAATGTTCGCCGGGCCGACAAATTCAGCCCCGGTGGATTCCAGCTTCTCTCTCCGCAGGAACGACAGCCGACAAATCCCGATTCCCAACGGTTGTGCAAACCCAGGAGTCTGCCCAGGAGCAATATCCGGAAATCCGAAAAATAATCGTTACAACCGTTAAAGTTTACCACACGGAAAGTCCGATCCTCAAGATACGTATTGCCCTCTCTTCCCCCTCGCAGCGCCTTCGATCATCAGGTGCTCCTGTCAGACCAATCCCGTCTCAGAATGGACGTTCTCATGCAACGGCAAAATCTGCTGCTCGCAGCCCTTGTCGGCATCCTTTCGTCGGGCTGTTGCCTTCACCACCGCCCCGAAATCTTCAAGCCACCGGGCTTGCGCAGGAATGCTTCACAGAATCCTTATACCAGCATTTACCAGCCGGCTCCTTTGTATCCCATGGATCAGCAAAGCCGACTCACTTCGTTGTCACGCAAACAGAGGCGAGAGCTGCAGCAGCTCTATTCACAGCAGGCCACGAATCTGTACGGTCAACCTGCCTACGCCCAACCAACCTTCGTACAGCCAGCTGCCTTCCAGACACCGTATTCTCAGTCCTTCATGGTGACCAGTGATTGTGGATGCGGAGCACCAGCGGCAGCTGTGATGCCAACAATAATGGGTGATGACTGCGGATGCGGCGAAACAATATCCGATCCCTGTCAGGAGTGCGGTCCGGCCAGCGGATTTCCCGTGATGCAGATGACCACGCCAGTCATGAATCAACTTCCTCAACCGGTGATACAGCAGTTTTACCAGCCAGCACCCGCAATGCCATCCCCAGTCATGCATACCCCGATCATGCATGAACCAGTGATGCCGGTGCCGATGCCTCCGGCGACTCTGATGCCAGCTCACCCGATTCCGATGCCCTCATATGATGCATCGTGTACGACATCACCCATAATGGCCGATCCGAGTTGTCACGCACCCGTATTTCAGAATTCGTTCGAACCGGGATGCGCGGTTGGACAGGATGTCTGGTACGACAATACGACATCGGCGGAAGTACCTCCTAGCGCTTCCAGCCCGGTGCCTGATCAAACACTCAACCCGCCGGTTCCGCCAGAAAAACAATTCCGTGCACCTGGTACAACGGCAGAAGAACCTGTCTCGGATGAAGGCCGAACTTTCGACGATATGCCGGAGCAGACGAATCCTGATTTTGGAGTTCCAGAGCCATCAACACCAGCTCCCCGTCTGAATGAAGAGCCGGATCTGTTTCCGGGTGGCGACATTAATCCAGCAAGCTGGCAGACCATCCCCAATCAGTCGAATCACACCCAGATACCAGGCCATCGAATTGTCACTCGACAAATTCGAGGGCCAATTCAGCCGTAGCAGATTCCGCAGGTCGCGCGGGATCCGTTCGCTTCAATTGGCACTTGCAGTCAGACGCGGTCTGGACCATTCTGAATCATTGGGTCCAACGCATGATGGTTCTCCCGCGACAATTCGGAACATCAGTGCAAACGGCGACAGTTCGTTCAGACCTGTCGCCGTTTGTCCACGCGCGGACGTTTTGACCAGGTCGGATGATTGACTGGTGGCCGTGACAGCAAAAAAACTGCCCGCCATCTCTCTCTGATTTCGCATCGTCTGCGATTTCGCATCAGCGTCATTGCACTGCGATCCTGATATTTTTCCGCTGACACGATGCCATGTCGATCTGCGAGTCCATTCGAGACCACGGCAGTTCTCTGGAGTCGGCAGGAACCCCGGCAATTCCGCGGGACCTCGCCGGCAATACCACGAGAGATTCGATGCTGAATTCTTTCGTGCTGCAAAGAAAAATGTCCGGGGATTTGCCAGCAAAGGAACACCGATTTGATCTCGCAACGGTCTGGTCGGCAACGTTCTTACGCTTTTCTTCGAACAGTGGTTGCTTACGGAACGGCTTGCAGAATCCGGTTGGCATCGCTCGGCAGATTCGTGCGACTGGTCTGACAAAGATCGAGCCAACTGCGTAGAATGCCCAACCAGAGACCGTTGTGGGACCTACAAAGGATTGTGATATGCGTTTGTTGAACGCAGCATTGTGCGCGACATGCCTGTTGACAGAATCAGCCATGCTGTCCGGTGCCGTTGCGTGTCAGACTGACATCCCTGTCGTCGAAGACAGCCCTGATCGCACGTCGAATTCCGCAGAAACGCCTGAGCCTTTCAAAGGAATCAGCGTCCCCGATGGGTTTCGCGTTTCGCTGTACGCGGACGACGATCTGGCTCACGACATCCACAGCCTGTCGATCGATTCTCAGGGGCGTGTCGTCGTTTCGGGGCCCGGATATATTCGAATTCTGATTGATGAAGATAACGATGGACGGGCCGATTCGTTTCGTCAGTTTGCCGATAAGCCCGAGACGGGTTCTCAGGGGATGTACTGGCTGGGGCGTCATCTCTTATGCTCGGGCGACGAGGGCCTTTTGATTTTCCGCGACGAGGATGCGAACGATATCGCGGATGGGCCGCCGCAGACATTTCTGAAAATTGAAGCCGGTGGCGAACACCATGTGCATTCGATTCAGAAGGGACCGGATGGCTGGTGGTACATCATCGCCGGAAACTTTGCGGGAGTCACCAGTGCCTATGCCAATCTGCCGACAACGCCACTGAAGAATCCCCACAACGGTGTTCTGATGCGTCTCCGGCATGATCTCAGCGGCGGTGAAGTCGTTGCCGATGGAATGCGCAATGCCTACGACTTTGCTTTCTCGACCAATGGCGACATATTCACTTACGACAGCGATGACGAACGCGACATTACATTGCCATGGTATCTTCCGACGCGAGTTTTCCAGTTGCTTCCGATGTCCGACGCGGGCTGGGTCAGCAGTGGATGGAAGCGACCCTCCTTCTGGGCCGACATGCCTCCCGTGATCGCGTCATTTGGCCGTGGATCTCCGACGGGCGTCGTTAGTTATCAGCATCGTCAGTTTCCGGCGTCGTGGTTTGGATCGTTGTTTGTACTCGACTGGACGCTGGGGCGGATTCTGGCTGTGCCGCTGGACCAGGATGGTTCAACGTGGAAGTCCGAACCCATTGAATTTGCATCCGGCACGAATCAATTCGGGTTTGCTCCCACCGATATCGAAGTCGGACCGGATGGAAGTTTGTTTGTTTCTGTTGGAGGTCGCGGCACACGAGGCAGCGTCTACCGAATAATTCACGAAGACGGTTTGGCGGCCCTGCAAAAGGCGACCGAAACCTTAAAAGAGGACGCTGCCATTGATCAGGTCCTGAAAGCCGATCAACCGTTGAGCAGCTGGTCGAGATCGCAGTGGGTTCCTCGGGCAGCAAAGCTGGGCAGGAAAGAATTCCAGGCGGCGGCTCTTGATGTGACCCACCGCATTTCCGAACGAACACGCGCGATCGAAATACTTGTCGAGCTGTTTGGCGGACTGGATGCAACACTTTCGGGTGAGCTGTTCCAGGCGTCGTCGCCGGTTATCCGCGCCCGAACGGCCTGGGCCATCGGTCGATCGAACCCGCAGAAACCGGATTCCAGGTCGTTGAAACAACTGCTGTCTGACACCGACCCTTTCGTGCAAAGGGTCGCACTTGAGGCGCTGAGTACCATCAACACGACCGAAGCGAACAATGAATCAGAATCAGGCACGCTGAATGATTACCTGCCACAGATTGCTGCGGGGCTGGTTTCGAACGATCGATTCGTGAGACTGTCGTCAGCGATGCTCGTACAGAAGCTGTCTGACCGGCAGCAACAAATCATCGCCGGACTCATACCTTCAAATGCCCGTGGACTCATCTGGCTGGGTCTTGGTCAGCAAATGCGGTCAGAAGGCGTCAACATGTCCGTTGCAAAGCAGGCAACGCAGGTTCTCACAGCCACGAATGCTCCCATGGAATTGCGGCGGGAAGCGGCCAGGGCGCTGCAACTGGCATTGGGAGACGTCGGCCCTTCAGAAAAACGGCCGCCAATGTTCGACAGCTATGCCGCCCGGCTGCCACTCGCCGAATACGACTTCGAACTCAATCCGATTCGCGCTGCCGTCGCAAAAACGTTTCCCAGCGGAGATCCTTTACTTGACCAGGAATTGATTCGCATCATTTCCATGACAACGCCGCTGAATCGCGAATTACTGGGATCACTGCTGGCAGGGATCACGGAAGAATCCTCTCCATCGGATGATATCCATCGTCTCGCTGCTTTGTCTCAGTTTGAGCTGGAACGTTCGTTCGACGAAAGCACCAGAACGGCGCAGGCGCTGATTAATATCGACGTGAAGGTCCGGCGTCTGGGATTAAAGCAGGACACCAACTGGGATGACCGCATGGGCGAGTTATTCAAAGCCTTGTGCCGCGTTGATCCCGCCATGCCGCAACTTCTTGTTGATCAGCCCGGATTCGGTCAGCCCGGGCATGCCTATTACATGAGTCAGGTTGCACAGGATCAGGTGCCAAAAGCCATCGATGGATTCGTCAGCACAATTCAGTCCGACGATGACTTTGTCTGGTCAAATGACGTTGTGTTCATCATCGGGGAATCAAAGAATCCGGCACACCAACAGTTTCTTCGCGACCAGCTCGATAATCTGTCCGTCCGGGATGCCATCCTGATTGTGCTGTCCGAAAAGCCAGCGAAAGACGATCGCTCACTTTACCTGGACGGACTGAACTCGGCCCAGCTGAATGCTGTCGACGCGTGCGTCAAAGCCCTGACAAAACTGCCTCCATCAAATACACCTGCGGAGCAGTACCAGTTGCTTTCGACGGCACGACGACTGGTCAATGACTTGCGCGAATTCCGGATTCGCGAAACGGTGATGCGACTGCTACAAAACAATACCGGACAAAGCGGAGGATTTGTTTATGGTCCGGATGGCCATCGCCCTCAGCCGGACGCCATGCGCCGATGGCAGGAATTACTTGCAAACCGGTACCCGGAATTTACTCCCGTCACCACCAGCGACGTTGCGAAGGAGGTCTACGCAATGCTGCCCGAAGTCGACTGGAAGTCCGGCAGCTCGCAGCGAGGTCAGAAGCTGTTTGAGCGACTTTCCTGCGCAAAATGCCATGGCGGTCGACGCGCGCTGGGACCGGATCTGATCGGCGTCACGCGGCGGTTTTCCCGAGATGACCTGATTGCGGCGATCGTCGAGCCCAATCGGGATATCTCGCCTCGTTATCAAACTACCACCATTGTCACCACCTCGGGGAAGGTCTACACGGGCCTGATTGTCTATCAGGCAATCGATGGTGTGCTGCTGCGAGATGCCGATCACAAGACGTACCGAATCGAAGGTGCGGACATCGAATCTCAGGAGGTACAGCGTTCATCATTGATGCCGTCCGGGTTGCTGAGAAATACGACCCCCGAAGAGCTCGCAGATCTGATGTCGTATCTGGAAACGCAGTAGCCACAGATTCAGGTTCACAGCAGAAATCCGGACCAGCAGAATTCGTGGCGGCGCACGGCCACGGAACCAACCACCCCGCTGATCCTGGCCAGCATGCCGACTTTCCGTCAAAATGCGCCTCAGATCAGAGTTTCCGAGCGGGTTCCGCAGACCATTGCTGGAATTCGAATGAAAACAACGCCACGATCCGGAGATTCGGACAGATTCGGGGACATCGACCAGGGCGGAGCCTGCAGGCCCCGATCGAATAAGGGCTTTTGGACAGCCTGATCGAGCCCTGATAAGGACATTGTGATGAACGAACCCGTGATGAACGAACCTGCGTTGAGCGAACCTGAACTGGATGACACTGAATCCACCGCGACTCGTTTCACGGCCCCTCCCGCTCCGAAGACGCGACGCCAGAAAGTGTTCGCGGTTCTGCCGACGCTGCTGACGCTTAGCAATGCGGTCTGCGGATTCGGCGCCATCACCCTCTGCGCGCGCGTGGGACCTGATATGCTGGCGGCGGCGTCAGATGCTGCGGCCGTCGCCGGTGGAGTTGATGCCGCGTCAATCCCGCTGATTACTTTGTTCCATGCATCACAGCTGATCTTTCTGGCAATGCTGTTCGACATGCTTGACGGAAGTGCCGCACGGCTCACGAATCAGACAAGCGAATTCGGCGCGCAGCTGGATAGTCTTTGCGATGCCGTCAGTTTTGGTGTCGCACCGGCATTTATCATGCTGAAGCTGACTCACCCGGACAATAACCTGCTGCATTCGCTAACCCAGCCTCCCTTCGAATACCCGGCGCGAATTCTATGGGCGATTGCTGCGTTGTTCATGCTTTGCGCGATCCTGCGTCTCGCTCGATTCAATGTGGAAACCGACGACGAAGATTCTCACTCCCACTTCAGTGGGCTGCCATCTCCTGCGGCCGCAGGTGTGATTGCCGCATTTCCGATCGGACTGAAGGGCCTGCATGATCTGACGATCGAAGGAAACGTCAAATGGGCACGTCCCGTGACAGATTTTCTGCTGCCTGCGTTGTCTTTACTTCTGCCGCTGATTGCCCTGACCGTTGCCATCCTGATGGTGTCTCGTGTTCGCTATGCCCACGTATTCAATCAACTTGTGCGGGGAGAGCGAGGACGAAGGCAACTGCTCAAGATGGTCTTCGCGCTCGTGTTGGTGTTTGTAGTCCGTGAAATGGCGCTTCCCTTGATTTTCTGTTACTTCGCACTTGCTGCTCCTTTGCAGGCATTTGTGCAAAAACAAATGCAGCGATGGCGAAACAGGACTGCCTCAAGGTAGTAAGCGAATGTTCAACAGCGCTGACACCAAACAAAAGGACCTGATGTCACCATCCGCGAAAAGGTTGCACTGCTCGCGATAATGACTCAGGTCCTGATGACGTGTTACCCGTGCGGCAAGTCACTGCTCGCGGGTGATCCGTTTAAATCGGAAGCCAGGCTGCGTTAGTCCGGTTGATCAGGGAAGTACACGTTCAACTTCAGCACTCCCCCAACAGGCAGGGTCTGCTCCCTGCTGTCCACCGTCAGCGTCAGTTTTCCGGTAACAAGGACTGTGACTGGATCATCAGAAGGTGGTCCCTTCTTGTCTCCCAGTGCTTTCAGCTTTTGAACGAGTCCGTCCTTCAGGGCGAAATGCAGCGTCTGCAGTTTCGAACTATCAACAACGTACTCCCCTGAAGCCGCGTCGTATGGAATATCAACGACACTTGATGAATTCACGATCACCTTGTCCGAATCGCTGATGTTATCACCCGCGTCGATCGACGCCGTCCAGTCCAGCTTTGCTTTGACTGGCAGATTGACGGCCCCTGAAGGCAGTGCGATTCGGATTTCATGTGGCCTCTTCACCATTACCTTATCGTTTGAAACCTCCCATCCGACTACTGAGCCTCCATTTTGGGTGGTGGTCCATCGATACAGGACTTCCTGAAGGCTGGCTGACCAAACTGGTCCGTTCTTAACGACCGGTTCCACCTCTCGCAGTGGTATATGGACATGAGGTGAGACGCCGTACGGCGTCGCAACATGAATGTCGATGGATGATTTTCCATCGTGTCCATCAGTTGGAACCGCGTCTGCAGGAATGACGATCTCCATAACCTCTCGACTCAGCAGATCAAATTCGGCTTCGCGATTTCCCGCGATCACTCGCGTGCCTGTTACGCTGAAGTTGCCGCCGACAAGGAAGAAGCGGGATTCTGTTCCCGGCTCGAATCCGGGTTCGCCGTAGAAGTCATACAGTTCGGGAGCCAGATCGGTGACGCCGGAAGAAAACATTTCAAATCCACCCAGCGTGTTCTCGTTGGGAACACGACTGTAGGATGTTTGAAGAGGTAATCGCTTTTCCAGCTGTTTGACACGTCGAAGCAGGCGATCCACTTCGCCATCCCGGTACAGGTGCGATTCGTTGAAAGCACACACGGCACAGTCCTGCATCTGTCGCACCATGCGACTCATTTCGACATTATCATACACCGACGTGCGTGCATCGGATGGTGTTTTGATGCCCAGGCGCCCGCAGGTCAGCGGATAGAAGTGACCTCGGCAGTCAAAGCGAATATGTGTCACAAACGAAGGCATCAGCACGATGGCGACGCATTCTTTCATGCCTGCTTCCAGTTCCCAGTCTTTTCGCAGATCATCTCGGTTTGGACCGCCAAGCAACAGATCGCGGAATCCGGTGGTCGTGTTACTTTCAAAATCCGGCGTTTGAACACGAGGGGTAAAACGCCATCCGAAGGTATCGTTTCCGTGACCAAATGCGACGGCCGTTCGATTAAGCGCGACGGTCTCCATGTCCATTTCCAGGCGTCTCATATAACGAGTTGCGTTCTGCGCGTTGGTGGATCCGTTGGCAAACGCGAGCGCCATTGCCAGCTGCATTTCGCGTCGCATGCTGTACTGATCGGCGATGTTTTGCTCCTGAGCCATCGGGTCAAGAGCGAACACATGGATTGGCCACCGACATTTGACGTATTCCACAAACGCCTGCCGTGCCTCCGGCGGAGGATTCGTTCCGTAGAAAGGTAATTGATATCCGGGTGCCATGCAGTGGCATTCAGGATCTTTGGAGACGTGTTGAATGTCGTCGTTCAGTTGCTTATTCAGCAGGACAGATTCCACAATAATGGGCCATGCCAGCAAAGCCCGCATAGAGCTGGTTGCGACGGAAGCCTGAGCGAACTGCTGATCGATGTTGTTTCGCAGGCCTTCGATCCCGGCGCCCGTGAGGATGGCCGTTTCAAAGACTTCCAGAGACTGCTTACCAAACAATGTGTCATGGAAGGTAGCATCGTAGGCAGTTTCCAATTCGTCTCGCAGAACGCCACGGAGGGCAGATGGCAGACTTTGGTCATTTCCATTGACTGATTTGGCGAAGAGTTTCGCGATTTCCTCAGTTCGCACTCTTCCGAGAGTATCCTGAAGATTCTGACCGGATAATGGTGAACGTGCTCTGCGTTGGGCGGACGCGGTACCAGCACCGGAGGTATAAGCCATATTCACGGCGCGATAGGAGCCCAGTGTTCGCTCTGCCATTTCACCACCGCTGGCAAGCGTCTGCAGGATTTGTGTCCACGCTGCATTCAGGGCATCGCTCTTGGCGCTGGCATGCCCAGCGGAGCTGTATTCTTTTGCGATTCTTGCGGACAGAGCCTGGTCTGTCAGAATTTGCATCGCCGGATCCGAACTCAGAGTCCTGGTTAATGCCTCCGTAGAGAGTCCTGCTGGTTGAAGGACATTGGATATTTGCTTTTCCAGGACAGGATTGAGCCCTTTCAGGCCACCCGGTACCGCGGCAACTTGCTGGATTGCGAGTGCACGGACAGTGTTGTATTCGTCCGGAAAAACTCTGCGGACTTGACTGATGAGTTCATCGACGATCGTTTTAAGCCGATTTGTTTCCGCTGTTGTGATCGACGTGTTGCCAGCATCATGTTTTTGAACCAGTCGGGAGAGAAACTCCAGATCGTCAGCCACCTGCCGGGGTGAAAACCGTTCGTCGAGTCCCTTAACAACATCATCAAACTTCTCACGCGTTAGCCATTTACCTTCGAGGTCTATTTGGGGGTAGATGCTGACAAGTGTTGGTGCAACACGTTGCCAAAGTCTTTTCGTGCTCAGGAAGGCGTCCTGAAGAGCGGATTCCTTTTCGCTCTCAAATCGGATCATGGAGTAAATCGGAACGCTCAGTTGGTCAACAAGGTCGTTGATCACCAGTTGCCGGAATGTAGTGGGAAGTAATTCGTCGGTGACGTGGGCTTCGGCAGTGACAGTGATTTCTGCACCGTAGCCCTTTCGAGTCTTGCTGCCAGGAAGTAGTGAAATCGGAATGCGTACGAGGTTCAGCGAATAGCCGGGCGAATCCGATGTGTCGTCGCCTTCATTCATCCGGCGAATTTCATGCAGATGGTTGATGTAGCGAGCTCGCTGGTCCAGTTCGATTGTGGGTTCGATATTGACCTTCGCGTCATCGAGTCCAAAAGGACTCTGATCGAACAGGTTACCGGGCTTTGTTGAATACACACTGAATGTAGTCGCACCGGTATTAGCTTCTCCGGTTGGATTCAGAATGACGCCCGGCAGAAGGTTATTGATCTGAGTCAGGTCGCCCGAAGGTGCCGAGGTCGCACCCGCCGCAAGATTAGATTGCAGGGCAATTGCCGATGCCAGAAATGCCTGGTCGCTGCGGGCAATATTGGCGTTGAATCGGACATTAAATCCATCCAGCTTTTCAGCCAGCTTGCGTTCAAATTCCTGACGATGGCGAGTCAGGCGTGCTTCTCCCCAAATGTCCGGGGCCTTGGCGACAACTGCGCCGTCTTCAAGCAGTTCTTCTTCCAGCTTATCCAGGCACAACGCGAGCTGCTCAACATGGTTGTACTCAGTCTCTTTCCGCATCCCCGACCATTTCGACCGAGCTGCAGAAAAGAATCCGGCCCCGTCTCCCGCCATAGAAGGGGTGACGGAGCTGCCCAGCAACGAAAGAATGACAAACAGGGAGACCGTTTTTTTCCAAGGTGGCATTTGCCAATTCTCCTGAACACAAGTTACCTGGCCCGTGGGAACCAAACACACCCGAGACGCCCGATTTTTGTCATGGCTGATTCAATCGCGCAAACAAAACTATTCGGCACAGTCCGTTTGATCGTCAATCACCAGGCCCCGGGTAAGCAGCATGGTTAACACCCTGTAGGGATTTGCCGTACTGCAGCCTTCATGGCCACACGAGACTTGCATTTTGCCCAGACTAACAGGAACAGCGATGGCGGATGTCGTTGTTCATCTCTGGAAAAAAGCTTCCGTTCCCGGACATTTCGCATCGCGGAACCTTCAAAGATGGCAACTGCCCTCTACGCATTTCTGGTCCGATTTCCGTCAGGCTCCGGTTACACTCCGCTGGCAGGGAGCATTAGAATTCAGCTCAGGACGTGCCATGTATTTTGCAACGGCGCATCTTTATCTGAGCGTCCTGCGTACGGAAAACCCTCAATTCGGGTACGGGGCGAAATCAGGAAGCTGGTGGGCTTCGTTTTCTCTGAAAGCCAGTCCGGCACTGATTTGGTTTCGGGAAGATGATGAGTCGGTTGTGGCATGAATCCTTGAGAGCAAAGCTATGCGGACATCACTTCAATCCCATTTGCCTATCGACTGCACAGGTGATCGCAAACGCAAAGGAATGCTTGCCGTAACTGGCCGAATGTGCCGATGTGCGATTGCGGTTGGAATTTCCCTGATCGTTATCCCGGGCTCTACCGTATCCGTCAGCCAGGCGTTCGCCAGTCAGTCGGCCATCATTCAGGCAGCCATCATTCAGTCGGCCACCAGTCAGTCGCCCGACGACGAAGCGCCGCATCGACTATTGCCATTGCCGGATGGAAAGAACGCAGATGCGTCTGCTCAGGCCATGCTCCTGAGACAGTTACAGGGGATCATGCGGCAACAACCGGGGGAGCGTCCTCCGCAGGTTTCTCCGGGCAGTAGTAGTCAACCGGACAACGCCAATCCGGAACCAAAGCCGGGCCATCCATCACCCATCTCGCTGGATCAACTCAAGGGACTTCAGGAAACGCTGCAGCGTCAATTCGATGGACAACTACCGCCGGGATTATTCCCTCCAAACATCGATGCACAGCAACGTCAACAGGTTGAGAACGCATTGAAGGATCCTCAACGGCAACAACAGCTCCGACAAATGCTCGAACAATTTGCCAATGATGGAACGCTTCCCACGCCACCGCATTCCAGCGATGCAGCGCCGCCACTGCCGATACCGCCGCAGCTACAGGGACAGTCCCGGCAACCTCGCTCGCCACAAACACAGTCCGGTGCCGCGAACCCGGACAGCTTTCCCGATAGAACAACGACCAATCGGTTTCCGCCACCCACTTCCGGTTCACCACAGTCAGGAGAAACTCCCCAACCCGAAATTGAAGACGACTCGGAGGCGAACAAAACGCCGGATGGAAGGCCTGCGGAATCTTCGCGCGAAAGGGATTCTTCAGGGTTTTGGCAGAGCCTGGGCTTCGGGCCAAAAGGCGATTCAAAAGAGAACCCTGCCCAGGATGACAATCCGCCAAAGCATCAGCAGGCAAATCCCCCAACGAATTCAAGGAAGACATCTGGAAACGAGAAACCTTCTCCGACGGTTCCCGATCCATCTGGTCGCATCCCATCAGGGCCGCAATTGGGTGGAAGCGATTCTGAGAACAGCAGCAACCTGAATCAACTCCCAAATGAAACGAGCTCAGCTGCTGCACGAAACGACTCGACATCACCGAGTCAGGCCCCGGCACCTGGCGGATCTTCAATGGGTCCCCGGAATCCACTGGCGGGAATGGCCCCCAATCAGTTGCGAGCAATGCAGGAGGCAGTGAGGCAATGGCTGGATCAAACGCAGTCTCAGGATGCACCTTCCAACGCCAAAAGTCTCTCCGGTGGCAACGCCACAGATACTCTGAATGAACGATCCCGCTTTCGACCGGGCAGCGCGGGCATGGTTCCGGACGCAAATGCTCTGGAGCAGGCCCGGCGACAACTGGAAGCAATTCAGCGATCGATGTCGCAGAATCCTCGCCCGCAGAATTCTGATTCCAATAGCATTGGAAACGGCACTCGCAATTCGTCAGCACCAGACGTTCGGCCAGCCGAACGTCTGCCATCGGGCACGAAGACTTCCCCTGACGGTCGTTCAGGTTCTGAATCCGTCAAAAGCCAGACAAGACGTGAGTCCGCAGATCCGGGTATTGATATCAGACAGGAACTCGAGCGACGCGGGCTGCGAGGCACTTTCGAAAAACTTGTTGAGCAGGCTCGCAAAGAAGCCAACGCGCAGAAGCAGGCGGAACAGGAAGCTCGTCGGGCGATGTCGAACAATCCGAATTCGCAAAACCAAAACGGTGACAATGCCAGCGTTTCTGCCAGCGGCAGCGCCACCACCTCTGACAACATTCGAAACAACGATTCCGTCGAAAGATCACTTCTGCGAACTCTGGATGGATTACGAGATGACGTCGTGGAAATAGCAAAGGAGCTCCAGGAAGAGTCTCGTCAGCAGAACCCGCGGTCATCAGCCGACACGGGTCAGCCGGGCAGCCGGCAGTCACCGCATTGGCGCCCTGATATCAAAAACCGATCCCCGGAGATCTCTCAACAGCGTAATTCCGGGGGCGGACCCCAAAATGGTCCGGCGAAATCAGAAACTTTACGTTCGATTCGCGACGGTGCGTCTGAGTTCTTATCCGACCTGGCCTCCGGACCGGATGCGAAAATGCCATCCGCCCCGGATTCCGCATCGTCACTGGAGAGTCTGGCCGACGCTGGCAGTTCTTTTATCAGCATAATCGTCCCCATACTGGTCATTGGTGCTTTGCTGGCAGCGTTGTTGGCACTTGCTGCAAAACAGACCGGCATGTGGCCTGACGCTCAGACCGAAACGATCCGGGCATCAGCGATTCGCTCAGGTACAATTCAAACACGCCGAGATGTGGTCACAGCTTTCCATCAATTGACTGGCCGCACAATTAATCCGTCGTTGCCATCCATCGAAGACTGGCGAACTCACCGCGAAGCCGCCGAGCAGCTGACCATGATGTCACCGTCGCTGAACAACGCGGTTCAGGTGCTGGCAGACATCTATGAACAGGCAAGGTACCTGCCAGACGATTACAATCTGACAGACGATCAAATCCGTGATGTGCGTGACGCCCTGGCCCTGTGTGAGAGAGGGGCGAATCGATGATGCGCGTCGCCCCATTTCTTGCCTGCCTCACGGTCCTTGAGTGTGTTAACTCGGGCATGTCAGGTCCCCGCCTGCACGCGCAGGAGTCCACTGCCGCTGTCAGTCATGCAAACGAAACGACGTTTGCCGGCGAAAAATGGTCGTTCGGTTACGAGTTATTCCAGATGCTGCTGGAAGAACGGGGTCTGGCGATGTTGTCAGATCTTGACGAAGCGACCACTGCCCCGTCTGAAACCGTTGTTGTAATGATGGGTGACCTGTCGTCGCTCAACCAGACAGACTGGCTTCGATTACAACGGTTCGTTGTGAATGGGGGCACTGTGCTTCTGGCATCGGACCAGTCGCACAGAATTCTCGGATTCAACGCCGGGCCGGTTTCGACGTCAGCCAAAGAACACCAGTATCAGGGGTTTGAAGACTGCGTGCTGGCCACAGACCTCAGCCGGAGTTCGTCACTGACACGGGGCCTGAAGAACATTGTGTTGAATCGAAGTGGCTGGCTGACGATCCCGTGGAGCGGCACCCTGAACTGGTTTGTCGCGGCTCGATTACCCGCCGACTGTGCACCACGACGAAGCGGACAGCAGGCCGCCATGGTCATGGGATGGCCGCGTCAACAGGGGCGTCTGCCAAATTCAAACGAAGCAAGCCGAAGCAGAGGTTTGCTGTTAATGGCTGCCGATCAAAGCCTGTTCACAAACCTGATGTTGTGGCATGGCGACAACGCGATGCTGGCCGTGAATGTTGCCGAAATGCTGTGCAACGGTCAGAGAAAGAGGTTGTTGTTCATGGTCGACCGTCAGGCAAATGTCAGCTACACACAGTCAGAGGCCATGCAACCTGAAGCGATGCCGTCTCAGACGGCTGAGTCACCAACAATACCACCAGAGATCCCACCGCTCCCGGATCAACTGCCGGAAGACCTGCCGGAGCCAAAACTTGAAACCATGCTTCGCCTGGCCAATGCTGTTGTGCGAGAAGTAGAAGAATCCAACGTGGTCAACGAAGTCCTGGCTGACCGCCCGCGACGCGTCCGGCAGCCGTTTTATCAACGTGCGGTCATGCTGCTGCTGTTTGGAATCGCAGCTCTCTGGCTGTTGTGGCGATTGGCACAAAAGAACAGCATCCAGCCAGCTCAGGTTGCGAGTCGCGTGATGCAATCATCGTTGCAGATGATTTCGCGACAGAAGCTGGGAACCGTGGGAGGATCATCAAAACTTTACGCAGAAGCCGCAGAGGTCCTGGCGCGGGATCTTTGCCAGCAGCTCACCGGCTCAACCTCCGCTGAAGAATGGAAACGACAACTAACAGGCCGTGAATGGCTCAACAACAGCGTCCCCCTCTCTCCACCCCTGCGCGAAGAACTGACGTTCGCGGTTCAACTGGCCGTGAGAGGCCATTCAGGAAACATGACCCGCAGCCGCTTCGAAACCTTCGGACGCAGTCTGCGAGAACTGCAGGCGACGTTGCGGATACCGGCTTGATCCCCTGGTGAATCAGTGAAATCGATCGGTTAATCCGCCTACCGCACGAGCATGAATTCCGGCATCATGAAAACGGCCCATAACAGGTCTTCGATTTCGGTCGGCGATGGCTCACCGCTCAGGAACGACTCCACGGCCAGAACTTCTTCTTGTGTCGGTCGCCGGCACAACGTCGATTCGAAGACAAATTGAATAAGTTCGCTTCGACCTTTCCATTCTCTGGACGCCAGCGTTTCTCCCCCGCGCTGCAGCGACGCAGCGAACGCAGCTCCGTTGCTCAGGTCGATTGCTTCCAGTGTCGAAAGCTCCGACGGACGCATTGAAACAATCTGCTCGCGCAATGGTCGACCCAGCGATTTCATCAGGAAGTCATTTTTCACAAGTGACGCGCGGACCATTGGAACGTTACCGCTGATCGCCAGCGAAAGAGTATTGCGGGCGGATGCATCGATTGTCTGCGTCCATGAGGACACCGGTTGCACGACGGTCGCCGCTGCCCATTTACCTGGAATGCCGCCCAGTCTGCCTTCACGGCCATTGGGAGTTCTGGCATTGAACTCCCAGGTTTCGTCAGATGCGATCAGGACCGTTGACTGGTCCGCAAGAACCAGGCGAGATTCAAAAAACAGACCCGCAGGATTGGGCCCATTGCCGGCGTTGCTTGCCACCACAACAATTTGATTGTCGCCCTTCTTCAGCAGCGTATGCATGGCCACTGCCTGAGGCTGAGTCCAGTTGTCACCACGGCTGACTTCGCGACCATTAATATAAAGGGTAAAGGCGTTGTCGCAGGTGATGACCGCACCGCCACGTTCAACCGATTGTTCCAGTTTGAAACTCTTACGAAGCGAGATCGATTCACCGGCGGGTGGTGTTTTTCCTTCGGAAGCAGAGTCTCCCCAAATCCACTTTGCCTGCAATTGCAGATCGGGTGCTGAAGGATCATTCGATACCGCGCGAAACACCGGAGCGTCAATTGTCGTCGGCGCGGCGGACGTAAGCTGCCAGACGTTGTCAAGAAATTGCTCTGCCGTCATGCGACGCGCGACAGGGCCGCGATAGAGATAAGCGCTGCTGCCCGGCTCCGTTGCCTGAGACAGACACTGCGACTGGTAGGCCTGCGATGTTGCGATCAGACGAAGCACGGCTTTCAGATCGTAGTGGTTGTCGCAGAGTGACACCGCCAGATAGTCCAGCAGGTCTGCATTCCACGGCTCTGACTGCATCGCGTCCAGAGGATGAACGATGCCACGCCCCATCAGCTTGTACCAGAGCCGATTGACAATCGTTCGAGAGAAACGTCCGTTGTCCGGATGCGTCATCAAACTCGCCAGCTGTTGCAGCCGTACGTCACGCTCTGCGGACGGATCGACCTGTCCCAGTTCCGGAAACAGCCAGGAAGCCTGAGCCTGACGACCAACAGGCTTATCGCAGCGATGAATTTCCAGAGGACGTGTCGAGTAGATAGCTGCCAGACCGTAGGCTTCATCCAGTTTCCATCGATCGATAAAGCTGTCATGGCACGAGGCACACTTCATGTTGATGCCAAGAAACGACTGGGAAATACTCTGCGCGAATTGAATCTCTACCGTTTGCCCCGCGCTCACCTCCCCGCGCCATTTAATACCATCGATGTACCCTCGACTTGCAGGCGTTGCCGGAGCAATTAGTTCACGCGCCATCACATCGAAGGGCATATTCTGCAATAGAGCATCGTAAAGCCAGGCGCTGATCTGCGTACGCCCTCCCGTAATGAAACCCGTACCGCTGTAATCGTTCCGCAGCAGATCATTGAAAAAAGTCAGCCAGTGATCGGCATATGCAATCTGCTGATTTAGCAGATCGTCAATCAACTGCTCACGTTTATTTGGCTGCGTACTGGCAACAAATGCATGCAACTGCTCCTGCGTTGGCAGCAATCCGACCAGATCCAGCGAGACACGACGCATAAACAGAGCGTCATCAATTGCCTGCGGTCGCACAATTCCATTCGACGCAAGGTACTGATCCAGGATTCGATCTACCGGATGATTGCGGCCCGGAAGAGCCTCGGGAAGCTCAGGACGGCGCGGAAGCAGCGGTGGTTCGTACGATACCGGAGCAAAACTGTAGCCATCCTCCCAAACGGCACCTTCCGCAACCCAGGCACGCAACACTTGTTGTTCGGCCTTTGAAACACGCGGTTTATCCGCGGGAGGCATTCGGGTTTCGGGATCTTCCGATGCGACAAGTTCCAGCAGATAAGATTCCGCTGGTTTGCCAGCGACAATATGCCCTGAATCAACAAGCAATTCCCGAGTATTCAACGAGAAACTACCCTTGGCTTCGCGACCACCATGACAAGAAACGCAATGCTTTTGAAGAATCGGCACAACATCGTGAGCAAAGTCAACGTGTTGACCGGGACTACCTGGCTGCTGTGCGCGTGCAGCAACAGAAGTGAGCAGGCAAATAGTCAGACAGATTACCGTCCGGGATCGATACAACATTTTGCTATCCATGAGCTGAAGCGGCACGGCAGTACGTGCCAGAGCGTTTTGTGTGACCGTAGCGTACGCAATTGAGGGCCGTTTTAGCAGCCAGGTGAAAAACAGGACTGGCTCGAGCAGGAGACCTGAAAACACGATAGTTTACAGTCGTTAGTTTACAGTCGTTCTGCGTACCTGTCCTGGTTCTTCAACGGACAGCTGGCTGTACCGAGCCAGAAAATTTCATCTCACTCACATCAGATTGTTGCTTCCCGCTTTCACCGTTCGTCGATCAACCTTCCGTAACCCCATTAAAACGGACCGGGTTTCAGTCCCGGCATGAGACTCGCTGCTCACGAAATTCAGCCACGATCGCCATCAGGGTGCAAAGCGAACAGAGCCTTGCGGTCCGAGTTCGAAAGATCAATACTGCTGACGGAGCAAGACCTCATGAGTTCTGTTTTCCGTTTGAGTTTTCAACTCGAATCCCGTCCGCCCTCATCAGGTCACGTGCTCTCAATTCCGTGGGGAGTTGTTGACCAGTCATGCATTGCAGCGAGCGACTCTTCGCGTAAGGAAACTGACGGCGACCAAAATGCAAATTCGATCTTTGTTACGTTTCAGCCTCCAGCTCTGCGCTGGCCTTTCGTTTGCTGCCCTTTCTTTCACCGATGCCGTCAAAGCAGCGGAGCCTTTTGAAGTGTTTCTGGACAGGCACTGTATTCGGTGTCATGGTCCCCGGAAAGAGGAAGGCGACATCCGGATTGATCAGTTGTCGCGCGACTTCCGTTCCGGACTGGATTCCCACCACTGGGCCGAAGCGCTGGATAAGCTCAACAGCGGCGAAATGCCGCCGAAGGATGAGCCTCAGCCGACTCAGGACGAGATCGCAGCGTTCGTGACCACACTTGACGCGCTGTTGAAAGAGGGTCGAGCGGCTCGGATGGCAGCGCGACCGGCCGTGTCACACTACAGACTCAGTCGCAGAGAATATCAGAACACGGTCTACGACCTGCTGGGAGTACGATACGATCCGGCTAAGCCGGGGGAATTAAACGAGGACACATTGTGGCACGGCTACGAACGAATCGGAGCACAGCTTTCACTTTCGCCGTCACACGTGGATCGCTATTACCGCGCGGCGGACATCGTGCTTGATCGTGCTTTCCCCACTTCGTCCAGCGAAGCGCGCAGGATTCGGAAGACGGCGGCGGATTTGCGTTACGGTGGTGGAAAAGCCCAGCAGGCAGCGCTCGATCGATTCGGCATCCAGCGACCATTGCGTTATCTCCTTTTCCCGGGACGGGTACAACAGGCGCTGACCTCCAGCTGGTTTGGGGCAACAGGCCCGGAACACAGTGGGCTCTATCGCATGCGTCTTCAGGCGAGCGGTATTCGTCCACCCGGAGGTCAACCGGCCCATCTGAGCATTGGTGCGCAGACGAGTGAGGAAACCGTCGACGGACTTATTGAATTTGACATCACAGCCCCCGAAGACAGTCCGCAGGTTTACGAGTTCGACGTGTTCCTGGAAATGCCGGCTCAGTTACATTTCGCCGTAGTAGCCACCGACATTGTGGACAGACGTGGCGGTGCAGCCTTCCGCAATGCACTTGCCAGCAATTCATACGTTTTTACCCACAGCAGCGAAACCGCTCTGCTCAATCCCAATGCGCCGCAGATGTTCGACGGGAACGGGAACGGCATCTTTTCGACCGTGATCCTCGACTGGATCGAATGGGAAGGTCCTCTGGTCACAGAGGCAGAGAAATCCCGCCGCAGCAATGTACTGCCGCCCGATCAAGCGCCCCTGGAAGTCGTCGCCGAACATCTGCAACGCTTTGCCGAACGCGCGTGGCGGCGGCCGGTCGAAATGGAAACGCTGCACGAGTATCTGGAAACTTACCGTGTCGGGTGTGAGGCTGGCGAGAAGCCGGCCGATGCCTATCGAGTTGCCCTGCAGAGCGTGCTGACGTCCAGAAACTTCATCTACCTGGTCGAGGGCGATCCCGTTCCACGTCAGCACGTCACTGACTGGGAACTCGCCTCGCGGCTCTCCTATTTCCTGTGGAGTTCAATGCCGGACGACACCCTTTTCGCTGCAGCTGGCAACGGTAGCCTGAAGAAAGATGATGGCCTGAAGAAAGAAGTGGACCGGATGTTGACGGACGGCCGAATCAACCGCTTCATTAACGACTTCTCGCGTCAGTGGCTGCAACTCCACCGGGTCGGCATGTTCCCGCCGGATAAGGCTCTCTACCCAACATACGACGACTGGCTCGAGGCAAGCATGCGCGAGGAACCGGTTGAATACTTCCGTGAAATGCTCACAAAGAATCTGCCCATTGAGGCCTTCCTGGATTCCGACTGGACGATGGCCAACGCCCGGCTGTGCGATTTTTATGGACTGCCGGAGCCAGATAAGGATGGTTTCCATCGTGTCTCGCTCAGGCCCGATAACCATCGCGGTGGTTTACTGACAATGGGCGCGGTGCTTGGGTTGACCTCAGACGGAACGCGCCATCGCCCGGTTCATCGCGGCGTCTGGCTCAGCGAAGCAATCTTCAACAGGACTCCGCCGTCGCCCCCGGCCAATGTGAATCCGATCGAACCCGTCCCTCCTCAGGGAAACAAAATCACCATCCGTAACAGGATCGAAGCACACGCACAGAACACAAGTTGCGCCGCCTGCCATCGGAATATCGATCCTCTTGGACTGGCATTCGACCACTACGATGCCATTGGCCAGTGGCGCACTCGCGAATACGTCCCAACCGGCATCGGCGAAGATCCGCTCGTGGATGCCTCGGGCGTGTTGCCGGACGGACGGACGTTCACCGATTCCATGCAGTTCAAACAACTGCTGCTCGAAGACCGCGACGAGTTTGCACGTGCCTTTATCGAACACCTGTGCACCTACGCGCTTCGCCGCGTGCTGACCGTGGATGATCGGGAGGGAGTTCAGGCGATTGTCGACGAAGCCAAGAAACATCACTACGGCATCAAAGATATTGTCCGTGAGGTGGCCTTATCGGATTTGATCCGCAGGCGTTAGTCATCATTCTTTGCTTCCTGCCGAAGCGAAGCCGCCGCCGAACTTCGCCTGTTCAGTTCGAAGCAATGATCGTCATCGTGAGACAGCCGATCGAACAGTGCGTTGAAAAAACGATGCGTCAGCGAGGGATCACCGTCCCGCCAGCGACTGTCAAAACGTCCCTCGCTCACGCTTCGGCTTACGTTTCATGCGTATTCCAGCGGCCTGCTAACAGCGACCGAGGCAGCCCTTAACAATTCCCTTCCACGGGTCGGCATCAAATGGCCAGTGCAGAATCGAGTTCATATACCATGCGATGGCTTTGCGCGGTGATGACGAAGCGAGGAACCAGGCCGAACACCGCTCGACGTTTGCCAGAGCCTGCCGTCGGACTGTCCATGGAAGCGATTTGCCTCGATCTGTCTCCAGAGCCTTTCTCACGGTGTTCATTCGCAATGAACGCATGCGTTCATGATTTTTGGAAAACGAACCTGATCGCCAAAGATATTTTGTGAGTGCGTCAGGGACCGCGGCAAATCGCACGCCTGCCGCCGCAAGGCTCAGCCATAAATCCCAGTCTTCTGCCAGGTCAGGATTCTCCGAGAACCGACTCACAGCGTTCAGAGCATCACGCTTAACCATCAGGGAAGACGTGACGAAAAAATTGTCCATCAAAAGTTGCTCAAACAAATCGCCGATTGGCATCGAGGCCGGATCCGGATGACGCAGCGAATCAATGCGTTCCACGGCGCCAAAATTCATTGTATTGGTATAGACAGCTCCGGCCCGTGTGGCTTCTGCGGCCTGAAGCTGCTGGCTGAGCTTTTCCGGGAGCCAAAGATCATCGTTGTCCAGGAAGGCCACCCATTCTGAAGTTGCCGCTTCGATGCCACGATTTCGGGTTTTCGCAATTCCCTGATTCGGTTGATTGATCGCGATGATCGCATCACCAAAAGAACTCAGCACTTCCTGGGTCTTATCAGTCGATCCGTCGTTGACGACAATCACTTCAACATCACAATCCCGCTGTCCGAGAGCACTTTCAATCGCCAAAGCCGTATAGTCCCCCCCGTTATAGACAGGAATGACAACGGAAACCTGAGGAAGGCGGTCGGCGGTCGGCATAATTGAAATCGCTGTGCGGATGGCAGTGGAAACAGTCTTCAAACATTCGAACCTGATGTTGAAGAAAATATGCCTCGCCGGTATCGCTGCTTCCGAACAACCCTCCTTGTTCGTAAAACGATATGACAGACAACGAGAACGTGAAGCGATTACAACGATTTTGAGGACGTTTCAGACGCTTCAGTCAGCACGCAAATTGCACTACCAAAAAGCAGAAAAACCAATTCCACGATGTCTCAGGCCGCCCAATTGCTGCTGGATTACTTCGGCTACGAAGCATTTCGAAGTCCTCAGGAGGACATCATTGATCACGTGATGGCTAAGAAGCATGCGCTGGTCATCATGCCGACGGGGGGCGGCAAATCACTGTGTTTTCAAATTCCTGCATTGATGCATTCTTCCGCCAGCGGTGATTCGGGAAACAATGATTCCGATGGTCGCCCGCGGCTGACACTGGTGCTGTCGCCGCTGATCGCGCTAATGAAGGATCAGGTAGACAGCCTTCAGCGACGCGGAATCAATGCAACATTCATCAATTCTTCGTTGACGAAATCGGAACGCGAAGCTCGTTATCGATCGGTCTCGGAAGGGCAGCACTGCTTGCTGTATGTCACGCCCGAACGATTTCGGAAGCCCGACTTTCTGGAAGTAATCTCAAAGCGAAATGTCTGTCTGCTCGCAGTGGACGAAGCGCATTGCGTCAGCGAGTGGGGTCACGATTTTCGTCCGGATTACACACGACTGGCCGAGTTTCGACAGATTCTGAACAACCCCACAACGATTGCCCTGACCGCAACCGCGACGCCGGATGTTCAGCAGGACATCATTCGACAACTGGGATTGCAGACAGGACAGGTTCGGCTGTTCCACGAAGGCATTCATCGACCCAACCTGGAATTGGTTGTCGAAAACATCTGGGACTCAGATGAGAAACAACGGTCGATGCAGGCCATCATTCACCGCTGGATCCAGCCAAACCTGAAAGGAAGCGGGATTATCTACTTCACACTGATCCGCACGCTGGAAGAATTCAGCGACCGGCTCCGCAACGCCGGCATTGACCATGTCTGCTACCACGGAGACCTGGATCGACGGCAGAGAAAACGAATTCAGGACGACTTTATGAAAGGGCGTCGACGCCTTGTTCTGGCTACAAATGCGTTTGGAATGGGCGTTGATAAAGAAGACATTCGCTTCGTCGTTCATGCCGATGTGCCCGGGTCGATGGAATCATACTATCAGGAGATCGGTCGCGCGGGACGTGATGGAAAACCATCCGAATGCGTCCTTCTTTATGATCAGCGGGATTTGAACACGCAGATGGAATTCATTCGGTGGAGCAATCCGGACGCCGAATTCTATGAACGTACTTTTGATTTACTGACGCATGAAAAAGAAAAGGTGCGAGCCTTCGGGATTGACTGGCTTCGCGAACGACTATGTGACCGCCAGCGCCATGATCGGCGAGTGGAGACCGTCCTGGCCATGCTGCAGCGATACGGTGTGATCGAAGATGAAATCGATCTGACGAGACTGCAGATTTTCGGTGCTCTGCCCGCGTCCCTGGCGGATCCCGATGAGAGAGCCGCCAAACTGTTACGCGATCAGAAAAAACTGTATGCACTGGTGCAGTACGTTCAGACGGAAGAGGATCGGCAGACGTTTCTGAATCGGTACTTTGGCATTGAAGAATAGCGCTGGATACAGACTCGCTGCGTCACGTGCACCCGGAATCAGCGGCTCAGCTGCACTTGTGCTTCTCACAGGCCGTATTTCAATGCCGTCCCCGAAGATCAGGACACCTTTTTCAGTGGCCTGCTAACACCACAGTCGTATCGCCTACTATACTACCCCGATGTTTCGAATGCTGGCCTTTCATCACGGACGTCGACTGGATCGGGAGTTTCTGCTGACGCAGCAGAAAACTTATTCGCTGGGCCGCGCGCCGGAGGCAGCCATCCGAACGGACTGGGATGATTCCATCTCCCGACACCATGTCGATCTCACTCCCACAGAATCGGGGATCAAACTGCAACGTGTTGCAGGTTCATCCAACGCTGTCTTTATCGATGGCACCGAATTCGATCATGCGAATCTGACAGCCGGACAATCGTTCGTGATCGGCGGCACCAGATTTGAACTTCAGCAGGTCACTCAAAGCGATTCGCCGCGCAACCAGCCTGTCCAGCAGGTTGCCATCAATCGCCAGCAGCTTCAACGCGTTCGATACGACGATGCTGCAAAGCGAATTGAAGTCCTGACCAGCTTACCGTCGGTGATTCGGGAATCGGGTGTCGAACGTGATTTGCACATCCGACTCTGCAGCCTGTTACTGGCAGGAATTCAGAATGCAGATGGGGTTGCCATCGTGGGGCTGACAGAATCGAGCCGCCCGCGCGTCTTCCATCAGGAGCAGCGGTTCGAAACAGGTCCCATGCTTCAACCCAGCGCCAGGCTGATTTCCAGCGCGATGGAACAACAAAGCAATGTTGTGCATATCTGGGACGATCAACAGGCTGAACACCAGCCGTTCACTCAGGTTGCCGGATACAACTGGGCCTTCTGTACACCCTTCACGGATATTGGAGGGGATCGCGCTTTCTATGTCACCGGTCGAAGCGTCGGTGACAGCGCGCAGGCCAATGAACAGCGTTTGCATGCAGACATTAAGTTCACTGAGTTCATCGCGGAAATTGTAGGGTCACTGCAGCGAGAACGACAACTGGAACGTCAGCAATCCGGACTGCGACAGTTTTTTTCTCCACCGGTTCTGGAAGCCCTGGGGCGCGATCTCGACACGTCACTGCTGGAACCTCGGGAATGCGATGTGACCGTGCTGTTCTGTGATCTCCGGGGATTCAGTCATCGCGCCGAAGAGGAATCCGACAATCTGACGGGATTGCTGGAACGAGTCAGCCTCGCGCTGGAAGTCATGACCAGTCAGATTCTGCGTTTTGGCGGCGTGACCGGAGATTTTCAGGGAGATGCTGCACTGGGATTCTGGGGATGGCCAATCGCATCCGCCGAAGCGCCGCTCAACGCCTGTCGTGCGGCACTGGCGATCCGTGATGAGTTTGCCCGAGCACAGGCGGATCCGGACCATCCGTTGCGAGATTTCGAAACCAGCATCGGCATCTCTCATGGCCGCGCTGTAGCCGGCAAGATTGGAACCCGCGAACAAGTCAAGGTGACGGTCTTCGGCCCGGTCGTAAATCTTGCCAGTCGACTCGAAAGCATGACGCGCGAGCTGCATGTGTCCGTCCTGATCGATGAATACCTTGATCAGCATATCCGTCTGAACATGCCACCCGATGAAGGCCGTGTTCGGCGACTTCTTCGGCTGCTTCCCTATGGAATGGATAAACCTCTCACGGTCAGCGAATTGGTTCCGCCTGAAAGTCGCTTCCCCGTACTGACTTCAAAGCACCTTAACGATTTCGAACTGGGTGTAGAAGAATTCACTCAGGGCCGATGGGCAGAGGCGTGGAAGCATCTGCACAGCATGCCGGCGGAAGACCGCGCACAGGATTATCTTTCCATGATGATTACTCAGCACGACCGCAAAGCTCCCGCCGACTGGGACGGTATCGTTCGGATGCGAAAGAAGGGCAGCTAATGATGGATCCCGATGGGTCAAACGAGGACTGCCTGCTGCTGCAACGACTTAGACACACGCCTTCCGTGTTTGAGGTGATTGCCAGCTGCACCGATGCCGAACTCAAGAACCAGAAACGTCTCCGGGAACAGTTTGATGAGGAGCTTGTACGAGCGGCGCTCAGCCTCCATGAGGCTCGGCGCAGGGCAGCTTCAGTTCTTCCCCGGGCAGATCAACTCTGGTTGACGCGGGTGGGCCTTGAGCAATCGACAAACTGGCAGCTCGCGCTGTACAAGGCTTCGCGGTTTCAAGATTGCGATTCCGTAACAGACCTCTGCTGCGGCATTGGTATTGATGCCGCAGCATTGTCCCGGAATTGCGAAGTGCAGGCGATCGATTCCGATCCGTCAATGGTTCTTCGCTGTCAGTGGAACGCAGACATTCTTCGATCAGCAGATCGGGACACTTCACATCCGGCGGTGATCACGCGGTGTCTTGATGTTACAGCAGGAGACTGGAACGCGCAAATTGTTCATGCCGATCCTGATCGCCGTGCCGGGCGTGACCGCCCCGTCAAAAGACTGGAACAGTATCAACCGCCGCTGGAATGGATGCAGCATCTCACGAAGACCGCCGCTGGCGGAGCCATCAAGATCAGCCCGGCCTCCAATTTCACACAGAAGTTCCCCGAATGTGAAATTGAACTTATCAGCCTGGACGGAGAATGCCGCGAAGCGACTGTCTGGTTTGGCCATCTGAAAGGCAATCACCCCTTTCGAGCAACAGTCCTGACATCGAAGTGTTCAGGATCACAACAAGACGCTGGCGTCGAAATAGAAACCATTTCCATCGATCCGCTTTCGGCATGGGCTCCACAGGCTGCTGAATGTGGCGCTTTTCTTTTCGACCCGGATCCAGCTGTCGTGCGCAGCGGCATGCTGGATGGTGTCGCAGAATTATTGTCACTGGAGCGTCTGGATCCGGAGGAAGAATATCTGACAGGGCAAGCGCCGGTCGAATCGGTGTTCGTGAAAGGATTCCTCGTTGAAGCAATTTTGCCCAACAACATCAGGGAAGTCAGACAGTGGCTTCGAAAAAACAATCCGTCCAGCGACTACGAAATCAAATGTCGTCGGATACCGACAGACGCTCACGCGGTTCGCAAACAGCTTCCCACCGGAGACGATCCACCGCGAACGATTCTGTTTGCACGGATCGCTGGCCGCACCAGAGTCGTCATCGCAAGACGGCTTCCGGTAAAGGAATGATTTTCGATGGCGAGCGATTGCGGCGGCGATGAACCCGCATCGGAGAATATCAGCAGTCGTCTATTCCGTACTGAAATTATTCACAACGCAGGACGGCTTGTGATGTCATCGACGCCAGCGAGTGAATCGAAGGCACTAATGAACGGTCATGGGTGACTGAATTCGCACGATGTACCAGCGTTCTCCAGCCTTTGAATCGCTGATATAGAAATCTCTCGCGTTCGTCTGATCCGTCTTTCCCTGAGAAGGCACGGAAACCCGGACACTGGCTCCGGACTGATTCACAGCCTGGTAGACCCCGGATGCAATACCCTCAGGAAGCGGTACCAATTCCGAATCTTCGACTGCGGATGCGGTTTCAGATCTGGAAACAAGGGTCGAGACATGTCTCGCCTCGTTGGGTTCCAGAGTTTTCTGTCCGTAAGTTTGAGCCAGTAAAACTGACTGAACGGCGTCGCGCCGGGCGAGGGCTGCCTGCATGGCATTTCGATCGCCGCTCCATGCGAGCATAAAGACGGCGGTGACGACGATTACGGGTAGCAGCCGGGCGTTCATCGGAATTCATTCCTGATCACACAAGAAACAAGACTTGAAGTTCTGTATCGACTGGACTGTTGGCGGGACACAGGCAAAATCTGCTTCCTGGGGAATCCATTTCGTGACCGTGGCAAGATTCTGTGGCTATATCGGCTGCACTGGACAGTCCGGTTCTGTCGAATGGCAGGAAATTCAGTATGGGAGCAACCCGGTAGCCATCCTGATTTTGATTCATACCACTAACGATCGCCGGGTTGTGCAGAAAGTAAAACTCCATGCAGGTCATTATCACCGCAGTTGGCCCTGATAATCGAGGTCTGGCAGATCCTATTGTCCACTATGTCACGGGAGCGGGAGCCAACATCTTTGAAATTCAGATGTACGACCGTGATTCTGAGCAGCTCTTCGCGATGATGATGCGAATCGACTGGCCGGGCGACTCTGACGACGTCTCAAGACTTCGAGATCACCTGAACCAGATCGGCGAAATGAGAGGTTTGCAGATCCGGGTTTGGTGTCGTACTGAATTCAACCGACCGCCACGTCTGGCTATCTGCACGACGTACCGATCGGAACCACCTCTGGCCCTGTTGCGAGCCATACGCGACAAACGTCTGCAAGCCGAAGCAGCCGTGATGATTGGCAACCGCAACGCCTGCCGCAGTATTGCGGAGCAATTCGATGTGCCATGGGTAAGTATCGGCGACGCTGACGGGAATCCGGACTACGGGAAGCTGGAACAGGTCGTCGATGAACTCGAAATTGATTATGTGATCCTCGCCCGATATATGAGAGTGCTGCCAGCAGATCTCTGCTGGAAATTCGCCGGAGGGCGGATCGTCAATCTGCATCATGGACTGCTGCCACCATTTCCTGGCTTCCGTCCCTACGAAGATGCATTCCAACATCACATGCTGTGTTTTGGATCAACAGTTCACTTTATTGTTCCTGAACTGGATGCAGGAAATCAGATCATCCACCAGGCAGCCTTCAGCGTGCCACCGGGAACTCCTTTATCTGAAATCAAAAGGATCGGTGAATCCGATCACGAACCCAATTGCCTCGTCGAAGGGGTACGGCGGGTCGTTGATCAGGAAGTGGAACTTCACTTTCACCGGATCATCCGTACAGTATAACTTCAGATTGGAATTTCTAACGTAGGCAGCGACATTTGCGGAACTCTCGCCGACTCTCCCGCGTCTCAACAGCAACGCCGCGCGTGCCCGTTCTGCGTGCGCGGTCGTTTCAGCAGACAATGACGATCCAACATCTTCCGTAACATTCCGCCATCAATAGAGTTAAGCCCACCCAGCCTCCCCCGCCATGACAACCTCACGCGATTTTTCTCCAGATTCTGCAGATCCACTTGCGAATGCCATGCAAGACGCATCGGCGCGATTGGATGGAGAATTCTCCCCGGATGTTGCCTATTCCGAATTGTCATCGCCTCAGGAACGGCAAGTCAAACAGTTCGAACAGTCCGCTAAACAACTCGGCGAACTGCTTCGCAGTCTGCCAGTTCAGCCGGGTGGCAGACAATTCACCGAGTCAGTGATGGCGGGCATCGTTCCGCTGACGAACGCGTCAATCGGGGCTTCTCAATCAGCGACCGCAGAGAAAACGCAGGTTTCCGGGTTCCGAAGAATGACAGCTGCCCTGATTGTCGCTTGTGCGGCCATTGCTCTGATGGTGATGCCCGGGCCACGCATACCGCTGGACCAGGAAGTTGAAGTCGCGTCGCCGGAGCAGTTCTCCCGGGAATTTGGTGCGACAGACATGGACGAAGTCGCGATGGCAGATGCCGCTGAAAGCGATCGGACTTCTGTTCGGAAATCAGCGAGTGAAGAAACCAGAACTCAGATACTCGCCGAAGGCAGCGACTGGCAGGTTCTGGTGATTCGCCTGAATCAGAAGGACCGACGCGAAGTAATGACATTGCTGTCCAGGGTCGCCAGCACAGCGGCCGTTAAACTGGAAGCTCTGGAGACTGAATCCGTTGAGAACGAAAGTCGATTCGGTGTCATCTTAACATCGGCGCCCGCTGCAAGAGACAGCTTCCTGCAGAGCGTAACTGACTCACCAATGGTGCTCTCCAGCGAATGGAATCCATCCGAAGTTGCCCATCGTGACCGGCAACAGGTTGTTGCATCGATTCGAGCATCAATGCTGAGTCCCACGGCGTCAGAGTTACACTTTGGTCAGGTTCTGGTTGCTGTCCCCCGGAGCGGTCAGGACGTGCCGGGATCACAGGGCGAACCCATGGTGGCATCAGGCATCACACGTGCTCAGACCGATGTCACTGCACCTTCAAAGTCCATGGCCACAGACTCATCCGACAAGTCAGAGGTTCGTCGCCTGAGAAACGGCGCTGAAATCAGAAAGCCCGAAGCTGCGGCTGGCATTGCATCAGACGGCGTTTCGACCCTGGCAAAAGGAGATCAATCCGAGATCGATCGTCGTGTCGTTGCGGAGGGAGACCACAGTCTGGATTCACGAGTCAATCCTGCACCATCAGTTGACATCGACGGTCAATCGCCAGACGCTGTTTCCACCGCCCATCGACCGCTGCTGGTCGTATTCGAATTCCCGGCAACAGATGACGAGTCTTTGTAAAGAACTCGCCGTTAACCGGAAACGCGTTGTACCCGCCAGACCACCAGGACAAACGAGCGACTCGGTGTCCCCCGCGTGCGCAATCGCTGCGTCTCCTCTGTCCTCGGCTGTTCGACGGGGCCCGGCTGATCAGACAATCACATCGTGAATGACGTTCCCGGCCAGACCGGTCAGACGGTAGTCCCGACCGCTGAAGTGGTAGGTCAGCTTCGTGTGATCAAAGCCGAGAAGGTGCATGATGGTCGCATGAAAATCGTGGATATGGGCCGGGTTCTCGATGATTTTCTCGCCCATGTCGTCTGTTGCACCATACACATGGCCGCCCCTGCTTCCACCGCCAGCCAACCAGCAGGTGAATGCATCTTTGTAGTGATCTCGCCCATCCATCGCTGTCTTTTTTGCCGATGGAGTTCGGCCAAATTCGGTACACCAGACGACGAGTGTTTCCTCGAGTTGACCGCGTTGCTTCAGATCCTTCAGGAGACCAGCAATGGCCTGATCGGTATTCCCGGCCAGCCTGCTGTAGCCTTTCATGTTGCTGTGTGCATCCCAATTGCCTTTGTCAACAACTTCAACAAATCGCACGCCACGTTCACTCATTCGTCGCGCCGCCAGACACTGCCACCCGAAACTCTTTGTGTCGTCGCGTTTGATGCCGTAAAGCGCCAGAGTCTCGTCAGATTCCTCTGACATATCGAACACCTCAGGGGCCTTTTGCTGCAGACCAACCGCTGCATCAAATGAGTACATGCGAGCCCCAAGCGTCGAATCATCTGAACGCGAGGCGAAGTGTCGCTGATTCAGCTTCTGAAGCATCGCAAGTTCTTTGCTTTGCATCGCGCCTGTCAGCGGGTCAGGATTCAGGTTTGAAATCGGTTCACTGCCGGGAACAATCCGCGTCCCCTGGTGATAGGCAGGCAGGAAGTTACTGTCCCACGACTGAGCTCCGGCGTATGGCAGGGCCTCGGCGAACACCACATGCGACGGCAGATTCGGATTCTCCGTCCCCAAGCCATAACTCACCCATGCTCCGATGCCGGGCAGAGCTTCGGCCATTGTGCCGCTGTGCATACTCAGCGTGGCTTCGAAGTGATCACCCTTGTCGCCATGCATCGACCGAATCAAACAAATATCATCCATGCAGCTGCCGATGTGAGGAAACAGATCGCTGACAAGTGTCCCGTTCGAACCGCAGCGATGATGTCCCCAGTGACTGCCTGTGTAGACTCGTCCGCGTCCGGCATCTCTGCCATGGTGAGATCGCAGGTCCGGCTTCGGATCAAATCCATCCACATGCGATGCGCCACCAGGCATGAACAGCAAAATGACGCGTTTCGCCCTGGGTTCGAAATGAGGCTGCAGCGGTGACAGTGGGTTGGCACTGTCAGCCATGGCGAGCTTCGATAGCAGACCAGATGCGATTCCCGATGCACCAAACGCTGCGCTCCGGGAGATAAAACGACGTCTGGATGCTGGCTGTGAAAACAGATTTGGAAACATCAGTCATTCACCTTTTGAAAAGTGCCTCGCAATTCGAAGCTGGTCAATCTCTGTTCTGGTATGGAAGGCGCACAGATCAGTCCACGTAGATAAACTCGCTGCTGCTGAGCAAGACGCGTGCAAGACTGTTCCACGCTAATTCTTCGGCCTCATCAACGGATTTACCACAGGCATTCATTTCGGCCTGGTATTCACCAACGAAGGCCAGCGAATCAGCCAGCTCGTCGTCCTCTGGAGGCCGCCCCAAAGCAGCTTCGTATGCGTGTTGAATCCGGGCTTCAGGATCACTGCTGAATTCCCGAAGTCGTGTTGCAAACGCGGTTGCCATTTCCTTCAGGAAGGGGCTGTTCATCATGAACAAAGCCTGAAGGGCAACGGTGCTTTCTCGACGATTGTCGGTGGTCTTGTTGGGATCTGCCCCGTCAAACAGGGCCAGAAACGGATGTTTCTGCAGTCGGGTGATCATCAGATACACAGACCGGTGCTTGTGATCAAACACGGCATAGAACGGGCGCCCTTGTGAATATTTGAGGTCTTTGGTTGGTTTGAAGGGATGTCGGCCACCGTCGCCGGGTTCGAGCGTCAGGCTAACTGACAGCAGGCTGTCACGGATCGTTTCCGCATCCATGCGGCGACGATCGAAACGCCACCAACTCGTGTTCGCTTCATCCAGTTTCAGGTTTTGCTGAACAAGTTTCGGGTCGCCACTGCTGGCCATCTGCCACGTCGCCGAAAGCATGATCCGACGATGGAGGTGTTTCAGCGACCAGCCGTGTTTCACAAAGTCAGCGGCCAGCCAGTCGAGCAGCTCCGGATGACCTGGTTTTGAGCCCTGCAGTCCAAAATTACTGCTGCTCTCGACAATTCCGCGGCCAAAGTGGTACTGCCACACTCGATTCACGATCACACGCGTGGTCAACGGGTTATTGTCTGCGGCAATCCATTCGGCAAACTGCAGACGTCCACTGCTGTCTTTCGGAATATCCGGGAACTCTTCGGTCAGCACCGACAGGAAACCGCGTTTCGCAATTTCACCCCGCTGATTGATGTCACCGCCAACCATGATTTTGACATCGCCGACCTGTTTAGGTTTGTCGCTGACAGCCCAGGCTTCCAGCGATTCATAGTCTGATGGCCACGAGTCGTTTTTCCGGAGCGATACAAAATGTGCTCGATCCTTCTGGTGCTCTGTCCCGGCATGCGGGTACTGAGTGTTCTCGAAGTAGCCGTAGATCCCGTAGTAGTCATCTGTGGTGACAGGATCGAATTTGTGATGATGGCAGCGTGCGCAACCCAGAGTCAAACCCAGGACGGACTTGCCAATGGTGTCGATGGTATCATCAACAATCAGGTTCATTTCCGCAAAGGCTGAATTTCCAAATCGTCGACTCAGGGCTATGTAGCCCGTTGCAATCACCTGTTCATTGGCACGCGGGTCGTCCGGGTGTTGCTGAGCAAGAATGTCGCCGGCAATTTGTTCCGTCAGGAACTGATTGTAGGGTAAGTCGGCATTGATGGACCGGATGACGTAGTCACGGTAGTAACGAGCTTCCGGAATGGGAGTATCCGTGCCGTCGCCGCTTGTATCGGCATAGCGTGCCTGATCGAGCCAGTGTCGCCCCCAGCGTTCGCCATATGCCTGGCTCGCCAGCAATCGATCGATCACCTTTTCGAATGCGTCTTCAGATTCATCAGCTGCGAAGGCTTCTACGTCTTCAATCTGTGGCGGCAATCCCGTCAAATCCAGCGTTGCCCGACGGATCAGCGTTCTGCGATCTGCCGCTGGCAGTGGTGTCACGCCCTTCGCGGCATGGCCTGCAGAAATAAATCGATCGAGGTCCGACCTGCACCAGTCTGCATTGTCAACATCGGGTGGAGTGAGAGCCTGTACGGGTTGAAACGCCCAGTGATTCGCTCGGTCTTCTGCTGTTGTCCATTCTTTTTCATCCGCTGGCCAGTAGGCTCCATCATTGACCCATTGCGTCACGTCGGCAATTTCTTTTTCGGACAGCCGCTCTTCCGGTGGCATCACTAAATCGAGGTCGTCCGTCAGCAATCGCTGGACAAGCAGACTCGCCGATGCGTCTTTCGAAACAATGGCTGGCCCCGACATCCCGCCTTCAACCAGCGATGCCGCACTGTCGATGCGCAAATCGCCTTCGGGAGTCTTACCGGTATGACACTCCGCGCACTTTTGTATCAGCAACGGACGAATACGGCTCTCAAAAAACTCTGCACGTTCTTCTGCGGACGCTGGCATGCAGATCGCTGAAGCCGTAATCACTCCCAGCGCGAAGGAGGACCATAGCCTGACGAAGACATTGTGTGTGTGGCGATTCATAGCTCGATCGCTTTTCGATTTGGATGAACGCACAGACTCAGGAAATGCCAGAACGAATGTCCATGATTTCGCTGCGGCCGTGCGGGAAAGCCAGGGTGGTTTTATGGTTAATCGAACGTCTCGAAACAAAGGCAACGGTATTGGTAACCAGATTGCCATTTGGTTCCTGGTGGAGCTGTAACTTCGCATAACTCAATCAGGTCGAGGCGAAGACATCTTTGGGGGCAGGAAGGTGAGGAGGGAAAGATCAGATTCAGTGGGAATTCTAGACGCGACGGTCCGGCTTTGCCACTTCATAACAGGTCGTCACGTCGAGTTTCGGGCTTGAAGATCACCGCAAAATGCGTTCCTTTTCCCGCAATCCGCACAATGCTACCGTGCGTAGCTGCCCGTCGATGTGGACACCAGAAACGGTTGTCACATGCCAGCGGGATAAATACCACAGATTCTCATCGAGAAAGCCGTCTTCAAAATGGAAACGAACGCATTGCCAGAGTGCTGGAAGGATGCGCTGTGTGACGAATTCGCGCGCGACAGCTTTCTGAGGCTTCAACAGTTCGTCGATGCTGAACGCCGTCAGTATCAGGTATTTCCCGCGGAGAAGGATGTCTTCAACGCGCTTCAATTCACTCCGTTGTCCACGCTAAAAGTAGTCATTCTTGGCCAGGATCCTTACCACGACGATGGGCAAGCCCATGGACTGAGCTTCAGTGTCCAGCGGAATGTTCCACTGCCGCCATCATTGCGAAATATCTATCGCGAACTGCAGGATGATCTGGGGATAGAACCCGCCGGACATGGATGCCTTCAATCCTGGGCGGAGCAGGGAGTCTTGTTGCTGAACACGGTCCTGACAGTCCGTGCTCACGAAGCATTTTCCCATCGAAAGAAAGGGTGGGAACAACTCACCGACCGAATCATCCAGTGCGCGAACGAATGCCCAAACGTCGCATTTGTGCTCTGGGGGAAACCTGCGCAGCAGAAGAAGAGTCTGATTGCATCGCACCACCTGATTATCGAATCTGCACATCCATCTCCCTTGTCGGCTCGCCGGGGTTTTTTTGGCAGCAAACCGTTCTCGCAGATCAACGCATACCTCATCAAATCAGGTCTTGCGTCCATCGACTGGAATGTGCGATGAATCTCCCGCCGAAGTTGGTTCGATCCAGTTACGTTGATGCCCATCACTGACCCCATCCGTCCGTCTCCCGAAAGCAGGCTGTTGTGATTCAGACGTCCAGAAGTCAGGGATTCGTACCACCAGCAAAACCAGCCAGGCTTGGCGTCCGGTACTACGAAACGGACGACGGCATAGGATTTGGTATCCGAAACAAGGCCATCGGCACGGGTTGTTTCCTGGTGGTCTGGTTATCAGGCTGGACGGTGGGCTGCGTCGTCCTGATCGCCAATGCTGTCAAAGATCCGTCTGTGGGAAACATCGCGTTCGGAATTCCGTTCTGGGGATCATGGCTGGCCGTATCAAGCTTCCTGATCTGGCTCTGGTTCGGCCGAGAAACTTTTGTATTGAAACATGACAAAGCATTATTCGTCCGCAGCGCCATTATCCGACTTTCAGCCCGCGAGGTGCCTCGATCAGAGATCCTGCGATTCGAAGGTTGTCTGAGTAAGCACACCCAGAATGATCAGCACCTGCACGGAATTCGTATGGTGACAGCCGGAGAACCCCTTGAGTTTGGATTCCGGTTAGATCCTCAGGACCGCGTATGGATTCTTTATCGTCTGAACGACTTCCTGAATCCAGGTCAGGCGTTCGCTATGGATACCGACGCAGCCTCGGTCGCATCTGAGGAGGAGGTGGTTCGTGTTGCGTTGAGCAGTACCGACGACACGTCGTCATTCGCGATGGTGGAGACGCTGATCGAGGTACCTGAGGAGCTCCCGGCAGTGTCAGACAATCAGTGGGAGATGGAGGAACGGGTTACCGAACTTCGCTTTGGACGAAGAGGTCAGTTCAGAGCAGCTCCCTTTTTCCTTTTGCTTTTCCTGAATTCCTTCTGGAATGGAATTGTTTCCGTATTCGTCCTGACACTTTGGGGCGCTCTTCCCAACGGCCCAGCCAGATTCACCGGAGAATGGTGGTTTCTGTTCTTTTTCCTCATTCCCTTCGAACTGATTGGTCTGGCAATGTTCAGTGGATTGTTACTCACAGTGCTGGCCCCTTTCCGTACCGAGTTCTGGAAATTCGACACCATCGCGATCGGACGAGTTATTAAGTGGCCTTTCTTCAATCGCAGCGAACAGTGGGAACCAAACGGCCGCTACCAGCTGCAGCTGAGAAAACAGAAGCCGTCGAATTCAGCGTCTCCGAAGAAGAATCTCGGTTCGGTACTCCCGTCAAATGGCTTTGAACTGGCTGTTGTCTCGGATGCAATGATCGAACTCTGTTCGATTTCCAATCTGACAGAAGGAGAAGCACGCTGGATTGGCCAGCAAATCCTGCGGATGCGGTTCTCGTGGCTGCGAGACTGATTACTGTCGCGCCAAAGTGGCGGCTCGCGAAAGACACACGACACCAATTGAGACCGCATCACCTCTTCAGCTGTGCAACGACAGATCCCGATGGAGATGAATTGGATTCTTACTCTGCACATACCTAAACTGCTGGAAGTCCGCTGGAGGCCACCGATTGCCGTCTGGTTGACCACCACCATCGAATTCTCATTCAACATGTTCAGGACGTAAATCATGGATCGCCGGGGATTTCTCAAGAAAGCCACTCAGACGACAGCAGCATCCGCATTCGCAATGTCTGTCAATCACGGCGTGTGGGCAGCGGCACCACAGAAGCAACTGCGTGTCGGTTTGATCGGTTGTGGTTGGTATGGCAAGGTCGACCTCCTTCGGCTCCTTCAGGTTTCGTCGGCTGAAGTCGTGGGCCTGTGCGACGTGGATCAACGCATGCTGAACGAAGCTGCAGACATCGTTGCCGGGCGACAGAAATCCGGTCGAACACCACGCACGTGGAGCGACTATCGCCAGATGCTTGCGAAGGAGCAGTTCGACATCGTTCTTGTCGACACACCCGACCACTGGCATGCCTTGCCGATGATTGATGCTGTCAATCGTGGCATCGATGTCTGGGTGCAAAAGCCAACGGCTGTCGATGTCGTGGAAAGTCATGCGATGCTGACAGCGGCTCGAAAAAACAATCGAGTCGTGCAGGTCGGTATGCAACGCCGCAGCACGCCGCATTTGATCGAAGCACGCGATCGAGTCGTGAATGAAGGGCTGCTGGGAGATATCGGCATGGTCGAAGTGTACTGCTACTACCATATGCGATCACAAAGCAACCCGCAGCCGACCACTCCGCCCGAAGGATTCGATTACGAGATGTGGACGGGACCAGCTCCCATGCGTCCCTATACCGAGCTGATTCATCCACGTTCGTGGCGAGCGTTCATGGAGTACAGCAATGGCATTCTTGGTGATATGTGCGTGCATATGTACGACATGGTGCGATGGATGCTCAAACTGGGCTGGCCGAGCCATGTGACTTCGTCTGGTGGAATCCTTGTGCAGACGAACGCTCTGGCAAATACGCCGGATACTCAAACTGCGATCTTCCAGCACCCGGACTTTCCTGTCGTCTGGCAACATCGCTCATGGGGTGCTGCTCCTGACCCCGAATACCCATGGGGCGCCACCATTTATGGTGACAAAGGCACATTAAAACTCAGCGTCAACAAGTATGAATTCACCCCGCGAGGCAATGGACAGAAACTGACGGGCGAGGCCTTGTTTGAATACGAAAAGTATCCGGAAGACAGGACCGAAAAAGACCTGGAACGACATGTGGCATCTGCCGTGCGCGGGCATATGCAGGATTTTCTGCACTGCATCGAATCACGTGAAAAACCAGTCTCGGATATTGAGCAGGGACACATTTCCACGTCGTCATGCATCCTGGCAAATATGGCCATGAAGCTGCAGCGAACACTCGCATGGGACCCTGTTTCCCACCAGGTCATTAATGACGAAGAAGCGAACCAGTTATTGCGAAGGAAATACAGATCCCCATGGATTCACCCTGAGCCTGTTTAACAAAGCGAGACTGGTTCTCCCGATGCAAAACAGCTTCGAAACCAGCTCCTTCGATCTTTCTTCGTCGAATGCGAAACACCGTGGGCGCAAATCGGCACTGGCTCGAACGGGCACGAGGCAGACCGGAAATCACTGACAAACAACGGATCATCACTGAAATCACATTCACTGCTGCAACAGACTGACTCTGTTTACCAGTGACGAATTTTTGAATCTGTAAAGGCTAACCTGTGAAATCGTTTTTCACTCATCTCCGGCGTTCCCGTACTGGCGGCCGTCATCTGACCGCAGCGATGCGCCTGCTCTTCACACTCCTAATGACCGTTCTGAACTGCATGCCTGATTCAGCCCTCGCAGGGGAGAATGATGAACCAAATGAACTGGCCCAGTTCTACGGCTTCAGCGGGATCGAATTGTTTAAGCTTGAGCAACGAGTCTTCAATCTGCAGGCGGGTGACTTTTCGAATGACGGACTGACTGACGTCATGCTGGTCGACAACCGTTCCAGCACCATTCAGCTCCTGATTCAGAAAAAGGATAAAGCAGCCATCAAGCCCGTCGCAGGAGCTCGCATTAACGACCTCGCATCAGACTGGCGTTTCGACATGCAGCAAATCTCTGTCGACAAACAGATTGCAGGCATTACAACAGGGGATTTCAATTCAGATGGACGAATGGATGTCGCCTACGTCGGAGTGCCGGATCAGCTGATCGTTCGATTTCAACCCGAAAAAGCGGGTAGCGAATGGAGCGATCGATGGTCGGTACGACTTCCCGGTCTGAAGCCGGCATCGTGGATGATTGCATCCGGAGATCTGAACGGCGACAAGCGGGCGGATATTGTCGTGCTTGGGGAGCATGTCACCTACGTGATCACCCAGTCCGAAGATGGATTCATTGCACCTGAATCTCTGATCAACACTTCGTCACAGCTTTCGATGATTCAGGCATCTGACATCAATGGCGATGGGCGAGCCGATCTTTGCTACATGGCAAACGAAGGCAGCACACGCGGATTGTGTGCAAGGCTGCAAACGTCAGACGGCCGACTCGGTCCGGAGATCTGCTTCGACCTGCAGCAGCCTCGCAGCGTCACACTGCAGAATGTTGACAAGAAACCTGGCCAGGAAATCATCACCGTCGAATCACGCACCGGCCGAGTGGTGGTTTCCGGGTTGGAACCTGCCGGTCTGGAACCAGGCGCTTTGCCGGAACGACTGGTCCAATACGGGATCGGTGCAGGCAATGTTCGTTCACGCAGCTATGGAGTTGCAGACGTCGACAACGATGGTCTGACGGATGTAGTCGTCACTGACCCCGATCAGGCGCAAATACTGTTATTTCGACAAAACGGCATCGATGGTCTGGGGGTCGCAGAAGTCTTTCCAAGCCTTCTGGGCGCGAAAGATCTGTGCATGGCCGACGTGAATGGTGACGGAAAAACTGAGGCCATTCTGTTAAGCGAAAAAGAGGGCGTCGTTGCAATCAGCCATTTTCAGGATGGCCGACTTTCTTTCCCGGAAGCCATTCTGAAAAAACCTGACGGTTTTGATCTGGTTGCAATCGAACCTCTCCCGGGACCTGCCGGAACTCAGATTATTGTCGGCCTTTCAAAAGGAAGCGGAAGCAAAGCTCGCGTCACGTGGCGGCGACTTAGCCTGGATCAGAATAACACGTGGGCATTAGTCGAGGAGTCTTCACCCATTGAAGTCACTGCAGCCACGGGTTCTCGTGGACTTGATCTGATCACCATGGACGTCAACAGGGATGGACGCCTTGATATTCTGTCGGTCCCCAATGGAACCAGTGAAGCCGGCGTTCAGGTTCTTCAGCAGGAGGCCGATGGAACATTGAAGTTACAAACTAATCGCAGTGTTCTGGATCTTGGCATTGGATCGGCCAGTGGTTTGTTCGTGACGGGCAACGATTTGCTGGCGGCTCGGGAAACCTTCGCGAGAGAATTGCAATTCAACGAAAACGGCTGGCAAGTCAAAGACCAGTTCAATGCTGGTGAATCGTCGGCACGCCTTGAAGGCGTTGCAGCTCTGAATCTGGATGGTCAGGATGGCAATGAAATCGTCCTGGTCGATACCGGGATCAGGAAACTTCGAGTCCTTCGGAAGGAAGACGGCCTATACCGCCCGTGGAAGGAAGTAGAACTGGGAAGTATCAGCTTCGCAGGAACCATCGTCGCCGACCTCAACGGCGATCAGCAACCCGATCTGCTGGTAGCCGGAACACAACATTTTTCGGTGCTGTACAGCGGTCGCCGCGATCCTGTGATGAAGGAGCTTGCTTCGTATAAGACAGAAAGGGAAGAAGCCTATCCCGCAGATGTGATCGCTGGAGATATCAATTCTGACGGGGTCACAGACCTGACGGTGATTGACACAAGTATCGACGGCGTCGAAATCCTTCGATTCAATTCCGATCGCATCGATGCTGTGACGCACTTTCGGGTATTCGAAGAAAAACGGCTTGTGTCGGAATCTAATAGTCGAGGGACAGAACCACGTGAAGGGATGGTCGTCGATGTCACAGGTGACGGCCGGGCCGACCTGCTGCTGCTATGTCACGATCGTCTGATACTATACCCTCAGGACACTGGCGAAACCGCTGAGACTTCGGAATCTGAACAGGCCAGCAATTAATTGACAGCACTCAAACCTGAACAGCCCTTCAAAAACGGGAGACGATGGATGACCAAGAAACCGGTCGGATCACGTTCGAAGAACCTTCACACGGATCGTCGACTCTTCCTGGGTACCGCAGCCCGTGCGATCGCAGCCGGATCGCTGCCACTGTGCAGTCTGCATTGGCCCTCGTCCTTCGCTGAACAGACTATAAAGCCCGGCGAGCTTTCGCTGGCAACATTTCGATTTGACGTCACGCCACCCATGGGCCATTCGCTTTGCGGCGGCTGGATCAAACCTGTGGAGGCAGTGGATGATTCGCTGGAAGCGATTGGTATCGTCATCCTTGGTGCGGGTGCTCCGATTGTCGTGTGCGTCGTCGACTGGACCGGGCTGCTGAACATGGCCCACGTCCAGTGGAGGCAGGCACTGGCTGACGCCGCCAGCACAACGATCGACCGAGTCACGGTTCACTGTGTCCATCAGCACAACGCCCCGTTTGCATGTCTGACCGCAGAAGATATTGTTCTTCAGCAGGGCGACTTGCCACACATTATCGAAATGGATTTCTTCCGCCGTTGCCTCGATGCAGGACGGAAAGCAGTGGCGGATGCCATCCCCCGCGCGCAGTCACTGACCCATGTAGCCCACGGGCAGGCAAAGGTCGAAAAAGTTGCTGGCAACCGCCGCATCCTGGGACCGGATGGAAAGGTTGCTTCGCAACGAGGCAGTAGTTCGCGCAACCCCGAACACCAGGCACTGCCGGAAGGCCTGATTGATCCCTATCTGAAAACGATCGCCTTCTACAATGGCAACAGGAAGATCGCCGCCTGCCACTACTATGCCTGCCACCCGATGAGCTACTACGGGGATGGCCGTGTAAGCTCAGACTTCTGCGGCCTGGCGCGGAAGGCGCGACAGGAACAGGAGCCGAATTGCACGCACCTCTACTTCAATGGCTGCGGCGGCAATATTGGTGCGGGAAAATACAACGACGGCAGCCATGAAATGCGCCCTGTACTCACACAGCGAATTCTGGAAGGGATTGTGCAGTCGGAATCTGCCCTGGATCCACAACCCGTGACATCCATCCGATGGGAAACAAACGATATTCAGCCTCCAACGGATTCCCGCTGGGATGAAGCCAGTCTGATGAGGCAAATCAATGACAAAGCCCAGTCGGTAGTGAATCGAAATCGTCCCAGCTACACCGTGGCGTGGATCCGGCGAGCAGCCATGCAGATTCCCATTACTCTCAGTGGACTTCATCTGAACGATGTGTCCATGCTGCACCTGCCGTCTGAGAGCTTTGTCGAATACCAGCTGCGAGCGCAGTCATTCGCCGCTGATCGTTTTGTTGCCTGTGCGGCGTATGGCGACGGTGGTCCGTGGTACATCCCCACGGCCGAAGCCTATCCGCAGGGCGGCTACGCCGTCAGTGTTGCCTGGTGCGGGCCGCAACTGGATCAACTTCTGACCGATGGAATCCGGAATCTGTTGGGCTGATTTGGGTTGGCCACTCTATCTGACCTCAGGCCGCCTGACCTCAGGCCGCGCGAGCTTTGCGTCGTGTATTCGGCTCTGTTTTCCATCGGCGATGGACCCAGAAGTACTGTTCCGGTGCACGTCGAATCAGGTTCTCAAGTGATGTGGTGAATCGCTGGGTCAATTCTGTCAGTCCATTGACACCCTGATAATCAGCAGGGTCAATCACGTCTTCGGTTGTCAGGTTAAAACGGTTCCATCGCGCACCGGCCTGTTCAGCATCGGGCAACCTCCACGCCCCCCCCACAACAATCAATGCATTGTACTGCAGTGCAAGCAGACCAATGGATTTGAAAGTTGAAGCCGGCTTACCGAAGAAATCAACGAACAATCCACTGCGGCCCGCATCCTGATCACACAACAGCGATGCCATTCCTCCCCGTTCCATGATTCGCATAAGTTCACTGCTGGCTCCATCCTTGTCGATCAGGCGGTTTCCGGTCGATTCGCGAAACTGCCGGAACCATTGATGAAGCCATGGATTATCCAGCGCTCTCGCTACGACACTCATGGGAAATCCAAAGTGCCCGAACGTGTTTACGCTGACTTCCCAGTTTCCAAAGTGGCCGCCAAGAAACAGCACCGGGCGTCCCGAACACATCGCTTTCACGCAATCATCCCTGCCAGTGAAATCCAGAATGTCGAGGCAATTATAGAGTCTCAACCGCCGAGGCAGATGAACGATTTCAACGATCATTCGAAACAGGTGACGCCACATCCCGTGGATGGTTTCATCAATCTGCCAGTCGTTGAGCGAATTGCCGAACGCTCGCTGCAAGTTCTCTCTGGCAACCTGATATCGCGTCAGCCGCCGGGGAATCAGGTGAAATAATATCCAGGCAACTCCGTCGGCCATTTGATTCGCGGTGCGAACCGGAAGACATCGCATCACAAACAGGAATATCTGAAAGACTCCGTATTCTATGCGATAGCGAATTCTGCGTCGGTCCATCCGCGTCATTCTTTCATGTCAGGCAAGCGGCACCACCGTTGCCTGTGCCAGCGGTCTTACATCCGGATCCCGTTCGGTCCGGCATCTTACGCCGCCAGGCATCGGTCGTGAAATGGCGATCGACGTAATTCCCGGGCCACCCGGGTTCTATCGTCGGGATCGTTTTGAGTTCTTCTGGTGCGCGGCGAGCGATAATTGTTACAACGAAACAGAAGTCTGCCGGAGGCTTCTGGTCTGAGGCATCCAGAATTACGGAGCGTTGATTTGTTTTGCCGTTTCTGCAGCCATCGCACGCACGTCAGCCGCAAAATGACTGCGGGCCAGTTCGTCGACAAGTTTTGACAGTTCTGCCTGCTTTTCCGAGGGAATCTGGGGCCAGAGTTCCAGTATGGCACGCAGGCAATTCCGAGCAATCATTGGCTGCTCGACTTCGAAGCGATTTTTCTCCATCAGTTGTTCTTCGGGCGACAACGACTGCACCGAACTCATATCAAAAGCTTCCCCCGATGATGCAAGCAGGGCCTGCAGCTGGTCGACTCCGTCGGTTAGCCCGTTACGAGCCAGTCCGATGGCCGCGTTGGCTCTCGCCTTGCTGTCAGCGTCGTCCAGCATCACTTTGAGCATGGCGATGGAGTCATCCCCGCTCACACTGGCGACAGCAAAACCCGCCAGGTGCCGAATGACAGGATCTTCATCCTGAACGGCCTGCCTGAGTTGTTGCAGGACCTGTTCATCAGTAATCGTCGGCCGACTGAGCGGTAGCCCCCGCTCCGCGGCCGTTACAGGCGAGTCTTCAGAAGCAGGGTTGAATTCAGTGGCCTTTTCGAAATGTCGCCCAGCGATCATCGCAACGGCCATCAGCGCACTTTTTCGAACGTCAATGTCCTGATCCTTTGACATCGCGATGGCGAGCACCGGCAACACTTTGTCATCCGCATCCAGGGAACCAAGTGTTCTGGCCAGAAACTCCTGATGACGAATATCCTCGTCATCCGTGGCGTTGCCGGAAAGTGACTGCTTCAGCAGTTCAGTCAAACCTTCGATCACGATCGGTTGTTCACTGAGCGGAAGTTCTCCTTCGACTGGTGCGCGATCAGAGTTTCGCAGCAGTTGGGCCAGGCCAAGTGCTGACCGCCAGCGTCGATGTTCGTTACTGCTGCCGAGGTCTGCCACCATTTGCCGCCAGTCCGTCTCTGAATCGGCCAGTTTGCCAAACAATGCCCAAACGGCGACCACGGCGGCAACAATCAGTGCAGGAATCAAAAACAGTTGAATGATGTAACCAGCGGATGGCGGGGTAACCGGTGGTAATTCTTCCGCGCGCCCCTGCAGCGGCGCGCGACTGGTCAGATTCTCTGACGGCGGAGTCGATGATGGTGGTTGAGTTTCGCTGGACATGCTCAGATTTTTCTTTGACTGCAAACCGTTCAGGCATTGATGTCATTGCGGGGAAAACAGGGACGACTAATCGTCCAGCCCCCAAACTCCGTCCCACCGCACAAAGCCTTCAATAGCTTCGTATTCGGCCAGCCCCAGCTTATCGTAACGTTCTGCTGTGCCGGCATTTCGAGCTTCTGCTCGCTGCCAGAATTCCCGCATATCGGGGCCCGGGAACAAAGCCCGGTCTTTCTGTGACTGGTGTTTAAAGATAGCTTCGCGTTTTCGTTTCACTTCCTGCGGGCTCAGCGGTACTGCCATTTCAACCTGATGCACTGGCCATTCCTGCCACGCTCCGCGGTACAACCAGACTTCAGAGGTCTTGTACCACTCATCATGGCGGCACACATCACATGCTTCGATGATTGCTTTCAGGCATGTCCGGTGAGTCCCATGGGGATCCGATAAGTCACCAGCTGCGTAAATCTGATGCGGCTGAATCTCTCGCATCAGGTCGACAAGAATCTGAATATCGTTCTCATCCAGCGGCTTCTTCTTCACTCGACCCGTTTCGTAAAACGGCATATCCAGGAAATGGCAGCGTTCGTTGGGAACTCCACAGCAACGCGCTCCGGCACGTGCCTCTCCGCGACGAATTAACCCCTTAATCTTCTGGACTTCAGGGCTGTCGACCTGTCCCGGCACTTTGGACTGCAGCGACCGGTCAACACATTCGGTGAGCGATGTGATCTGATCAGAGGCCAGATTGAATTGGTGGCAATATTCAGCAGCGAACTCAGCAAACCGACGGGCCTCGTCATCAAACACAGCAATGTTGCCCGATGTCTGGTAGGCAATATGCACTTCGTGCCCCTGATCAGCCAACCGAATCAGCGTGCCTCCCATTGAAATAACATCGTCATCCGGATGCGGAGAAAACACGATGACTCGCTTTGGGAAGATGTGGTCGAAGGGACGCGGCCGATCACCAGGTTTCTTGCGGTGTTCAGGCTTGCCGGCGGGCCATCCCACAATGGTGGACTGGAGATAGCGGAAGACCTGCAAATTGATTTCGTAGGCGGACCCATAGGCCGCCAGCAATGGCTGCAGTCCTTCTTCGTTGTAATCCGAATCAGTGAGTTTCAGGATGGCTTTGCCCATTTTTTCAGAAAGCCAGATCACGGCCCGACGAATGGTCGTCGGATCCCATTCGACTGATTCGAGCAGCCATGGTGATTTCAGCCGGGTCAGCCCTGCCGCCGCCGCATTGTCCAGCATCACTGAAACATCAGGGTGTCGCTGCAAGTAAGTCGCTGGTACGGACGGTGACATGTCGCCTTCGACGGTTCTGGCAACGATTTTTGATTTGCCTTCACCAAACGCCAGGATGACGATTCGGCGAGCGGCCAGAATTGTGCCAACGCCCATAGTGATCGCTCGACGAGGAACGTTTTCGGCGCCGAAGAAATCGCTGGCAGCGTCAATTCGAGTGACGGAATCCAGGGTGATCATACGGGTGCGAGTTGATTCGTCAGAACCCGGCTCATTGAATCCAATATGCCCGGTTCGGCCAATCCCAAGGATCTGCAGATCAATGCCACCTGCTTCTTCGATCTTACGTTCGTATTCTTCGCAAAATCCGGCAACGTCTTCGACGTTCAATGTCCCGTCCGGCACGTGAAAACTACCCGCAGGAATATCAATGTGATCAAACAGATGCTCGCGCATGAATCGCACATAGCTCTGCAGATCTTCCGGTTGCATCGGGTAATATTCATCAAGATTGAACGTAATGACGTTCGCAAACGACAAGCCTTCCTCCTTGTGCAATCGAACCAGTTCGGCATAGATACCGGTTGGGGTCGAACCTGTCGCCAAACCGAGCACACAGTTTCGACCTTCCGCCGCTCGACTCCGAATCATCGAAGCAATCTCGGCCGCAACAGTTCGGGCGGCTTCGCGAGCATTCGAAAAGACTGTGCAGGGAAGTTTTTCCAGTGTCCTGAGGTCGCGGGGCTGATTCATAGAATTCGCAGTTCTGACGTAAGTGGACGTGAGAAAACCGAGCAAACTGAGCCTCAACGGATGAATCGGGCCCTGCCCTGCGCCGGGTGCCCCAGCGTGTGAACAATGAAGACGGTCAATCCATCCCCGATTGGCGGCTTGCCGCACCGAAAAAGCTCATGATTCCAGAGTCTAGCGGTCCGCCCCGACAATTCATCAAAGGACGTTTTTTTTCCAGAGGAATGCCACAATCCGGATCATTATCTCACGAAAAGTCCCACAGAAAACCCGGCTGTAAAGCAATTCAGGCCAGCCGGGATTGGCGGCTGGCCTGAATCTGGATTTGACCGGGAAACCGGGAAGATGGCATCAAAGAGCCGAAACCGAACGATTCATTCGTTCAGTCCTGTTCGATTACCAATCGAGCTGGGGGCACCTGCCCAGCGAGGACTGCGAACGCTCCCTGAAGACGGGAAACAAGTTCTTCATTCGACGAGCCGGAAGGGATATGAACGTACTCTCCGCCACTCATCTGAGCGATCGCGTTCATCAGCGTCGTATCTGCCCCGTCACCCATCGAGATTGTATGGATGGTATAGCCGGCATCGTACGCTTCTTTGGCACGCACAAACGTGTGCAGCGCAGCACGCCAGTTTCCATCCCCATTTCCGCCGCTGCTGTAGCTGCTGTCAATCACGAGATCAGCCGTACCATCGTCATTGAAGTCGGTAATCTCATTCCAGTTCCATCCTGAAGGAAGCGAACTGGAACTCCAGCCACCTGGATATTGATTCGATTGTCCATCTGTCATCAGCAGAATAGCCTTCTGAGCCCCATAACGTCCCTGATTGCTGAGCAGTGACTTGGCTTCTTCAATCCCATACCCGATGCCGGTTGACGAGTTGTAATGCCCTGGTTGTTTGTGCCGCTGAATCGTGTCGATATCCATGACATTCTCGGTGAGGTAGTTTCCAGCCAGATCCACCGTTACATCGGCACCCTCTTCGTTCAGACCGGTTTCAATGCGGGCTGTGGTTGCGTAGGTCACAAGGCCAAGGTGGTCGCCAAAACCCAGACTGTCAAGAAAAGTGGCAAGGTTGGTCATCCCCTGTTTCATGCCGTGAAACGGATAAATGGGGGCTCGCCAAAGATCCTCTGACTGGCTGTTGGATTTCCTGCTGTCGACCAAATAGTGGGCCAAAGTCCGGAACCCATATTTCTTTCGGTACCCCTGGTTGTAGAGGTCACTGTCAGACATTACGTAGTTGGCATAGGCTTTCCACGCAGCAACACTGTCACTAATCGATGGTTTACCCTGCAGGCTTCCGTAGTAGTTTTTTCCCTCCTGCGGGAACGGGATGCAGGATTCAGGAGTGCTTTCGTAGTAGCCGGGATATTGGGAATCGCTGATCGTCTGCCATGATCCACCATAGCCAGAGCGACGTTTTAGTGTGCCACTGTTGTATTTTCGGTACTGGTAGCCGCCTTCAGTCCGATAATGGTAGCCGCCGCTTGAACTCGAATAGCTCCAGGAGTCCCAGTAGTTATCACCGGGATCATAAATCCCGAGGTCTTCAATCACAGTGGACGTTGAACTCGTGCTGAGATAAGTGCCCTCGTATGAGTTCAGTAAACCATACCCACCAGACGGAAACTTCTTCGTGCTGTTTTCGTCGCTGTATCGAACATCCGATGCGACCAGTTCATCCCAGATTTCGTCAAGACCAGACTCAACAGAAGCCTTCGTGAGTCGATTGACCGTTGAATTCATTAACAGGCTGTCGTACGCCATCGAGCCGGAATAGTCCAGCACCGCAACAATATCACGCGATTCGATGAAAGCTGTCGCATCCGCACTGATGGCCTGCGAACGGTCGCCTGCAAATGGAGCAAACATCAATCGAAGCTTCGCATCTGGCTGCGTGAGGTCGGAATTTGTCTTTCGAACGGTCACCCTCACCATGTTATACGGTGGCGTTCCCCACGTTTCGATGAAGGACTCGCCGTCTTCCGCGAGCAATCGCGTTCCCAGTTGAACGTCTACCGAAGGATCAATGTAAAGACCGTTCAGCTGAACGATTTCGGCTGCCATGTCTCTTGCTGCCTGAGCTGCCACAGCCTGGACTTCGGCAAGGTTCGTTATGCCCTGCTCCCCCGCTGAACGGACCCCCAGAACGATTTCCTGTACTGCCCCCAGTGCGGCCGCATCTGCCGTCGCCTGCATTCGAGTCTTCGTCAGGGTAATCATCCCCAGGTCGATTGCGAAACCCACAAACGTCATCACGCCGATGATTGCAATGATAGCCAGCACGAGAAAAACGCCTCGACGCGGATGCGCCCTCAGTTTTTCAACGAGCTTTCGATATCCAGAAGTCTTCATAGCCGCCTCACAACAAGGATCCGAAGAAAGTTTTACAGGAACGCGAGGGGGGAGAAAAAAGCAGAGTTAGTTCGAAAGACCACCCGAAAGACCGGCTCGCATAACCAGGTGTGCTCCAATGCTGGAGCCCCGCAGGTAACGATTCGGGAAGACGCTGATGCTCTCATGGGGCAGGCTGAGTGAAATCTTTACATGCTGTAGTTCATTGTCCGGGTCGGCAAGATCGAACGTCTGTCCTCCGTCGGCGCCGGCATGTGTAATTGAGATCACCAGGGCGCTACCTGGCAAACCCGAAGCCGTCACATAATTCCGAAGGTCACGTTCCAGCTTGGTATTGGGGTCGTCCTGGTCACCAACCAGCTCACTCCAGTCAGTATTAACAAGCCTTCCAGCCTCTCTCACAGCAGACTGCATGATTGTCGCAGCCCGCATTGCAATTCCGATCTCGATTGCGCCAAGAGCCAGCATCAGTAAGACAGGCAGCAGAATGGCCGCCTCAACCGCCGCCACTCCTTCCCGTTCCTTCGAGCTGTGGATTCTTGTGGATCTTCGTTTCAGCACCTTGCTATTCCTTTCGCATTACCGACTGGCCGTAGAGGTTTCCTGTCGTGATCCAGACCGGACCAAGGATCCCCATTTCCGAATACGGCACCTGAACCCGAACAATAAACAAAGAACGAGACGGAAGATCGGCGACTTCAACATCAGGCAGACTGCTGTAGTTGATTGTGGACGGATTGAACGACGGGTCATCAAAAGCAGATGCATCCTTAACGCTCACCACCACGTTCTCGTGATTCGCATTAATAGCCGAACCGAGAATCTGCTTTGCTCTGCTGATCACCTGTGCGGTCGTTGCAGAATCACCAATGCCTGCTCGAGCAGCCTGCGACGCGGCAGAGTTCATCGCGTGGATCACCATGAAGCAGTGACCGAACTCAACGATGGCGAACAGGAACATGAAGAAAACGGGCAGTACAACCGATGTTTCGACAACGACGGCCCCACTGCGATTGGCTGGCTGATGATTTCTTTTTGACGCTCTCACATCCCACCCCTGAGGTCGACGAAGCCGACCAAACTCACGAAATCTGACCCATCCGCGCTGTCGGGAACGATAAAACGCTGATCAGAATAACTGCGTCAGGGGAAACGCAGATGCCGTGCAGACGAAGTTGCTGCGGCATTAACGGTCTAGCGCCTGCACGGGATGGCCAGCCGTAGGGGCGACTACCCAAACCCTAGATCATGAAATCGCTGAGGCAAGAAAACTGTTTCCAGTTTGTCAAAAATCATCTCAGGGGCAAACGACTTCAACCCAGCCAAGAAACCCGGAAGAACGCAACGCACCGGATCGTCAGCGATTTGTGTCGCGAGCGGCACGTCGGGCAGCGGCTTCTCTGGCAGCACGAACCAAACGCGCTTCAGCTTCGCGAAAAATTCCGACCATTTCCGAGACGTGCTGCCAGCGATCATCGGGACGAGCCTGCAATCCCTTCATGATGGTTTCACCAATTTGCTTATCGATCTTTGGAACCACCGAGGTGATTTCGACCGGTGGCTTGTTGATGTGCTGCAGGACCGCATCAATCGTTAATGCAGCGTCCCATGGGCACCGTCGCGCATACATTTCGAAACATGTGACGGAGTAAGCGAAGATATCAATCCGCTGATCTGTCGGCTGCCGCTTAATCAGTTCAGGCGCCATGTAGTTGGCAGTTCCCGTGCGGTTGCCAGGTTTCCGAAAATCCGGCGTATTCGGGACCGCCAGCCCAAAGTCGATCAGCTTGATGCATTTTTCCTCAGACACCATGATGTTGCGAGGACAAATGTCGCGGTGAATCCAGTTCTGAGCATGGAAGAAGTTCAGCGCTTCACCGATCTGAATCATGTAACGAAGCCGATATCGCTTCATTTCGTCATTCTGAAGGTCCACCAGAAGGCTCAGACCGACACCCTCGACGAATTCCATCACCAGAAACATTTCGTCGTCAGTCGTCCATCCGAATTCATGAGTCCGGACGATGTGTGGATGATTCAGCGTCATCGCCACTTCGCCCTCAGATGGCTTATTGAGTCCCTGAAAACGGGCCTCGAAACGGGCCGTTTTTTCCTTATCCAGTACCTTCAAAGCAACCGTACGCCCGGACTGAAGGTCAACTGCCTTCCAGACTTTCGACATACTGCCCTGACCAACCCGGCCGATGAGATTAAATCGGCGGTTGATGTCGGTGGTTTCGTGGGCCGGTTTCTTTTTTCCGAAGAGCTTTTCAAACATGCCGTTAGCCAGCGCAATAGTCGATGATGCGAGCCAGTTCCGTACGAAGTTCTGACCGGTGCACGATTCGATCGACGAATCCATGCTTCAGGAGGAATTCGCTGGTCTGGAATCCTTCCGGCAGTTCAATCTTGCAGGTCTGATAAACGACGCGGGGACCTGCGAAGCCAATTAATGCCCGGGGCTCCGCAATGGTCACATCTCCCAACGAAGCAAAACTGGCGGCGACACCGCCCATCGTGGGATTCGTCAGCACGGAAATAAAAAGCCCGCGGGCCTGTCGAAACCGCGCTAAGGCAGCCGACACCTTGGCCATCTGCATCAAAGAAACGATGCCCTCGTGCATGCGAGCACCGCCGCCGGATCCGCTGACGATCACTAATGGCAGCGAAAGTTCGGTCGCCTTTTCTACGGCTCGTGTGAGTTTTTCTCCGACGACAGAACCCATGCTTCCCATGATGAATGCGGAATCTGTCATCGCAAAAACCAGCGGGCGTCCCCGCATGTACCCGCGTCCCACAGTGCAGGCGTCCCGCATTCCGGTCTTCTTCTGTTCGTCAACGATTCGCTCCCGGTATGGTTTGCGATCGGAGAAGCCCAGCGGATCGGAGGGCATCATTTCGGACCACCACTCCTCGAAACTGTCGGGGTCCAGCAGCTGACGAATTCTGGCTTCCGTTGGAACGTAAAAGTGGTGTCCGCAATCCGGACACACATTCAGGTTTTGCTCCACCTGCTTACGAAAAAGCGTGGCATGGCACGCATCACATCGAAGCCACAGACCATCAGGAACACTGCGTTTGGGAATCGTACGACTTCCTGCTGCTGCCGTGCTGGCAGGTGATGTTGTTGCGTCGCTGTTTTCAACAGTGCTCATCGAGCATTCTCCTGATTTGAGGAAGCGACCGTGACGGAATTTTCTGCTGGTGCCACGAATTCACCCGCCAGAAAACGTTCCGCATCAAACGATTCGGCTTCAATGATCTGAAGCAACTCTTTCTGCTCTTCCCCGCAAAGGCAGGCCGAAACGCGGGGATGCCGACGTTCCAGCGTGCACCGAATGACGGTCGCCAGCGGTTCCGGAGCAACGATTGCAAATACATCGTACTTACGAATCGCTTTTGTCAAAACACGAGTTAGTCGCTGACAGGCATCCGAAAGCGTTTCTCCCTCCGGCGGACAAATCGCAACCGGGCTGTCTTTGCAGTTCTTGAACAATTTGGGGAAACGCTTGCGAATGTCGGCTTCAGGCAATCCCTGCCAAAGGCCCTGATTAACGTTACGCAGTTCATCCAGCTCGCGAACCTTTGCGGAAGCCTGCGACTCTGCCACAACATGAGCAGTGCCGCATGCCGGATCTTCCGGAGAGGTGTAAATCGCCTCCAGCCGAATTCCCCGCTCATTCAGCACCTGAACGGCCTCGCGAATCTGGTCCACGCCGCGTTGGTTCAGCGGCAGATCCAGTGTCCCCAGAAGGCGATGCTGATCGTCGTAATCAGTGCAGCCAGCTCGAATCAAAACGATAGTTGCCATATGGATCTGTTCCTTAGCAACTCGACCGCGCAGAAAGCGCGATCTGGTGTAAATCGGCGACAGCCGCCGAGTAATCGGGTTCATCAAACACCGAACTGCCTGCCACAAACACGTCCGTTCCAGCTCGGGCACAAGCCGCGATGGTGCTTTTGCCAACACCACCGTCAATAGAAATGATCAGATCCGGGCCACCTGCGGCACGAGCCTGACTCACTTTGGAAAGAACGTCAGGGATAAATTTCTGGCCGCCAAATCCGGGATGCACACTCATCACAAGGAAAAGATCGCATTCGGGCAGAAAGGGTTCAGCAGCAGAAAACGGGGTATCAGGATTGATTGCAAGCCCGGCAACCACGTTGCGACTGCGAATTTCACGCAGCAACTCCGTTGGATCGGGGACCGCCTCAAGATGAAAGGTAATGGCCTCACAGCCAGCCTTTATGTATTCGTCGAGAAACTGAGCCGGATCAGTCACCATCAGGTGCGCGTCAAAAGGGGTCGACGTCAGCGGACGCATCTTCTCGATGACCATTGGACCATACGAAAGATTCGGGACGAAATGGGCATCCATTACGTCCAGATGCATCAGGGGTGCCCCGGCCGCATCCAGCATCTCCATCTCTCGATGGAGGTTACCGAAATCACACTTCAGCATTGACGGAGCGATTACAGGACGACCGTCCCGCAGATAGCTCAGCATCGCGTCTCGATTTAGCATCAATTCCTGCCATCAACACAGGACGAAAGCGCTGGAATGAAAGGTGTTGTCCAAATCTGTGGGCACAGTCGCCAACAGATCGCGCTTTACAGAACCGAATGGAAGTGCGGCATTCTCCGAACGCACAATCACTGTGTCCAGCCAAAGCCGTTGATTCGTGACGAATGAACGCCATATGCCTGATCATGCGTTCACATCCACCGCTCGCGTGGGAATTTACGAAACGAAGATCCACCCACAAGGGATACTGCGGATCAACGGAAGAGCGGGCTGCGAGCCCGCAACGGACCGTAGAATTCGCGAAGCTCCTCCGGCGACTGGCTAAAAATCAGCTCAAGATCGAAGTCTGTTGGGTAGTCAGACCCATACGGCTGGATCGAATCCAGCAATTCGTCCCGCTGTTCGCGGAGTTTGTCGGCGTCCGCTTTATTGTCGGCCGCCTCCTTCCGGGCCATTTCTTTGCTCAGGGCGTAGGCTTTCCCTGTTAAGCCAAGAACGCGGAGATGACGTTTTTCCGGGACGAGCCCTTGTTTTTGCAGGGCGTCAAATGTTTCCATCGCTTCAGAAAATGCCCCGCGAGAGACATAAAGCAGCCCAAGGCGCACCGCAGCGAATTCCGCTTCTTCGGTCTCCGGGAAGTACTCAAGGACTGCTTTCCATTTCGTTGTGTCGCGAGGATTAAGCAGTGCGACGGCGAACTGCCGAACCGCTGTCGACTCTTTCGGCACGGAGTTATCAACTTCGGGTAGCCGTGCAGGCTGCATCACCTGACTGGCGGCAACATAAGTGGCAAGCATCGCAGCAACGAGGCCGGGGATCAGTATGCCTGCTGGCGGCAGCCACGCATGAATGGTGGACCAAACGCTGTAGGCAGAGCCAAGGCGGGTGTTCACCGGAACGTTTTCCAGCGCCTTCAGCACGGCTTCAAGCTCTGCATGCGACTGAAAACGCTGAGCCGGATCTTTGGCCATCATTCGGTGAATGGCGTTGCACAGCTTTCGAGGCAGGTCGGCTCGCAGTGTTTCCAGCCGAGGCGGTTCCTCTTTCAGATGCTGCACAGCGACGCTAACGGCATTCTTTCCGGGAAAAGGCGGTCGGCCCGCAAACATGTGAAAGCACGTCACGCCGAATGAGTACTGGTCGCTCCGATGGTCAAGAGAGTCGCCTTTGATCTGCTCGGGGCTCATATAAAGCGGCGTCCCCATGGTGGTCCCTGCCTGAGTCAGGTTGACCTTCTTTTCCGGAACAGCGTTCAGCTGGGCCAGGCCAAAGTCGGTCACCTTGCAGATTCCATTCGTGGTGATCATGATATTTTCGGGCTTGATATCGCGATGGACGACACCTGCCTCTGAGGCCGCTCGAATAGCCGACGCGATTTCCTGCATCCATTTCAGCCCTTTTCCGTAGTCGGGGCTACCGTGTTTGCGGATCCACTGGCTGAGATTCCAGCCGGCAACGTACTCCTGAACGATGTAATTCAATCCATCCTGATGGCCTGTCGTGTACACCTGAACGATATGGGGATGGTTCAGAGCGGCTGCCGTTCGGGCCTCCTGTTCAAATCGCTTTCGAGTGGTGGAAGACGACGAAAGTGAGCCACTTCCGTTCAAGACATCGTCCTTCAGGATCTTGATGGCGACAGACCGCCCCAGTGAAGTCTGTTCTGCGAGATAGACATCCGCCATACCTCCCGTTCCCAAACGCCGAAGCAACAGAAATTCGCCCACACGCGAATTGCTTAAGTCCCGCGTTTTCAGGGGAGTCGTGTCGCTGTGCGACGAATCGGCTGGCTGTTCATTCATTTCAGATACACTCAGGTCGCCTCAGGAAAACAAGCGTTCCGGCACAGCAAGTTTAGCGGCCGAACAATTCCGGGCCACCTCTGACCTGCCAAAGTCCTCAAATCCTGCTACCATCAGCCCCAGCGCATGTGACGTTCATGCCCGACTGGAAACACCATTCACGGTCCACAAAGGCCGTAAATTCGTTCATTTGAAACATTCGATCAGGTTAATCTCATGAGTCATGACCCCTATTCACCCTGCCCCTGCGGCAGCGGCAAGAAGCTGAAGTTCTGCTGCGCTGACATTCTGCCAGACATGATCAAAGCGCATCGCCTGATGGACAATCAGCCGGAAGCTGCCGAAAAAATCCTGCGTGACCTGCTGGCCCGTTATCCCAGCCGCGAAGTTATCGTTGGCGAACTTTGCATGATTTTGCCCCAGCAGGGTCGTCACGAGGAAGCTCGTGAAATGGTTGCGCAATTCCTGAAGGATAACCCCGACCATCCCATGGGGCTCATCTGGATGGCCAGACTGTGCCTGCTGATGGATGGCTTCGAGGCATCGCGTCGAGTTCTGCATCGCGCGTTTCAGATTTCTTCGCGTTCATTTCCGCTGCAGATTGCGGACCTCGCAAACTCTGTGGGCATTTACCTGGTCGCATCCGGCGAGTACCTCGGGGGCCGCGAGCACCTGGGACTGGCGGTTCGCCTCGCCGGTACCGAAAATGGTCGCCGGTACCTCATGAATCTCGCAATGCTGGAAGCCGACGGAAGCATTCCCTATCTGCTGCGCACGCCTCATGCTCTGCTGCCGGTATCGGGCTCTGACGAAATCATGCAGCAGGATCTGCGTGCCAGGAAGCTCAGCATCATTGGTTGCTGGGAACCAGCATCGATTCTGTACTCGCGCATGGCCGAGGCCGCGCCGGGTGATGGAGCCATTCAGTTTAATCTGGGGCTCTGCAAAGCATGGGACGGACGCATGAAAGATGCATGTCAATCCCTGCATCAGGCCGCCACTTTGCTCTCGGATCCGACTCACGCTATTCAGGCTGAATGGCTCGCTCAAATCATCGATCAGGAAAATCCTGACTGCCAGATTCCTTCGAAGACACACTATCTGAGCATTCAAAGCACCTCGATGGTAGTAAGTCTTCTTGAACAATCCGTCCAGACACACCGGGATAAATCAGAGCGGGAAGAGGACGAAGAGAAATCTTACTCAGATTTCCTCACCCGAACCGCATCGTTTGAGATCTTCGACCGACCTGCCCCCGATACCGATGTTGCTGCATGGACGGACCTTCCCGTCATTCTTGCCGACGTTGACGTACTGGATCTGGTGAGCGAACAAGCGGGTGCAGAAAGTGGAATTCCACACTCGCAACTTGCTGTGACAGTTTCTGACGACAACGCGGAAAGAGCACTCGATTTGCTGCGATCACTGCTTGCTGAGCAGCTTGTCGCTGAATCTCCACGCGAACCTCAACCCGTCAGCAGCTACATCGTTCGTGAAGCCAGGGACTTTGCAATCGACCTGCATCGTCCCAAAAGCGTATCAAAGCCAAGATTTCGTGAACTGGAATTTGCCCGGGATCGTGAGCTGGCAGAGAACTGGCTGTCGTCTCCCAAAACTGCGCTCGGCGGCAAGTCTCCGCTTGAGGCTGCTGAAGATGCATCTCTGAAGATTCCCCTCACAGCCAGCGTCCTGTCGCTGGACGTGATTGCCCGCTATGCCGATCGTCGAGTGAATGTTGACGATTTATTCAATCGGCTGCACCTTCAAGTGCCCGACACGATGGACTTACCAGAGGGTCAGCACTGCGCAGCACTTCCAACGTTTCATCTCGAACGCCTGGACTGCACAAAGCTCAGCGACGATCAGCTCCAGGAATTCTGTAACCGTGCTTCCATGCTCGGCTTTCCGGATATGGCTCAGCGCGGGCTGGATGAATTGCTCAACCGCCCGGCTGCCCTCGAATCGTTTGGGGTGGTGCGCGGCTGCATGATGCGAGCAGCACTTGCCGTCTCCAACAACGACAGCACCACCATGAACACGTGCTTCGAAAAAGCCCATGATGCAGTCCCGAAAGGGCCGAGTCATTTTCGCGAACAACTGGAAGCAGAAATTCGAGAACTATCGATGCGGCTTGGGGATCCGGAAGACCCAAAGCTGATTCCGTTGCTGCATCGAATTCGCGATCGGTACTTCGCGAAGCTTCCTGAAATCCGCGAAGTCCTTGAAATGCACCTGATTGAATCGGACTGTCAGCACCTTCTGTCAGAGCTGGACGGTGTGGGTGTCGGCGGCGGATCACTCTGGACGCCCGGTTCAGATGCCGGTCAACCTGCAGCCAGCGGATCCGGTGGCGGTCTCTGGTTGCCAGGTCAGGATTAATTTCCGTTGAATCCCGGGAGCGAGTTGAGCCATTCAATTCGCTCCCCCATTCGATCCCATTTCGAATTTGTTCGAGAATCGCTGTTGCCCAAAACAACAGCATGGCCCAATTGCGGCATTGGCATCAAGCACCATGTATCTGGACAATGCGGCGACCAGCTTTCCCAAACCGGAATCGGTTTACGATGCCGTCGACCACTGGATGCGAAACAACGGCACTGCTTTTGGCAGAGGACAGCATGCTCTGGCCGAAGCTAACGGCCACATGGTTCAGCAATGCCGCGTCCAGCTCACACGGTTGCTCGGACTTCCCGCGGCGTCGCATGTCGCCCTGACATTTAACTGCACCGACAGCCTGAACCTGATCATTCGAGGACTAGTACGTCCAGGTGATCGAGTGATCGCCACAACGATGGAACACAATTCCGTCCTGAGGCCACTGCATCAGTTGCAGGATGAAATCGGTTTGCTGTTCGATCTCGTGGATTTCGATCCGGTCACAGGCCTTGTTGATCCGGCTGACTTTGAACGTTCACTGCATGAATCATCCGCTCGACTGGCGGTGATCAGCCACGCATCGAATGTTACCGGCGTCATCCAGCCAGTTCGCGAAATCGTGGATCTGGCACACCAGGCGGGAACAATGGTGATGCTGGATGCGGCTCAAACGGCCGGACACGTTCCATTCAGCATGAAGGATCTGGACGTGGACTTCCTGGCCGCAGCCGGCCACAAAGGTCTGCTGGGTCCTCTCGGCACAGGCATTCTTGCAGTTCGTCCGGGTCTGGAAAAACTGATTCAACCCATCCGGTGCGGTGGCACTGGTTCATCCAGCGAGTCCATGCGTCAGCCATCCCAGATGCCGGACCTGCTGGAGAGTGGCAACATGAACCTGCCGGGAATCTGTGGTCTGCAGGCTTCGACGCAGTGGCTGAGCTCGCAAACAGTTGATGCGGTTCATCGCCACACATTGGACCTGACCAAACGGCTTGCCGCTGGCCTCCGGGACATGAACGGAGTCAGGATCTATGGTCCGCTTGCAGACGATGCTGCCGTTGCGGACTGCTGTCCGATCCTCAGCATGAACATCGACGGACTGGACTGCCGCGATGTGGCAATGATTCTGGACCAGTCATTCGATATTCAGACGCGCGCTGGCCTTCACTGCGCACCTCTGGCCCATAGAACACTCAACACATTTGACCTCAATGGTGCTGTCAGATTCAGCCCCGGCTGTTTCACCGAAGAATCACAGATCGACGCGGCCCTGTCCGCCATCGCAGAAATCGCCCAGTCACAATAACCGACTACGGCTTGTTGGCATCTGTCTCTTCGTCCTCGGCTGACGCATCTGCCGATGGGCTGTACTGAGGATTCAGCCTTTTCCAGCGCCGCCAATCCCAGATAACAACCAGAAACGCCACAAAGTCGTAGGCCGTGTGGGCGGTGATTGGTATCAATAAATTTGGCGTCGGATCAACAGCCAGCAAGGCCGTCAGGTACAGTCCCATAAAGGCGGCGAGCATAGCGTAAAATGGCGTGACCGCATGAGCGAACCCAAACAGCAGGTTGCTCACTATCACTGCCAACGTGGGGTTCCAGGGGTGGATCAGAAAATACAGCAGCCCCCGAAACAGCACTTCTTCGCAAAGACCGGCCAGCAAAGCCAACAGAAATAAATCCAGCAGATTGCATCGATTCAGTAAAGGCCCAAGCGTTTCCCTCAGAAATACCCGGATCGCGACAATTCCCTTGGATGTCGAAACAAAGCAAACGGCCAGCAACAACAACATTGGGATTGTTGCCAAGAGACCCATCATCAAATCGGTTTTGTCCCAGTGCAGATGCGCGGTGGGATGGCAACTTAATCCCCAGCCCAGAAGGAACGCCACAGCAAGCAACATTCCTTCAAACGCCCCTGCGCTGATCAGGAACTGTGCATGTGTGAGCGTTATGGTTTCGTTTCCGGATCGCTTCATAGCAAAACTTTGAAGAACAGAAGTGAGTGCCAGGCCGTTTGGGGGAGCCTCATAATGACCGCGGACGGCTTCTTCAGATGATGCCCGGAGGCCTCTCCGCCCGGTTGCAGATATTCGTACAAGTCGTAATCCGGGACAGTGCTGCCGACAAAACGAAATTGAAGAATGAATCCAGTATCAGAGCAATGCCACACAGCCTTATGCACGGAACCCTGTGCCAGGATCGGCGTCGTGCGTAACAACCGCGAATTCAAAACCGATTCAACTGTCCTGAACTTTAGGTTGAGATTGAAACCATTGAAACAGGAGGCGAAACGCTGGCGAAAAATCCCCGGGGTTGTCTTCAATCCATTTGTCGATCTCTGTGAGTTCCATCCAGCGCACCTCAGTCATTTCAACCGGATCGAAATGGATCTCATCATCACTGCAGGCCGAATACAGCACTGTAAATTCCCAGGACGTTGCTTCGCAGGCCGCAAACTTCTGAAGTCGCATCAACTGTGCCCGGAGACCCAGCTCCTCCTTCAACTCTCGTGGCACACACGAATCGTAATCTTCTCCGGCGCTGACATGCCCACTGGCTGACGACGTCCACACCGAAGGAAATTCTTCTTTGGCCGGGCTTCGTTTGTGAATCAGAAGGCGACCATCAGATCGAAACAGAAAGACATGCACAGCGCGATGCAGCAGTTTGCGACGATGCACTTCAGATCGCGGCAACTGCTGGATGACATGGTCATCGGCATCGACGACGTCGAACATTTCCTCCGGCGGACTGGCAGGCTCGATGGGCGTCATTACGGGGACACTTTCATGGCCGCAGCCATCTGATCGAGTTCGCTTAGTTTGAGTCGCACGCTCAGAATCCAGGGTTGCTGCCCCGCAGACCAATGGCCATAAGTCGTCATCACAAATGTACCATCGGGCAGGATTTCAACTCCCGGATAAGCGCAGTCCGCGCCTTTCTTGTTGTCGCGCAGTCGAACCACATACTGGCCCTCGCGTCCTTCGGTCAGATCATCCCACGTTCCGACCCACGCAATCCAGTCGCCATTGTGGGCGGGTGGTGAGATCCCTTTGGGCGTCACACTGCGAAAGGAAATCAGCAGTCGACCGTCGGGGGCGTATCGCCCGGTATGGCGATCGCCATTCAATGAGCCCGGCAGGTCGCGTGGTTCCGACCAGGACACCCCTTCATCGTCACTGAAAATAATCTGTGAATTATGGCGACGGCTGTTTTCACGCAGCAGAACAGCCAGTCGCTTACCATCCGGAGAGCGAATGATCCCAGGCTCGCAAATGTGGTATTCGGAAGACTTATGAATGACTTCCGGTTGCGACCATGTCAATCCACCGTCGGTGGAAAGCGATTTGAACAATGTGAAGGCAACTGGTTTTTCCTGCACTGATCCGCTGCGAATGAACCGTCCGTCGTCATGAAACATTGCCATATAGTGGCCCGGCCCGGTCTTTAGTGCTTCCACACAGCCCATAGTGACGATGCCGCCCCAGTCTCCAACTTCCTTAAGTTCGGACCAGGTCGCTCCATCATCTTCAGTGACAGCCATACGCACAGGATACAAGCCGGAAAACATGATGATGCGTTTTGTTCCGGAGGCGTCGATCACTCGGTGGAGCGTAGGCACCTCTTTCGAAGTCGCCCAACTGGCCGGAGTTTCCAGGCGGCCCGACCATGTTTGCCCACCGTCCGTCGAACGTTGATAGACAATACCCCCGCGTCCATGCCCCTTCGGATAGACACACAACATTGTGAGTCCATCTTCCAGTAAAACGGTGGTTGGATGGCCCAGATACTGGCCGGATTCATGATCCACGACAACCTGACGCCAGGTCTGATCATCCAGATCCAGGTAGGGGATGCTGTACGCGATTTCCTGTGCCTGACCGATCACAGATGAATTGATCATAAGAAACACCAGCACAAACATCGCGCACAACCGTTCCATTCCAGTTTTACGTTGACAAGTCATCATCGTCGGGGACCTCGTTCCACAAATAAAAAACGGATGAATCAGGCATTCGCTCTGCCCGTCAAATCCTGCTGCAGGGAAAGATCTCAGCGGGTCGCGGGACCAGTCACACTGGAAGGACCAGACGGGCAGAATGAATTTCCGTCAGGGCCGGGTCGACAGCAAAAGCCTATTCAGCCGACCAGATCTTCAGATCATCGATCGACAGTGATTCGCCCTTCATGACAAATCGATAGTTGGGTTTGTCGGTATCGAGTCGTACATTTTCGCCGCTGACTTTCAGGCCATTGTCAGTCGCAGCAACGACTTGATTTCCCTTCATCTCAACCTGCAGAGTATACCACTTGCCTTTTTCAAAGGCCCCCTTCGCCTGGCCGATCAATTCAGACTTGATACTCTTGTCCTTCTTGTCAGCATCGGTACGCACGGTCATGCCATTTTCCGCAATTATCACTCGAAACAGATGCCCTTTGGCGTGGTTAAGACTCAGATGCAGTCCATCAGTTGATCCGTCCAGTCGAAACGAAAACCGGACAATCGAATTTCGGTTCTTCTTCTGGCAATTCAATACGGCTGCGTGTTTGTCCGTTGCCAACTCGTTCCCCACAACAACACCATCAACAACCTTCCACTCTCCCTTCACAGCGACAAACGTTGTGCCCAGCTGAGCATCGTCAAACTGGTCTTCGAAAAGAAGCTGTCCCGGTTTCGCAAGGTCGGGAGAAATGTCGGTCCCTTTCCCCGCCAGGCAAACACTGCTCGAAAGCAGGCTGCAAACGTAAAAAGCGGAGAGCGTCGTCATTTTCATTTTGCAACTCACCATGAACAGAGGATTGTTATCGGCCAAAGAACACGTGATGAAACTCTCAGATGTCAATAACATCAGGTCAGATCACGCCAGCGACCAGAACGCTTCTGGAAATCTACGATACCGGCGCACTGGTGACATCGTCACACTTTGAAGAAATGTGCCAGGTACACAAACCATCCGTCTCCATCGCTGAACGAAAGCATGACAGCCAGGACCGTGCCTGACAACTATCCCTGCCGAAGATCAATCGCCGGATCTTCTTCGCGTGCCTTGAAGCAATAGCGTCGGCAATGATCCATTCTTGTACTTAGAAGATGCGGTCTGCTCGAATTTGATCGGTGACAGACGATCCCGTTGCGTACTCGAGGGTTAAGCTAGTTCTTTGATGTACTGAACACGGAGATCGCACTCAAGGTTGGCAAGGGTAATAACCAAGTCTCTTGGAATCCAAAGAAATTCGGCACAGCTTTTCAACAATCGGACTGGCAACGCCACGAACGGAGACTAAGCGGTTCCATGCACCATACTGAGCCTGCATCTGTTCAGGCACCGACGAGTAGGTCTCCGTCATGGCCGACCATTGGGCTTCTGTCAGCGTATTCCACTGCGTTTCCACCAGAGGTACCCACGCCGGGTTGGAGCCTACTGGTGTGCTTTCTCCGGCATCCGGCAGGCCCGTCATATTGCCTGCCGCATCGTACGACGGAGTCGCCCATGCCGTACCGGTCGTGTTGCTGATGCCCGTGATTTCATTCACCTTGTTGGCCGAACGTGACTGCACCAGATCGAAGGAGGGCATTGCCCTCCACCCGGTTCGAGCTGCCGCTCGGTACGGACTCCGCCGCTCCCGCTGGTCGCTTGCCGTAATATTCAACACATCATCCCGCAAA